>CAZDCI010000008.1:0-36148 GCA_964503975.1 Candidatus Woesearchaeota archaeon
AGGGTGAAGGAGATATTGGCTCCACCATAGTTGTTTATAAGTGTCGGAGATACTGTTATTAAAAGATAGTTTTATAAACGCAAATAACTGCATTTTTTTACACGAAAATAAACTACATCATTACAAGATACTCTAAAAAGGGTTCTAGGCTTGTAATGCATACTGTAGGAGTGTAATCATGACAGAACTAGAAAATAAGTTCAAAAAAGCGATTGAAGAGCTCAGAAAGTCTGAAAAGCGTAATTTTGACCAGACAGTAGACTTAGCCATAAATCTGAAAAAATTCAACCTTAAAAAAAATCAGATAAACCTCTTGGTTAGCTTTCCCCACAAGATTAAAGACAAAAAGGTTTGTGCTTTTTTTGAAACAAAAAACAGCAAGGTAGATACTGTGACGCCAAACGAATTCAAAAAATACAACGATAAAAAAGAACTTAAAAAGCTTGTTAAAAAATACGATTTCTTTATTGCTCAAGCAAGTGTGATGCCTAAGGTAGCTACAACTTTTGGCCGTGTTTTGGGGCCTGCAGGGAAAATGCCTTCTCCTCAGCTTGGAATACTTACAAATGTTTCAGACAAAGAAGTTGAATCTTTGAAAGAAAAAATTAACTCAAGTCTAAAAATACGTCCTAAAGAAACAAGTGTTAAGGTTGCTGTCGGAAAAGAAAGTATGTCAGATAAAGAAATACTTGAAAACATAATGGTTGTTTACAACACCGTCTTCAAAGAGCTTCCAAGAGATAAAGAAAACATCAAAAACATCAAACTAAAATTCACAATGTCTAAACCTCAAAAAATAATTTTGTAAAATGACGCCAAAAAAACAAGTAAAAGCACATGTTTCGGAAGCAAAGAAAAAAAGAGTAGCAGAGCTTTCGGATTTGATAAAAAACAATAAAACAATTCTTGTGGCTTCAATCAAAAACATTCCCGCTTCTCAGTTTCAAGAGATTGTTAAAAAACTTCGCGGAAAAGCGCTTGTCACTGTGCCTAAAAAAAGTTTGATTTTCCGCGCAATCAACGCGTCTTCATCTGAAGAAAAAGAAATTGAAAAGCTTAAAGAAAAAATAACTGAAAGCGTAGCCATCTTATTTTCAAATCTGGACACTTTTGATTTGGCTTCTGAGCTGGTAAGAAGTAAAAGACCTGCCAAAGCCAAACCCGGACAGGTAGCTCCAGAGGATATAAAAATACCTAAAGGCCCAACTGACTTGGTTCCCGGGCCGGCAATATCTGAACTTGGAGATTTGGGAATCCCAATACAAATTGAAAAAGGTAAAATCCATATCAAGCAAGAGAAGGTTGTTGCAAAAGAGGGAGAAAAAATATCCGGAAAAGCTGCAGAAATCATGAGCAAATTGAACATAAGACCTTTCCTTATAGGTTTCACTCCTTTGTGTGCTTTTGATAATGAAAAAAAGAAGCTTTACACCGAGATAAAAATTGACCCTGAAAAGGCGCTGCGGGATATAAAGCACGCATTCTCAAGAGCCTTGCCTTTTGCGGTTGAAATTGGATACATCAGCAATGATACAATAACTTTCTTGCTTGGTAAAGCAGGAGCTCATGAAAAAACACTGAAAGCGCTTTTGAAATCTGATGGAAAAAGTGATACTGGAAAGAAAAAAGAAACAGAAAAAAGTGGAAAGAAAGTGGAGACAAAAGAAACTCAAGACGGAGGAAAATCAAAAGAAGAGGGTGAAGAATCTAAAGATGTTGAAAAGAAAGAAGGAGAGCCTGAAGAAAAAAAAGATGTGGATGAAGAAAAAGGAGAGGATTCAAAGAGGGAAGAAAAAAGTGAAAGTGAACCAAAAGAAAAACCTGAAGAAACTCAACAAGAAAATAAATCTCAGGAGGAAAAATGAGTAACAAAGTAAGACCAAATTATGAAAGAGTTGGATTTGGAGATGTTTCAAAAATCCTAGAAGAAGATAGAGATGTGAATATAACATATATGATAAAATATGATGGAGGCGTACTATTTTCTATTTATGGAGAACTGTATCTGGTGTTTATGGAAGAGAGAATTAACGGATCTCAAAAGAATTTGGTAGCCTGTTTATCCGAAGCTGAATTTAGAAGTTTAACAGAAATCGCTCAACTAAAAATCCGGGAGGAAAAATAAATAAGATGGAATACATATATGCTGCACTTTTACTGCACAAACTTGGACAAGACGTCAACGAAGACACTGTCAAAAAAGTTGTTGTAGCGACAGGAGCGGATGTTGACGAGTCAAAAGTCAAGTCTTTGGTTGCCAGTCTTAAAAGTGTAGATATAGAAAAAGAACTTGAATCTGCAAGTCTAGCAGCTCCTGTCAGCGCGGCTCCTTCAGGCGAAGAAGCAAAAGATGCTGACGAAGGAAAAGCCGAAGAAGAGGAAGATGAAAAGAAAGGCGAAGCTGCAGCAGAAGGGCTTGGTGCGTTGTTTGGCTAAATTTAATTATTTTTATTTTATCGGCCAAACAACTTTCATACTTCTAGTTGCAATAATATTTTTATAACCTTAAACAATCTATTTCTTATGGATAAAAAAGAAACTCTCGGCATGATGTCGTTTTTATTATTTGCATCAATACTTTTCACGCCTCCAACCTCAAATATTTGGAAAGGTTTTGTGTTTTTTGGATTGGTGTTTGGAGTTGCGTGGTTTGTGAAGAAGTGATTGCCTCCGTAGCTCAGCTGGCTTAGAGTGCTGCTCTCGTAAAGCAGAGGTCCCGGGTTCAATCCCCGGCGGAGGCTTTTTCAAGAAACAGAAATCTTTTTAACCTGTTTTACTTGAAAGTTTTATGCCGGCATGCGCAGAATGGTAATGCACCTGGTTTGAGCCCAGGGTCCTTTCGGACATCCAGGTTCGATTCCTGGTGCCGGCGTTTTGTAGTTATGGGAACGCCTAACATCGTAGTTTATAAGCAAGTTACGATAACTATAGGCGATAGGCATACACAACTACAAAAAAAACTTCAAAGAAGATTTGATGAGGTTAATTCTTTATTAGAAAATAATAGATAAAAATTCTTAAAAAACACTTAAATCATCAACCCCAAATACATAATAATTAAAGACAAAATTATCGTCACTAAAAGATACTTGTACTTTTTTGTCAGCAATGGAATTAAATTCAAAACTATTACTGCAATTCCAATCAATACCTGTGGCGTGTTTGATAATTCCATTTCACACAACTTTTCTTATTGCCTCCATCAACAGACCTATTAAAGCTATCACCAGCCCCATGTCCCGTTATTAAAAACATATAATACTCCTGCTAAAATTAATAATACTCCTGTAATCAAATGAAGTGTATCTACCGCCCCTTTTTTCTTCGTATTAAAATTAAGAGGTGATAATTTAAATAAGTATCATCAACCAAAAACAAAATTTTTTAAGCGATTTACTTTTACACAAAAATTAAATAAAAATTTTCTCTCTTTCCAATTTTAGCCACTAGGAATCCTTCCTTTACTTTTTTAAGCTGTATTCTGTAGTTTCCTGTTCTTATTCTAAATTCTCCCTTTTTATTTTTCAGTTTTATTATATCTGTTCTTTGATTATTTTTGAATTTTTCAAGAGTGAAAATTATTTTCTGCTGAATTCTAGCATTTAATTTTTTGAGTTGTTTCTTAGAATTATTTGAAAGAATAATCTCCATTAAAAACCAAGTTCTCTTTTAACTTCTTCTAAGGTTGTAAAATTTCCTTTTTTGTACTCTTTGTTTGATGTCCTTATATCTTTTTTTGCTTCTTCGGACAATTCAAGATGGGGTTCTATAAAATCCCATATTACTTTTTCATAACTCTCATTATTTTCTTTAAAACCCTTCAACGCGCCTAATAAATTTGTGCTTACCCTTATAGAAGTTTGATTACCCATATATTATGCATGCATTATGTATATATAAATGTTTGTTACTATCTCAACCAAAAAACTTCTTCCACCATGGCTTTTTTATCTTTACAGGATTGTTATGCTCATCAAGAATTTCATACCTGATAACGGGCTTATCTTTTAACTCGGGAGCATCTTTTGAAAGTTCTTTATGCAGCTCTTTAATTGCATTTTCGACCATAATTTTTGAGTAACCTTGACGTATAAGTGCCCACTTTAAAGATTCCTCTGTGTAACCTTTTTTCAAATTTTTCTTGAAGTAATTCACAAGCTTCCTTTTATAATTAACTCTGTCCATATAAAACCAAGTTGCTTAAAGTTTAAAAAATTAATTAGGATAAAAAACGGGTTTTATTAAGATATCTTTATTGGCTTTTCTTCTTTGAAATACCTTATAGCTTCATTTAAACGCGTTTTTGAATTTGCATAAATGGTTATGAGTTTTTGTTTCTTTTTTACTTTCTCACCTTTCAAAACATGCAAATACAAACCGCATTGCTTGTCTAAAGGGCACCCTGTAATTCTTGCCAAAGAACTTATTTTTTTATTTTCTATATTTTTTATTTTCCCTGATTTTTTAGCCAGAATATTGTGGTTTAATTTTGCTTCTTTTATTTTATTTATATTTCCACTCTGCGCTTCTATAATTTCTTTAAATTTTTCAAAAGCTTTTCCGCTGTAAAGAATATCTTTGGCCTTTTTTTTGCTTTCTTCTTTACCTGCCTTACCTGTCATCCTTATTATCTCAGAAGATAAAAGAAGGGACTTCTCTTCTAAATCTTTAGGTCCTTGTTTTTCGGGGTCTAAAATAGCTATGACATCTTTGAGCTCGGGGACTGGTCCTACACCACATCCTATAGGTTGAGTCCCGTCAGTCAAAACGCATTTTAAATTTACTTTGAAGTGTTTTCCAAGAGCTTCAAATTTTTTCTTCAAAAAATTCGCATGTTTTTTGTCTACTTTGGCTCCTTTCCCATAAGGGATATCCACCAGAATATATCTGCTCCCTACCGCAAGTTTTTTGGCCATTATTGACGCAATAAGCTGGGCCATAGGGTCTATCTTTAAAGCCTTTTCAACCCTAATTATCTTTGAATCAGCAGGAACCATTCCAAGGTACCCTCCCCAAACCATGCAACCGCCTGTTTTTTTGATTATCTTTTTAAGCTCTTTCATTGAAAATTCAACGCTTGCAATCGTTTCTATCACGTCAGCGGTTCCCGCAGCACTTGTTATGGCTCTAGAAGAAGTCTTGGGCATGGTTAATCCTGCAGCAACACAGATTGGAACAACTATCGGAGTTGTACGATTGCCGGGAACCCCTCCTATGGAATGCTTATCTACAACAAACTTATTCCTAAGTTTTAGCTGATTTCCTGTCTTCAAAATGGCTTCAATCAGATGGATAGTTTCTTTTATGTTCATTCCGTGTTTATACATTCCTGAAACAAAAAGAGCTATTTCAGATTCAGATAAAGAATTGCTAACCACATCTTTAATTATTGAATAAATCTCTTTCTTTTTGAGTCTTTTTCCTTCCATCTTCTTTTTTGCAAATTCCAGGCTTTTTGGAGGAATTGCAAGATTCACGTCCACTTTTTGACCCTTTCTCAAGCTCAAACGATCCTTAAGTTCGTTGGAAACTCCGACTTCATTTTCACGTATGATTCCTTTTATAGTATCTAAAGTGGTTGAAACTTCTTTAGGATTATTTCCCATAGTTCTTAAAGAAATGCGGTCTTTGGTTTGTATTCCAAGCTTGTCTGCAGTTTTTTGGTTGAGCATTGCTGAAGGTACTCCTGCTTCCCAATCTAAAAAGCGTATTTTCAGTTCCATATTAACCTCTTTTACAAAACTAAAAATAAGAAATGGTTTTTATATTTATCGTGCTACTTTTCCTGTTTTATCAAAATCTCCGGAACATCTTTCTTCCTATAAAGCTCTAAAATTATTATTAAATAGGCCAAAATCAAGGGACCTATAATCAATCCAAGAATTCCAAACAAAAACAAACCGCCGATCATTCCCACTATAACAATCCCTGTATGTAAATCGGTTGCTTTGGAAACAATCATAGGCCTTAAGAAATTGTCAACCGTGGATGAAATCATTCCGAATATAAAAACACCTATTGCTGCAAAATTGTTTCCTGCAATAATCAGATAAATCATAACCGGAATCCAAACCAAAACCGTGCCCACGATAGGGAATATTCCTGCAAGCATCGCTAAAAGTGTTAAAACAAGGGCGTTTGAAACTCCAAAAAGAAAGAATCCAATTCCAACAATAATTCCTTGTACCATTCCTATTATGACCTGTCCGTAAATAACTGAAGACGCTATTCCTCTGGAATAATCGAAAAGTTTCTTCTCCACAGCCTTGGAAAAAGGTGAAAGACTTTCAATATACTCAATAACCTTGTCTTTATCCCTCAAAACATAAAAGAAAGTAAACAAAACAACAACAAGTTGCAAAGAAAGTGTTGGAAAGTTCAACAAAAAATCTGCAAAAAAGTTTACAATAAAATTAGCCGCATCAGAAGTGAACGAGCTTATTATTCCTCCTATTTCAGCCGAAAACTGATCAGAGGTAAAAAAGGAGGGGAAAATTCTTTGAAGAGGCGTAACGAAATCTACCTGTTGAATAGCCTGGAAGATTTTGAAAGATTGTCTGATTAAAAGGGGTGTCAGGAACCATATTGGAAGGATGATTATCGCTAAGATAAATAATATTATAATTGAAACAGAAAGGTTTGGTTTTTTTAGCTTTTTGTTTAGCCAGTCATAAACCGGGCTAAAAATGAAGGCAAGAATCAGAGCGAGAATAATCGCCATTAAAACAGGACGCAAGAGAAAAAACGAAAGTACTGTAAGAACTATCAAAATCAGTGCAGTCATTATTTTTCTGAAATAAACTTCATCAACCCTGACCATTCATCAAAAAGAAGGGGTTAAAATTTATAAAGCTTTGTACATAAAAACTTTTGAAAAGTTTTCAGAATCAAACCAATAATTTAAAAATAAAATTTACCAAATAAGTGTATGAATTTTATGAAAAAGGTTTTTGAAGGGAAAACAGGAAAAGAAAACGGAGAAATCCATCTCCAGTTTCAAAAGTTTAGCCGGGGAGAATTTAGAAATCGTGCTCTTATCTCCGCTAAAAAATCAAAAAGCTCGGAAAAATACACAATAAAAACCTCTCCTGAATTCGGGAACGGGCTGGTCAAGGAAGTCGCAAAAAAACTTGGCTCAAAAGAAACCTTGGTTAAGGGTGCTATTGTTTCAACTTTAGACCTAAAAGAAAGTTTACAGCCAAAAGATGTCAAACAGTTTAGGGGGGTTAAAAGATACCTTATTCAGCGTGAGATGTCTGGCGATGAGGTTCTTTCCCTTTTGGAAGATTATCCTAAAGCATTCTTCGGCTTGAGTTTCAAAACAAGTGACGGAAAAACAGAACTCAAAATAAAACCTAAAGCCCCTAAATCTGGAAAGCCCGGCTCAAAAGGAGAAAAAAAGCCCAAAGCAAATTTTTGCACTCTGAAAACAACAGACAAGGAGCTTGGAGAAGGCTTTGTCTTTGAATCAGACAACTGGAATGCTGCTGAAATAAACCACACTTTTTTTATTGATAAAATAATCATTCCGGGTGAGCTAAAAGATGAAACAGATTACAAACTTGTTCGTGAGAAAGCCTTAAGGAAAGGACGTATTGTCAGGGATGCTGTGATTGACGGCGAGACTATAAAAACAGAGAAAGAGTTTTTAGCATGATAACCCTTCCAAAAACCTTCCAAAAAATCTTCAAAAGGCCTTCCAAAAACCTTATAAACAGTCAATTTCTCCTAAAATTATCATTCCAGGAAATAACAAAATGTTATCCGCTACAATATTGAGAAATGCCTACAAGGAAATCACCAAGAAAAGGAAGTTTGCAATTTTGGCCAAGAAAAAGATCTAAAAAAGTCTTGCCTAGAGTCAACTGGAATGCCGTAAAAGCCAATATTTCTGACAGCAAATTAAAAGGATTTATTGGGTATAAGGCCGGAATGGCTTCCGCGCTCGTTAAAGATAATACGGCTAATTCTCTCACAAAAGACAAAAAAATCACGATACCTTCCACAATCATTGAATGCCCTCCAATGAAGATTTTCTCTGTAAGGTTCTACAAATCAGGAGGGGTTGTTAAAGAAATTATTTCCAGTGCGGACAAAGAATTAAAAAAACTTCTAAAAGTTCCAAAAACAATAAATGTAAAAAAAACAGTTGATTCTTTAAAAGATGATGAATATGACGACATAAGGGTTGTTGTTTATTCTGTTGTTAAAAAAACAAATCTAAAAAAATCTCCCGACTTAACTGAAATAGGCTTAACCGGAAAAAAAGAAGAAAAGCTCAAATTCATAAAAGAAAACCTTGATAAAGAAATTTCTGTTTCAGATATCTTTAAAGAGAAAGAAATTATTGATGTTAGAGGATTGACTAAAGGGAAGGGTTTCCAGGGTCCTGTAAAAAGATTCGGAATTAAGTTAAAAAGCCATAAAGCCGAAAAGGGAAGGCGTAGACCGGGTTCTTTGGGACCGTGGCATCCTGCAAGAGTTACTTTTAGGGTTCCTATGGCAGGACAGTTAGGAATGTTTTCACGGATAACATACAATCTTGGAATAATAAAAATGGGAGACTCAAATGAATTTCCTCTAAAAGGGATAAAAAATTATGGGGATGTGAAAACCTCATATGTTCTTCTTAAAGGCTCTGCCCAGGGCCCAAACAAAAGACAGCTTCTTCTTACAAAATCATTAAGACCAACTAAAAAAACAAAAAAGAAAGATTACGAATTTATTGAGATAAAATAAAATGATAAAAACAAAGGTATTTAGTGTGGAAGGGAAAAAATCTAAAGAGATGGAACTACCAAAGGTGTTTTCTCAAAAGGTCAGGGATGATGTTATTTCAAAAGTTCTTGAAGCTAAAAAAACAATGCAACCTTATGGTTCGAATCCTCTAGCAGGAAAGCAACACGTAGTTAACAAAATTGTTCACAGAAGACATGTTTGGAGAAGCGGGTATGGGAGAGGGCAGTCAAGAGTGCCAAGAAAGATTTTATTGAGAAGAGGTTCTCAGTTTAATTGGGAAGGTGCAGAAGTTCCTTTTGCCAAGGGAGGTAGGAGAACCCACCCTCCAAAAGCAGCATCAAAGATAAACTCTTTTAAAATTAATAAAAAAGAAATGGAACTCGCTTTAATCTCCTCGCTAAGTGCAACCGTAAATCCAAACAAAGTTTCTAAAAAATACGGGAATCTGGAAGAGAAAGACCTGGAAGGCAAACTCCCTTTCATTGTTGAAGATAAAATAATCAAACTAAAAACCAAGAATTTGATAAAGGCCCTTAAGAAAATTTTAGGGGACGAAATCTTTGAGGTCTCTGTTAAGAAAAGAAAAATTCGTTCGGGAATAGGGAAAATGAGAGGAAGAAAGTATAAAAAAAATGCGGGTGCCCTTTTAGTTTTGGGAAAAGATGAAAAGATGAAAACAAATGTTATTGATGTTAAAAACGCGAACAACTTGAGCGTTTTGGATCTCGCTAGAGGTGGAACAGGAAGGATTGTAATTTATACCGAAAACTCAATAAAAGAACTCGGTGAAAAATTCGGAGGTAAAATAAAATGAAACCCGTAGTTACTGAAAAAGCAGTGTTTATGATAGAAACTGAAAATGTCCTGACATTTGAAGCCAGTCAAAAGATGAACAAAAAAGAAATTAAAGAAAAGGTTGAAAAGCTTTTTGATGTTGAAGTTAAAAAAGTCAGGACGCACATCAAAGGAAATAAAAAATACGCTTATGTAAAATTAAATGAAAAGAATCCTGCAATTGATATTGCAAGTAAAATAGGAATAATATAAAATGGGAAAAAGAATAATTCCGCAAGCAAGGGGAAAAGGAAGTCATACTTACAAAGCGAGGAGAAAAGCGTACAGATTTAAAATAAGATTTCCTCCTAAGCTTGAAGGTAAAGGGAAAATCGTGAAGCTTTTGGATTCGGGCGGACACACCGCGCCTCTTGCAAAGATAGGGTACGATAAAGGGAGTTTTCACATTCCTGCATTTGAAAAAGCGTTTGAAGGACAAGAAATAAGCTTTGAGCCAAAAGAAATACAGGCCGGAAGCATACTTAAACTAAAAGATATCCCGGTTAAAACCTCTGTGTATAATATAGAATCAAAACCGAAAAAAGGCGGGACTTTTATAAGAAGTTCTGGTTCTTCGGGTATGGTAAGCAAACGTATTGGAAGTAATGTTTTTGTTTTAATGCCTTCTAAAAAGGAAAAAGCGTTTAATGAAAACTGCAGAGCTGTTGTGGGAGAAGTTGCTGGTGCAGGAAGACTTGAAAAACCCGTTATGAAGGCTGGGAAAAAGTATTATATGAAAAAATCCAAAGGAAAATTGTGGCCGCGTACATCTGCTGTTAAGATGAACGCAATAGACCATCCTTTCGGTTCGGGAAGAGCTAAAAATCCTAAAAGCAAAATTGCTAAAAGAAATGCTCCTCCTGGAAGAAAAGCAGGACACTTAAGACCAAAGAAAACGGGTAAAAAGAAATAAAATGGAATTAAAGAAAAAACAAACGACATACCGGGGAAAAAGCATTGAAGAGCTTAAAAAGTTAGATGTGAGAGAGTTTTCTAAGTATCTTAAATCTCAGGAAAGGAGAAGTGTTTTGAAGCACTTCCAAAAAGTTGAGGATTTTATTGAACGGGCAAAGGCTAAAATACAAAAAGGAAAGCCCATAAAAACACATCAAAGAGACATGGTCATCGTTCCGGAAATGGTGGGAATGAAAATACAAATTCACAACGGAAGAAATTTCGTTCCGGTTGAGATTAAAACAGAAATGTTAGGACATCGTTTCGGAGAATTTGCTCCTACACGTCAGAGAGTAAAACACAGCAAGGCAGGAGTCGGGGCAACAAAAGGAACTAAATTCAAATCTAAAAAATAAAAATGACTGAAAAAACCAAGGTTGAAGAAGAGAAGGCTAAAATTAAAAAGGAAGCTAGTGGAACAGAAAAGAAAATCGGAAAGGGTGAGAAGAGTAAAACCAAAGAAAAGGAGAATAAAGAATCTAAAAAAACCGGGAGTAAAAAAGAAGAGAAAAAGGGTGCGAAAGAAATCAAAAAACCAAAAAAATCTGAAGCAGTTGTTAATGCCAAAGATGTCCCGATTTCAACAAAACACTCAATAGCCGTATGCAAATTCATCAAAGGCAAAAAAATAGATGATGCTATTAAAGAGCTTGAACAGGTTGTTGCGATGAAAAAATCTGTCCCCATGAAAGGGGAAATACCTCATCGTAAAGGCAAGGGAGTGATGTCAGGGCGTTTTCCTGCAAAAACTGCAAAGAACTTCATTGTTTTCCTTAAAAGCCTTTCAGGAAATGCTACATACAATAGTGTTGAAAATCCTGTAATTGTTGAAGCTGTTGCTAATATGGGTTCACGTCCTTACGGAAGGTTTGGAAGAGTTAGGAAAAAAAGAACTCATATAAAAATCATTGCGAAAGAAATTAAACCGGCAGAAAAAGGTAAAAAATAAAAAATATGGAAGAGAAAAAAATAATCAATTTCAAGAAAGAAGAATTTTCCATTCGTGAGTATATTAAAAATTCTCTCGGAAAAGGAAAAGTCAGCAGGGTTAAAATTGAATACACTCCTGTCGGAGAAAAAATCATAGTTTCAACCCACAAACCCGGACTGGTTATAGGGAGAGGGGGAGAAAAAATAGAAAAGCTTACAAGAACTTTAAAAAAGAATTTTACTCTTGAAAACCCCCATGTAGAAATTGATGAAATACACATTCCTGAATTTGATGCTCAAATAATGGCAGATGAAATTGCCCTCAGCTTAGAACGTTTCGGTCCTTTGAGATTTAAGGTAATTGCCTACCGAACTCTTGAAAGGATAATAAAAGCCGGTGCTTTAGGTGTTGAAATAAGATTAAGCGGGAAGCTTCCTGGCGCGAGGGCAAGAACCTGGAGATTTGCTCAAGGATATCTTAAAAAAACAGGTGACAGTGCAAAAGTCGTTGACCGTGCACAGTCAACAGCGCAAACAAAACCAGGAACTGTTGGAGTTAAAGTAAGTATTTTGTCTCCCGATGCCCAGCTTAAAGACAGAGTCAAAATAAACGAAAAAATACTTGAAGAAATTAAATCAAATAAAGAGTCTCTTAAAGAAGAGAAACACAAGAAAAAATCTTTAAAGAAAACTAAAAAGAAAAAGTAAAATGGCTTTCAAAACAAACGAAATAAAGAAAATGACAAAGCAGGAAAGAGAGAAAAAACTTAAAGAACTTGAATTTGAACTAATAAAGTCTAGAGTCGAAGGCTCAAAAACAGGGAATCAAAAAACTCGCGGGGTTAAAAAAATGATTGCTCAGTTACTCACACTCAACAAATAACTATGGAAATATGTCCAAAGTGCGGCCTGCCACAGCAGGCTTGTGTATGTGAACAAATCGTCAAGGGTTCACAGAGGATAAAAGTGACGACAGACAGAAAGCGTTACGGAAAAATCGTCACTGTGGTAAGTGGGTTTGACAAAGGTGTTGACCTAAAAGAAACCGCAAAAGCTTTGAAAAACAAGCTTGCCTGCGGAGGAACCTACAAAAATGACTCTGTTGAACTCCAAGGAGACCATACAAGGAACATAAAAGAAGCCCTTGTGGGGATTGGATTTGACGAAGAATCCATCGAGGATTAAAAGAAACACATACTAAACAAAAAACAAGAAAATGGCTAAAAGAAAAACAAAGATGAAATCAGAGAGAAAAACCTCAGCTGGAGCTAAATCTAAAACTCATATGGAATGCAATGACAAAAATTGTCCTTTCCACGGTAACCTTAAAACAAGAGGAAGGGTTTTCAAAGGAAAAGTAGTAAGAAAGTTTCCGAGAAGAGTCACAATTGAATTTGAAAGAATGGTTTATTTCAGAAAATATGAGCGTTATGCGGAAATGAAAACAAAAATTCACGCCCGCCTTCCCGAGTGTATGGAAAAAAACGTAAATGTCGGGGATGTAATCAAAGTTAAAGAATGCAGGCCATTAAGCAAAATCCTTCATTTTGTAGTAATAGAAAAAATTAAATCCGATGGAGAAAAAGAAAAATGAGACCTGTATCAGCAAAAACTACAGCGGGACTTAATGTAGGTTCAAGAGTTGTGGCTGCAGATAATAGCGGGGCGAAAATTGCAAAAATAGTTTCGGTCAAAAGAGGTAAAGGGAGAAAGGGAAGACAGGTAAGAGCTAAAATAGCAGACATGGTAAAAGTTAGTGTAAAAAAAGGCGTACCTGAAATGAAAGGGAAAGTTTTTGATGCGGTCATAGTAAGGCAAAAAAAACCTTACCGGAGATTGAATGGAGAAAGGATAGCTTTCGAAGACAACTCAGTAGCTATACTTAAAGACGATAAAGGAAACCCCAAGGGAACTCAAATTAAGGGTCCTGTTGCAAGAGAAGTCATGGAGCGTTGGGCAAGTGTGGCTAAAATTGCATCGATGGTATATTAAAATGAAAAAGAAATTCAGCAAAAAATGGAAAGGGAGTAAAAAAGCAAGGAAGAAAAAGAAGTATGCAGCAAATGCTCCGCTTCACATAAAAAGAAAATTACTTAGCGCAAATCTTTCAAAAGAGCTCAGAAAAAAACACGGGAAAAAGAATATTGTTTTGAAAAAGAACGACGTGGTTAAAGTTATGAGGGGAAAATTCAAAGGAAAAAAAGGAAAGGTTTTATTGGTAGATGTAAAAAGGCAAAGAGTTGAAATTGAAAATATTCAAATAGAAAAGCAGGATGGCTCAAAAATAAACGTTCCAATAAAAGCTTCAAACCTTCAAATACTTGAGCTAAATCTTGAAGATAAAAAAAGACTCGGAAAGAAAGAGAATGAAAGTAAAGAAAAGCCGGGCAAGAAAGAAAAGGGCAAAAAGACTGAAAAGAAAAGCGGCAAAGAGAAAAGTAAAAGTAAATCCAAGGAGAAGAAAAAATGAGTTACATGAAAAGACATGGTTTGCCTAAAAACTGGCCTGTGCCAAGAAAAGGAAGTAAATACATAGCAAAGCCAAGGTTTTCAGATGATAAAGGACTTCCAATCCTCATCATTATGAGAGATATGCTTGGTGTGGCACAAAACAGAAAAGAAGTGAAAAGGGCCATACATCTTAACAAAGTCTTGATTAATGGAAGAAAAGCGAGAGATGAAAAGAACACTCTTGTTCTCTTTGACACCCTCAGTTTAATTCCAATGAAAAAACACTACCGGTTAGAGCTTGACGAAAAAGGGAAATTTGCGCTCAATAGGATTAATGAAAAAGATTCTGTTAAAAAGATAGCTAAAATACGTGACAAAAAAATCCTGAAAAGCAGAAAAACACAAATAAATCTTAGCGACGGCAGGAACTTCCTTTCAGAAATTAAGTGTAATACAGGAGATTCTGTAGTTATAAACCTTAAAGAGAAAAAAATAGAAGAATGCATTCCTTTAAAAGAAAAGGTGAATGTCTTGGTTTTTGAAGGTAAACATACAGGAAAAAAAGGTTCTGTTAAAAAACTTAAAGAAGATGTTAAAATGGCTGAAGTTGAAACTGAAAAAGGGGAGAATATCAATACTTTAATTAAACAAATAATGGCGATAAAATGAATCCTATGAGAGAAATAAAAATAGAAAAAGTCGTTCTGAGTATAGGAGGAACAGAAGAAAATTTGGAAAAAGGTTTCAAACTTCTTAAAATGCTTACAGGGAGAACACCTTCAAAAACAACTTCTAAAAAAAGAATTCCTGCATTAGGAATACGTCCCGGACTTGAAATAGGCGCGGTTGTGACTTTGAGAGAGAACATAGAAGAAACCTTGAAAAAAATGCTTTCTGCGAATGATAATGTATTAAAACGCAAGCAGATAAGTGAAAATAATTTCTCTTTTGGAATAGGCGAGTATATTGAAATCCCTGGAATTGAATATCAAAGAGATATAGGAATCCGTGGTCTGGATGTAACTGTGGTTTTTGTGAGGGCGGGAAAGAGAGTTAAGAAAAGGAAGATTAAAAAAAGTAAAATTCCAAAAAAACAATCAATCTCTCCTGAAGAGATAATTAAATTTATGGAGGAAAAATTTAACACAAGCTTTGTTTAACAAAGCTTGAAAAAATAAAATGACAGCAAGCGACTGGAGGAAAATACTGGAACAGCTTAAAGGGAAACCTCAAAAAAAGAAAAAGTTCCTTAAACACAATAAGCCCAAAGAAAGAAAAATGGGAATAGCTTCGCAAAAATGCGAGCGTTGCGGTCGTTTCGGAGCACACATAAGCTCATACGGATTAAACTTATGCAGGCATTGCTTCAGAGAAATAGCCGAAGAGCTTGGATTTAAAAAATACTCATAAATAAAACAAATATAAAAACAAAAGTTAAAATGTCACAAGATATTGTTGCCGATGCGCTAAACATGCTGAAAAACGCAAAGAAAGCGGGAAAAGAAACTGTAAAAATAGAAAGGGTTTCAAAACTGCTCACAGAAATTTTAAAAATAATGAAACAGAAAGATGCAATTAAGAAATATAAGATAGATACAAAAGACAAATCTATTGAGGTTACTCTAGGGAAGCTATTTGAATGTAAAGCTATAAAACCGAGATTCACGGTTGACAGAAACCAAATAGAAAAATATAGGAGACGTTATTTGCCTGCAAGAAATATTGGAACAATGATTGTCTCAACGAATAAAGGGTTGCTTACTCATGAAGAAGCTCAAGAAGAAAAAATCGGGGGGTGCTTAATCGCATACTTTTACTGAAATGAGTTGGATTACAAAAAAGGGTATTGTAAGTGCACCGGAAAAAGAAGGTGGCTTAACAACTAAAGAGATAGGTGAAAGGATACCTGATAATATGACTAAAAGTGCGTTAAGTAGAGTGTGGAAAAATGGGGCTCATGTTTATTATCTTGCGGGAGGAAGTTCAGAATGAAAAAACCATTGTTTAACGAGATTGAAATTCCCGAAGGAGTGGAAGTTGAAATAGACGGAGGTTTCGTGAAAGTCAAAGGACCTGAAGGAGAAAATTCAAGAAAATTTAAGGTTCAAAAACTAGAACTGAAGAAATCTGAAGACGGGAAAAAAATAATAATTGGAAATGAAAAATCTACAAAACGTGAAAAAAAACTTATGAATTCAATAACCTCCCATATTAAAAACATGGTGGAGGGGGTTCAGGAAAAGTTTGAGTATCAGTTAAAAATAGTTTCAAGCCACTTCCCTATAACTGCAGAAGTCAAAGGAAATGAGTTAATAATCCAGAATTTCCTTGGAGAGAAGGTTCCGCGAAAATCCAAAATACCTGGAGGAGCGGAAGTTGAAGTTCAGAAAGACCTGATTAAAGTGAAGTCTGCCAATAAAGAAATTGCCGGGCAGACTGCCGCTAACCTTGAAGCTGCAACAAAAATAAGCAACAGAGATAGAAGAATCTTCCAAGACGGCATATTCATAATAAATAAGGCAGGGAAAGAGATATAACAATGGCTAAAAAATTTTTAAGACGGCACACGCAAAAACTTTCAAGACTTGGAAAAAGCAGAAAGAAAAAGCAAAAGTGGAGAAAACCAAAAGGAAGGGATAACAAAATGCGTGAAAAGAAAAAAGGGCGTCCAAAAATAGTGAGTATTGGTTACAAAAATTCAGAAAGAAAATCTTTTCCGGTTGTTAACAACTTAAAAGATTTGGAGAAAATTAGCGAAAAAAGTAAAGTGAAGATGGGAAAAATGGGAAATAGAAAACGATTGGAGATTTTGAGGAAAGCCGAAAAGAAAAAAATAGAATTTGTTAATTTTAATAAAAACAAATTTTTGAGGAAAAAGAAACGGGGTGAAAAATTGAAAAAATCCAAAAAACAAGAACCAAAAGAAAAACCTAAAGATAAGGAGAAGAAAAAATGAATCTCAAAAAACAAAAAGAACTCACAAAAAGAACTCTTAAAGTAGGAAAGAAGCGCATCATTTTCTCTAAAGCCCGTTTAGAAGATATAAAAGAAGCCATAACCAAACAGGATATAAGGGACCTTCACGAAGAAAAAGCTATCCTCATAAAAGACATTAAAGGACGCTCAAAAGTTTCAAAAAGAAAGAGAAAACGCAAAACAGGAAAAATTAAGAAAAAAGTGAAATCCCGAAAAAAAGACTATGTTGAAATGACTCGCAAACTGAGAAAGTATTTTAAACAGCTCAGAGATAAGGGAAAAATAACTCCTGAAGAAGCGAGAGAAATTAGGAAAAAAATAAGAAACAAAGCTTTCAAAAGCCAGTCTCAACTAAAAAATTATGTGGAGTCTAAACAAAAAGGATAAAAATGAAATCTAAACAAAAAACTCAAAAAAGAAGAAGAATTAAAGGAAAAACAGATTATAAAAAGCGTTTGAGCCTTTTGAAAAGCGGAGCTCCAAGAATTGTGATTAGAAGAACAAATAAGTACTTCATCATACAATATGTTGAAAGTGAAGAAGCTAAAGACAAGGTTATTTTTGGTTTTACTTCTAAGTCTTTATTAAATTACGGGTGGCCTGAAAAATTGAAAGGGAGTTTAAAATCAATTCCCGCAGCGTATCTTTCAGGATTTTTGGCCGGAAAAAAAATAAAAAAGAAAAACCTTGAAAACCCTATCCCTGACACAGGAATGTCTCGCATAATTATGAATTCAAGAATTTTTGCTTTCATTAAAGGACTTATAGATTCGGGCATTGAGATAAAGTGTAATGAAAAAAATTTTCCAGGTGAAGAAAAAATAAAGGGAAAGTTCCTCAAAAATTCCGAATTGAATTTTGAAAAAATAAAATCAAATATAAACAAATAAAGAGAAAATGGCAGAAAAGACAGATACCAAAAAAATTGAAGCTTCCAAAGAAAGCTACAAGGCTCCTGTAGCGGGGGTTGCGGAAGAAGTTAGAGAAGAAAAAGATAAGGTGGACAAAAAAGCGCTTAGAGAAAAAATAAGTGAAAAACTCGAGGAAGGTGAAGAAAAATCAGGCAAAAGTGAGAAGAAAAAAGAATTTGAAACGGTGAAAAAAACTGTTGAAGCTCACGGAACTCTTTCTGAAGAGGAAGCTGAAGAGAAGGCGAAAGAAATTGAAAAAGTGGCTGAGAAAATGATTGAAAAAGAAGGTGAAGAAAAAGCTGAAACTAAAAAAACGGGCGAGTCTGAAGAAGAAAAAGAAGATAAGAAAAAGCGGAGGGGAAAAGACAGAGATATTAAAAGTGATTTGACAGGATGGGAACCTAAAACCAAACTCGGAGAACAGGTGAAAAACAGCGAGATTAAAAACATAGATGAAATCCTTGACAATAACAAAGTCATTCTTGAAGAACAAATTGTTGATTCTCTTCTAGATTTGAAATCTGATTTGGTTTCCATAGGGCAAGCAAAAGGAAAGTTTGGAGGAGGAAAAAGACGTGCATGGAGGCAAACTCAAAGAAAAACCCAGGAAGGAAACGTTCCTACCTTCTCAACAATGGCTGTGGTAGGTGATGAAAACGGGCATGTTGGAATAGGTGAAGGGCGTTCCTCGGAAACTCTTCCTGCACGAGACAAAGCGATAAGGCAAGCAAAATTGAATATAATAAAAGTTGAAAGAAGCTGCTCGGCGTTTGATTGTGCGTGTAAAGAACCCCACACAATTCCTTTCGAAGTTCAGGGGAAGTCAGGCAGCGTTAAAGTCACGCTAATTCCTGCACCTCAAGGAACCGGACTTGTTGTGGGAAACGAGCTGAAAAAGATTCTGAACCTTGCAGGAATTAAAGATGTTTACAGCCGTACGGAAGGGAGAAAAAGGACCACGTTCAATCTTGTAAAAGCGTGTTTTGAAGCCTTAGATAAAACTAAATTAAGGAGCAAAAACAATGGCTGAAAAAGAAAAGTTAATTTGTGTGATAAGAATTAAAGGGCGGGTCGGGGTTGGAAAAAAAGCTGAAGAAACGCTTAAAAGACTCAGACTTGGTAAAAAATACACTTGTGTAATCATATCCGAAACTAAAGAAAATCTTGGAATGATTAAAAAAGTTAAAGATTTCATTGCTTTTGGAGAGATAAATAAAGAAACTTACGAAAAACTAAAAAAAGAAAGAGGCAAGAAAGACTCTAAAGGAAGACTTAAACCCTTCTTTAGGTTACATCCTCCCAGAGGAGGAATCAAAACGAAAAAGCATTTTCCAAAAGGGGTTTTAGGTAATCATAAAGAAAAAATAAATGAGCTTGTGGAGAGGATGACTTAAAATGGCGGATAGTTTAAATATGCACCAAAGATACAGGATGGTTTTAGGATATAGTAAAGAAGGGGAAGGAGTCTATCTGGGAGTGAATGGTCATCTTCACAGAATTTTGGTAAGGACACAAGAAAAAGAATGGAGAGAAGAAACAGGGACTCCACGAATTTATGCATTTGATGAATATAATTTTGATAGAGGGACTTTAATAGTTAAATTTCCTCATTTAGGGGAAAGGTTGGAAGGCGATAAAAAAGAGTATGCTGAAAGATTATTAAATAGAAAAGGAATTCAGGATGCCTAAAAGAAAAAGAAAAAAACGTAAAAAAAGTTCGAGGATGAGAGGAAGTAGCACTCACGGTGGCGGAGCAAGAAAAAAGCGCAAAAAATCGGGGCATCGCGGAGGAAAAGGTATGTCCGGAAGCGGCAAACGTGCGGATCATAAAAAAACCCTCATCACAAAAAAATACGGGCACGGATATTTCGGAAAAAAGGGATTAACAAGCAAAAAAACAGAAAAGGACAAAAGACTTAGAATTAATTTAAAAGACATTTTAGAAAACTTAGATTCTTATGCTGATGAAAAAGGTATCGTAAACCTTGAAGAATATAAAATTCTTGGAGAAGGAGAAGTCAACAAAAAAATAATTATAAAAGCTAAAGAAGCTTCTAAATCTGCAATAGAGAAAATTAAAAAAGAGGGTGGAGAGATACTTCTTCCTGAAAAAAAAGAGAAAAAAGAAAAACCCGAAAAGACAAATGAAGATAAAAAAGAGGCTGAATAAACATGGCTGACCTAAAATCAATTTTCAGTTTTATACCTGAAATTAGAAAGCCTGAACAAAAGCATTTAAGCTTCAATGTAAAATTAAAGTGGACTCTCGTGATTCTGATTGCTTTCTTTATCCTGGCAAATATTCCTCTTTTCGGACTCTCAGAAAATGCTTTATCCCAATTTGAATATCTGGCAATTATACTTGGAACAGATTTTGGTTCAATTATCAGTTTAGGTATAGGGCCTATTGTTATGGCTTCCATTATTCTTCAACTGCTTGCGGGTTCCGGAATAATAAACATAGACACAACAACACAGGAAGGTAAAAGATTCTTCCAAGGGATACAAAAACTCTTAATTTTCTTCTTCATAATTTTTGAAGCACTCGTTTATGTCCTGATGCAAGGACTTCAGGCAGCTCCTGGTTTCACGGGATTAGTTATCTTCCAGTTAATTCTTGGAGGAATTGCTATTTTTTATATGGATGAATTAAGCAACAAGTGGGGTTTTGGTTCTGGAGTTAGCCTGTTTATTGGAGCAGGGGTTTCCTGGCGTTTATTCACAAGCGCGTTTCAGTTTGTAAATCAGGAAGGAAGAAACTGTTTACTTGATTTCGGTAACGTCCCTTGTTCAGGAAAAGTTTTAATCCTTATACAATCTATAATTAACCGTTATCCTGTGGAGCTTGTTTCTGCTGCCGCGGCAATAATTGCAACAGCACTTATTTTCCTTATAATTGTGTGGGCACAATCATTAAAAGTTGAAATCCCTCTTTCTTTCGGAAGGGTTCGGGGGTATGGGGTTAAGTGGCCCCTTGCATTCTTCTATACAAGCGTTATCCCTATTATTATGGTTGCCGCACTTGTTGCAAGCATTCAGTTATTTGGAGGTATAATAGAAAACGCTGCTGCTCCTTGTTTAACAGGAGGGGTGTGTGAAGGTGGCGCCAAAATTGCCTCTTATTTTACCTGGATGGGAAGGTTTGTGGAAGGGCAAGCAGTCTCTGGCTTGGCTTTTTGGCTTGGTTCAACAAACCTACTTGAACTAGTTATACGTGGTGGGTTGCTTCCAAGATATGTGCTCCAAGGAATCGCTCATATTTTAGTTTATATGATTCTTGCAATGATTTTTTCTATTCTTTGGGTGAAAACTTCAGAACAAAATCCTAAGGCTCAGGCGAAAAACATAGCCGCTTCAGGATTGCAGGTAGCAGGATTCCGCCAGGATCAAAGAATTTTAGAAAACATTCTAGAGAGATATATAATGCCTCTTGCTGTAATGGGTGGATTAGCTATCGGGCTTTTGGCTGCTTTGACGGACTTGCTCGGAGCTTTGGTTTCGGGAACAGCCATACTGCTTGTAGTAATGATTATGTTCCAGTTTTATCAAAACATTGCCAACCAACACCAGATGGATATGCATCCTACAATGAGGAAGTTTATAAAAACGTAAATATAAAAACAACGTAAAATTTACTATAAAAGTTAAAATGAATAAAGAGGGGAAAGAAGGAAGTTTTAAAGGAATTGTTATAGTTATGCTTTTGTCTCTTCTGATAGCTTTTTTTTGGAATAGCCTTCCTTTTATTCAAAAAGTTATAAGTGCGATTCTTGACCCAACGGCGGGAGCTTTATTGTCGTGGGACCTTACTTGGGGGATGATAATTATAATTCTGATAATTTCAATAATTATTACTCTTTTTCAAAAATACGCAACAGACCAGAAAACCTTAAAGGAGCTTCGTAAAGAGCAAAAAGAAATGAACAAAAAATCTCAGGAGTTCAAACACGACCCTGCAAAAATGGCCGAGTTTCAAAAAGAACTTTTTCCTTTAATGCTCAAGTCAATGAAACTTAGCATGCGTCCGATAATCTATACAGGTATTCCTTTAATCTTATTTTTTAGGTGGTTTATGGATTATTTCAATGCTATGGGTGACCCAAGATTCTTTGGAATTTTTAGCTGGTTTTGGTTTTATCTTTTAGGTTCAATTATCTTCAGTTCCATCCTCAGGAAAATTTTTAAAGTAGTGTAAATCGGTTAATTTTATGGTATCAGAAAAAGAACAAGAAAAACAGCAGGAAATAATGATGAAGCTTCAGATGTACGAGCAGCAAGCTCAGCAACTTCAAAAACAACTTCAGGCAATTGAAGAAGCTCTTACCGAAATGGATTCTTTAAGCGAGGGTTTGGATGAAATAAAAGGAAATGCGGGCAAAGAGACACTTTCTCCTTTAGGAAGAGGAATTTTTACAAAAACAAAATTAATCTCCGACGAGCTTATTGTTGACGTGGGAGACAAGAATTTCGTCAAAAAATCCGTGCCTGAAACAAGAAAAATCATTGAAGAACAAACTAAAAAGCTTGAAGACATAAGAGACGAGCTTCAAAGAAATCTTGAGGAACTTGAACAGGAATTTGCAAAAATGCTTCAGGAAGTGCAATACTTCTCCTAACCTCAAATCATCTCCTAACCTCAAATCATCTCCTAACCCCTATAGATTATCTTCTAACCTCTATATATTATATAGAGTATGTAAGCCATGTAAAGCAAAATGAAAGTGAAACCTTGCCATTTTTCTAGTGTCTCTTTTCTGCCCATGAATAAAAATGCGAAAAGAAGCAGTGTTGCGAAACCTAAGAAAATTATGTCAAAATTTATGAATGAAGGTATTGCTATTGGAGCTATCAATGCTGTGATTCCCAATATCCAAAAAATATTGAATATGTTTGAGCCTAAAACATTTCCCACCGCTAATTCTGTGTCCTTCTTCTTTACCGCAACCAATCCTGTGGCTAATTCCGGAAGAGAGGTCCCTATTGCGATGATTGTTGCAGAAATTAAAAACTGACTTAGTCCCAATGCTTCTGAGATTGTTACTGCGCCTGCAACAACCCATTCACCTCCGAAATACAATGCTATAAGTCCGCCGACAATCATAAAGAAAATAACGTATTTTTGTCTTTCTCCTTCAATATCTATGTCTTTTAATTTAAATTTAGTTTTTGTTCTCTTGGCTGAAAGGTAAGTGTAGTAAAGAAAAACTGCTAAAAAAGACAGAAATATTAAACCGCTGACTTTTGTCAGGGAATTGATATTTATCCTGTCAATCAGGAAATAATTAGAAACGATAAGCAAAACAACCACTGCCAAGAATGAGAAAGGTATGTCTTTCCACTTGGTTGAACGGGACATTTTAATTGGAGAAATCATTGCTACAACTCCTAAAACTAACAAAATATTTGCTATGTTGCTTCCTAAGATGTTTCCAAAAGCCACGTCTGTAGAACCCTTAACTGCCGAAAAAATGTTCACAAACAATTCCGGAGTGGAAGTTCCGAAAGCGACAATAGTAAGTCCAATAACCAGGGTTGAAACATTTAGCCTTTTTGCAAGCGAAGAGGAGCCTTCAACAAGATAATCTGCACCTTTTATCAATAAAAAGATGCCTATCACAAACAAAACATATTCTATCATTTTCTATACTTTTTAAGAAACCGACTATAAGGTAAAATCCCCAGTTCAGAAACAATTGCTTTAATGTATTTTTTTGAAACCAATTCAAAAGCAGGATTTTTTATATTTAATTTAACAGGTTTATTTAATTTCCAAATTTCTTTGAAGTTGCGTTGTTCTATTTTTACTTTTTCTTTTGTATACTTCCAGGAATCTGCAAAAACATAAAGAGGAATTTTGTTTTCCCAGGCAATCCTTGCAAACATCCCGCTTCCTACCTTATTTAAAATTCCTGTGTCGAGCAAGGCGTCAGCTCCAAGGAAAAACCTATCAACTTTTTTTGTTTTTTGTTTCTCCGTTAAAGCTATCATAGCTGCAGAATCTACAAAAAAAGTTGTCTTTATTCCTGCGTTGGACAACTCGCGTGCTGTCTTTTTTCCTTGAAATAAAGGACGTGTTTCTGTAACGTAAACCTGAAACTTTTTCCCTTGCTTTTTTGCATTTATCAGGGCTTTAGATACAGTTGAAGAATGGCAATGAGTGAAGATGACGTCTCCATTTCTTATCAGTTTCAAAGCAAGACGATTTATCTCTTCCTGAGTTTTCTTGAAATGCATCATTATCGCGCTATAAGGCTGCTTTTTATTTTCTACTTTGTTGAGAATATTTTTCATTAAGGGTTCTGTGGGACGTACTGATAAAAGCTTCTTCTTAGAACGTTTTGTCGGAACTAAAGAATACGCATACAAGGCTTTTTTAGCAATGTTTTGTGCACCCTGGATTTTTACGTTTTTAATGTCTTCTACAATCTTATTGAATTTTTTTCTTTTTTCTCGCTTACTTAGTTTGCTCTTGTCCTTCTTTTTCTTTTTACGGCTCATTACCTTTAAGATATTAAGAAAGTTTAAAAATTCTGTTCTTTTCCTTCATTCATGCTTGAAAGTATGATTAACCCTCAAAGATTAGAAAAAGGGGAATGGAAGATGTTCTTTGTAGGAATTCTTTACGCCTCGCTTTCTCTTTTATTAGTGAAATGGTTTTTCGCGAAAGATATTGTTCTTACAGAATACTCTGGAATAATTGTTGTAACTTTTTGTGTGATGTTTGCCTTGCCTTTTATGTATTTTATAATTAAAAAAGAGGAGGCCGAGGATGAGAAGGTTTTTGGCGTGATGAGTGTGTGGAGAATTCATAAAGATGCAATCTACGCCTTCATGTGGCTTTTTCTAGGATTTATTGTGGCTTTTTCTTTTTGGTATATCCTTTTGCAAGACCCTGTGCTTTTCAATGCGCAAGTTGAGACCTATTGTAAAATAAATTCTCCGGGAAGTATTGAAAACTGTGTTCAAGGACATATTTTTACTCAAGCCGGAACAGGGGCCGCTACAGGTTCGACAATAAACACCCTAAGATTTTTGTCTATTTTAGAAAACAATGTGTATGTGATGATTTTCACCCTGATACTCTCATTGATTTTCGGGGCGGGAGCAATCTTTGTTTTGGCGTGGAATGCAAGCGTCATTGCAGCGGCGATAGGAATATTTACTCAGTATAGGATAAGCGAAATTCCCCGCGGCATTTTCCGTTATATGCTTCACGGATTTCCTGAAATAGCAGCATACTTCATTACTGCTCTGGCCGGAGGAATCTTTGGCGTAGGGTTTATACGTAATGGATGGAGAAGCAAAAGGTTTTTGCATGTCGTTGAAAACGTCGCTTTACTGCTTTTCATATCTATTACCATTCTTGTTATTGCCGCCCTCATAGAGGTTTATCTTACGCCTTTGTTGTTTTGAGTTAAATAACCTTCTTTTTTAAATAAGAATTATTTTCTGATATATCAGAATATAAAATATACTTTTTGTTTTTAAGAAAATCTGTGCCTATTATTGTGGGTATATTGTCTACTTCCTCCAAATTTCTAAAAGAAGTTGGCTTTATTATTGAAACTTTCATTTTCTCTTCTATTACTTTATTTTCTGTAGATAAAAATACCATTTTTAATTTATTATAAACATATCCCTGAAATTTTCTTCCTGCAAAGCCAAATATTTTTCCTTTTGATAATGAATTAAAGGGCATTTGGAGAGATAAGGCGTCTCTGTAACTTAGAATTGTTTCTGGGCTTCCGGTATCAAGTATAAAATTTACTCTGGTTCTTTTTCTTGGTGTTTTTAGTAAAACAGGTCCATTAAGATAAGTATTCTTTTTGTCGGAAAGATAACTCAAAAGTTTTATCTTATAAGACATTATTAAAAAATAGCTCTAAAATTTTTTGGATAAATATATTCTATCAAGACTTCTTCAACACTCTCATTTTTTTCTTTTATTTTGCTTAATAGGACTTCCATGTTTGGTGCATGGGCCAATATCTTCCTATTTTTTATTGCGATTAATTCTCCTTCAAAATTCTTTAAAATCTGGTTTGAATTGTCCCTGTACCACTCTAAATCAGATTCTGATTCTTTCAAAAGCTCTAAATCAGTTTTCATACTAAACTATGTGTTTTAAACTTTAAAAACTTTTATAATTCGAGAAATGAAACGCAATTCTATAAGCTTTAAAAAGATATTTTCATATTTTATCTGATGGTTAATCTGTTGTTATTTATCTCGTTTGTTATTAGTTTCTTAATCACTTTTATTTCCATGCCTCTTTGGATACGAAAAGCCAGGCAGATAGGCTTGGTTTGGAAAGATATGAATAAACCTTCAACAAATGGCAAAAAGAAAAACGTTGCTGGTTCCGGAGGAATTGTTGTTGTCATGGCTTTTGCTTTGGGTGTTTTGTATTATGTAGCCGTAAGGACTTTTTCTGTAAGAGTTTCTGACGGGGTGAATGTGGAAATTTTTGCTTTATTGAGCATGGTTTTGATTCTTGCGATAGTCGGTATAATCGACGATTTGTTTGGGTGGCAACACGGCGGGCTTTCAAGAAGAACCCGGTTGTTTTTAGCGTTGTTCGCCTCTATACCTCTTGTGGTTATTAATGCCGGTGTTTCAACAATGAATTTTCCTTTCCTTGGAAACGTTAATTTCGGATTGTTTTATCCTTTAATCCTTATCCCTTTAGGCATTGTCGGAGCTACAACAACATACAACTTTCTAGCTGGTTTTAACGGCTTGGAAGCCGGGCAAGGAATAATAATTTTGAGTTTTTTGAGTTATGTATCTTACACAACGGGAAATGGATGGCTCGCAGTTATCGGGCTGATTATGGTTTCTTCTCTTTTAGGTTTTTGGTTTTACAATAAAAATCCTGCTCGTGTTTTTCCGGGAGATTCAATTACGTGGGCAATAGGGGCGATGATTGCAGGAATGGCAATTCTTGGAAACTTTGAAAAAATCGCTTTGTTTGTTTTTATTCCATACATCATTGAAACCGGATTAAAGGCGCGTGGAGGGCTTAAGAAGCATAGTTTTGGCAAGCCAAAAAAAGACGGAAGTTTGGAAGAACCTTTCAAAAAAATATATGGTTTGGAACACTTAGCAATTAGAATCTTGAAAAAGCTCAAAATAAAACCAACAGAAAACAAAGTAGTTTATTCTATACATACGTTCCAAATTTTAATCATATTACTTGCATGGATAATTTTTCTTTAATAAATCCTTTCCCTCTATATAAAAAAAGATAAAAAAGGTTTTAAAGGAGGATTTGTTTTGCTTTCAAAGGTTAAATGAAAAATGAGTGATGAAACTATTGAGATAAATACTAAGGTTATAAAAAAGTATCTTTTAAAGAACAACTTTGTATTAGTTTTCAGTTTACTCGCGCTTATTTCCCTTGTCTTTTGGGCATCTGGTGTTTTTGAATTTTCTCTGAAAATTAATTATTTGATTCAGATTGTGGGATTTTTTTCTCCAACGATTTGGTTTTTTCTTTCAGTAATGCTAATTTTTTCTGTCCTCGCAGCATATCATGAAAAATGGATTTTGATGATTATTCCTTTGCTCATCTGGTTACTTGTGACTACCGCAATTGTAAGAACTTCCAATATCCCTAATTTGGTTAATGCGGCAACAGGGGAACCTGTTCTAGGACCAGATCTTGACCCTTACCTTTTTACAAGAAATGCGATTGAAATCTCTCAAGGAAAAAACCTTGGAGAGTTTGACCAAATGAGGGCTGCACCGTTCGGGGGGCCTAGCTATATTAAAGGAAATATGATGCCCTGGGTAATTTTTTATACATATAAGGTTGCAAATATTTTCACTGATGCTTCTGTAATGGAAGCAGCGATTATTGCTCCAGTCATTTTCTTCCTTCTTTCATTGATGGGCTTTTTCTTATTTACTTATGTTCTCTTTTCATTTAAGCTTTCAAGAAACAAGGCTTTGATAGGGGCCACTCTTGCAAGCTTCCTTTATGCTTTTATCCCTTCGATGCTTCACAGAACTACTGCAGGAATTCCTGAATTAGAAAGTCTCGGAATAGTCTGGTTTTGGTTGGCTTTTTTATTCTTTACACTCTCATGGAAACAAAAATTTAAAGGAAATTCTTTAGTCATAAACAAAAAACTCATAGGATATGGTTTACTTGCAGGAATTTTTACAGGGGCTATGTCTTGGACATGGGGAGGTTACAAGTATATCTATTTAGTAATTGCTTCAGTGAGTTTTTTGGTATTTTTATTTGAAAAAGAAAAAGTTAAAAATTTCATGATTTATTTTTCTTGGTTTGTGCCTGCAATTATACTTGAGATTTTAAACAATGGGCAAAGGGCCCTTTTTAACATCTCTGCGGGTACTGGCTTGGCTACAGGCATATTCGTCTTAATGATTGTAAATATTATTTTGTTTAATACCCAACTTAAAAATAAATTAAAACTTAAAAAAATAAGACTTCCAGAAACAATAACAACAATCTTGATGCTTTTTATCCTAGGTGTTATTTCTCTTTTAATCATTAATCCTTCTGCCCTTATAGAGACTTTTTCATCTGTGATTAACAGCTTTTTCAAACCTTTTGGAGCATCGAGGGTCGGGACTACTGTTGCTGAAAACAGGATTCCTTATTTGATTGAGGCTTTAAACAATTTTGGAAACATAATCTGGTTGTTTTTCTTTGGCTTGATAGTGTTATTTTATGAATCAACTAAACATTTCAGCAAAGAGAAAAAACTTGGATTGAATTTTTTCTTTATAATATTCATTTCGTCTTTTATGTTTAGCAGTATTTCTCCACAACATATTCTGAATGGACAAAGCTTTATTTCTAAAACCTTATATCTTGGAGGTCTTTTGGTGTTTTTGGGTTTTTTAATATATATTTATACTATAGCATACAAAACAAGAGATGAAAAAACTTTAAACGATTTCAAAAAAATAGGGATATCTTATCTTATTCTTCTTGTCTTTGCATTTTTTGGATTGATGTTTATGAGAAGCGCAATAAGATTTTTCTTTTTGGTTTCTCCTGCTTTGATAATTGTTGCTTCTTATCTTCCTTTTAAGATTTCAGAAAATGTGAAAAAGGTTGGAGATGACTTGACTAAAATGGTTTTATGGATTATTCTTATAGTAATACTATTCGTAGTTGCAGGAACATTGCTCTCTTATATGGGAGGAACTACAATTTCTGCCAAAAATATTGCTCCGAGCTCATATAATCAACAATGGCATTATGCTATGGATTGGGTTTCAGAAAACACCCCTGAAAATGCCATATTCACTCATTGGTGGGACTATGGTTATTGGGTGCAAACACTAGGAAACAGGGCTACTGTTGCAGACGGAGGATATCATGTAAGAAATCATTTTTTAGGTAGATATATGCTCACAACAAAAAATCCGGACACCGCACTTGGATTTATGAACACATTTAATGTAACCCATCTTTTAATTGATTCTACGGATGTGGGAAAATACCCTGCTTTCAGCAAGATTGGGAGCGACGAAACAGGAAAAGATAGGTTTGCCAGTATTCCTGTGATGCCAAGGGATGAAAGTCAAACACAGGAATCAAATGAAAGTGTGATGGTCGTGTTTGGGGGAGGACAAATGATAAACAATGATATTATTTATACAACCCTTGAAAATAAAGAAATATTTCTTCCTGGAGAAAGAACAGGACTTGCTGCAATAATATTGAGTTATGAAACAAAAAATGAGGATGCTTCTTTTAACCAACCAGAGGGAATTTTCGTTTACAACAATGAAAGATATGATATTCCTTTGAGATATATTTATTACAATGAAAAAATTATTGATTTTGAAACAGGAATAGAATCTATAATAAGGATAGTGCCTTCACTTCAACAAAATTCTCAAGGCGTAAGTATAAATCAAATAGGAGCAGTAATTTATCTTTCTGAAAAGACGAAAGACACTCTTTTCAGTCAGCTTTATCTTTTAGATGATCTTGAAAATAGATATCCGACAATAACCCTGACACATATTGAAGATGATCTTGTCGTAAAAAGTTTAAAACGGCAAGGTCTTGACTTGGGGAGCTTCTTATATTATCAGGGTCTTCGTGGACCTATAAAAATTTGGAGAGTTAACTATCCAGAAAACACACCAAGACATGAAGAATACACAAAAAGATATAATTTCGACAAGGACGATTCATGGGGAAAGTTTGATTATTTGGGAAAATGACTGGAAAAATAAAAAATTAAAATGAACCAAGGACTAAAGTTTAAGATAAAGAAAAAAACATTTAATTTGATCAGGAAGAAAAGTTTCTTATTAGATATTTTCAAAAAAATAAATAATTTAAAAAGAAATAAAAATTACTTATATTTCAATGAAAAAAATATACTAATCCAAAAGTATAAATCAATTTATTTTCCTGTCCCAAAAGCAGCAAGTTCAAGTATTAAAAAATATATTTCAGAAATTTTAGGGATAAAAGGGCTCAAAAAATTTAGGGGAAAATTTCCAGAATATCATCATCTTAGAAATTACCCTTTTGTCAAGAGAAAGAATTTATCCAAAAAATATAAGAATTATTTCAAATTTACCTTTGTGAGAAATCCTCATGCTAGGGTTGTGTCGTGTTATGAACATTGGATTAAAAAAGCTACAAACCCAAATATTTCTCTTTACAAGGAATTTAGAAAAAATATGTCTTTTGAAGAATTCGTAAAAGCGTTAAGTAAAATTCCAGACAATGCTTCTGACGGCCATTTCCGTTCCCAACACACTTTCATCACAGATAAAAAAGGAAATTTACTTGTGGATTTTATTGGAAAAGTTGAACATATAAATAGAGATTTTAAAAAAGTTTGTGAAAAAACAGGCATGTCTTACAAAAAGCTTTCTAGAATAAATAAAAAAACAAATAAAAATTACAAAAAATATTATGATAAAGAAACTAAAAAACTAATCCAAAAAAGATACAAAAAAGATTTTGAGTTGTTTGGCTATAAATTTTGAAACCATTAAAATGAACACGCTAACAGAACTAAAACACAAAACAAAAAATCTACTTTCTGATACGCCCTTAAGAGATATTTTAGAAACTTATCGTCACACTGGTTTAAAGAAAAACGATGTGTTTCTCATTTCTTATCAAAACTCTGGAAGCAATTGGCTTAGAAATTTAATTTACGAGTCAATAACGGGTAAAAATCCTAACAAAAAACTCGGAAAAGAGGACGCAAGGAAAAGATTTCCTGTTTTGGGGAACCACAAAAAAGCAAAGCAAATAAAAATAAACAAAGAGAAAATAAGATTGATTAAAAGTCACTCTCCTTTTAGGGGAGAATACAATGGGAAAAAAGTTGTTTATTTAGTAAGAGATCCAAGAGATGTCGTTGTATCCAAATACAAGAAAAAACTGAAGAAGGGATATAATATAAAATCTAAAAACAAAGAAATTAAAAAATTTGTTCAAGGAAAGCTTATGTCTGAAGGAAAATGGAATCAACATGTCCGAAGCTGGCTAAATGCTTCAAAACAAGGAAAAATCGATTTATGTCTGGTAAGGTATGTGGATTTAAAGAAAAACACCGAAAAAGAGCTCAAAAAAATTATGGATTTTTTAAATGCAAACCGTGCTGAAAAAAATATTCGGCAGGCAATCAAAGATAATAAAATTGAAAAAATGCGGAAATCAAATTTTCGTGCGAGAAAAGGCCAACCAGGAAACTGGAGAAAAGAGCTAAATAAAAACCAGGCCAGAAAAATAAAACAAGAATTTAAAAAAACTATGGAAAAACTTAGTTACATAAAATAGATTTCAACATCATTAAATTTAAAACTCAACTATTTCTTATTTTTCCATGAAGAAATTATTGAATAAACTACGAAAAAAATGGAATATTTATAATACTCTTAAAAAAATTTATGGAAACACAATTGGATTATGGTGGTTAAAAACATTTTACCTAAAACATATTGGGATTTATAACGGCGAAAAACGTCTTAAATTATTGGATAAAGAAAAAACTGAAAAGATCATCTCTGAAAAAATAAAACCCGGAAAACCATTCATGTTAGCAAGATACGGAAGCACGGAATTTAAAAATATAACAAGCGATAAGTATCTTGATTTGCTTTGTTTTTACTCTGGTTTTTTCCCAAATGATAAAAAACTCTTGAAAAAATTTCAGAAAATCTATATGGAAGCCTCAACGCATCTTGATATTTTGGCTGTTTGGAATTATAAAATGCATTTTCTAAAAAAAAGAAATCTTTTAAAAAATTTTCCCAACATAAAATATATTGTTCCCCTTTACGGTGTTGGAGGAATAAATAATAAATGGCTAAAGAAACTCGAAGGAAAGAGGATATTGGTTATACATCCATTTAAGGCAACAATTGAAAAACAAATGAAAAAAAGAAAAGAACTCGGGATTTTGCCAAAAATTAAAAGCCTGCAAGTTATAAAAGCTGTCCAAACAATTGCGGGCAACACAGATCTTAGGTTTGAAACGTGGTTTGAAGCTTTAGATTACATGAAAAAAGAAATTGATAAAAAAATTGATGATTTTGATATTGCTATAATTGGTTGTGGAGCTTATGGGTTGCCTTTGGCGGCCTATGTTAAACAAAAAGGGAAGAAGGCTTTGCATTTGGCAGGTGGAACTCAGCTTTTATTTGGAATTAAAGGAAAGAGATGGGATGATAACAAAAACATCCAATACAATCAATACTGGATTTATCCTCTTAAAAAAGATAAAATAGAAAACTTAAAAAAGATAGAGGGAGGGGCTTATTGGTGAGCTAAGATGGAAAAGATAATAAATAATTTCTTAAGAAAATTTAATTTAGGGATAGTGAGAACTTTCCCAAGACATTCTATAAGATTTGCTAAGAAATATTTCAAAAACAAACCAATAACTGCAATAGAAATAGGGACAGATAGAGGATATAACGCAAAAGATATTCTAAAGAGATTAAATGTTAGGAGGATTTATTTGATAGATCCTTATGAAGAGTATGGAGATTACTTGAATTCTGAAGAAAACAAAACAAAAAAACATTTATCTAACGCTGAAAAGGTTGCGAAAAAAGGCCTGTCAAAATACAAAAACAAAGTAATTTGGATAAAAAATTTCTCTGATAATGCGATTAAAAAAATTAAAGAGAAAGTTGATTTTGTTTATGTTGACGGAAATCATGAATATGAATATGTCAAAAGAGATATAAAAAATTATTGGCCACTAATTAAAAAAGGAGGGATTTTGGCAGGACATGATATAACTCATGATAAATTTAATCGAAATATCTTCAGAGCAATTAAAGAATTTTCAGACAAAGCAAAAATAATTCCTTATATTTCTAGGACGGATTGGTGGATAGTTAAAAAATGAAACAAAAAAACAATTTTAAACTAAAAACACCTGTACTTTTTCTGGTTTTTAATAGGCCTGAGACTACAAAAAAAGTGTTTGCAGAGATAAAAAAAGCTAAGCCCGCAAAACTTTACATTGCAGCAGACGGCCCAAGAAATCAGGGGGAAAAAAAGAAAACAGATACTGTTAGAAATCATATTTTAAAGAACATTAACTGGAAATGCAAAGTAAAAAAGCTATTTAGAGATAAAAATCTTGGCTGTAAGTATGCTGTTTCTTCTGCAATAAACTGGTTTTTTGAGAATGAAGAACAAGGAATAATTTTAGAAGATGATTGTTTGCCGAGCCAAAGTTTTTTTAGGTTTTGTCAGGAACTTTTGGAGAAGTATAAGGATGATGAAAAAATAATACATATATCTGGAACAAATATAGAAGGAATCTCGAATATGGAAGAAAGCTATTTCTTTTCAAGAATTGCAAATATATGGGGATGGGCTACTTGGAGGAAGGCTTGGAAAAATTATGATGTTGAAATGAAAGATTGGCCGAATTATTCCTCCGTAAAAGGTATGAAAAAATTAGGATATTCCGGAACCATAAACAAAATTATTTCTTGGAGATTGTTAAATTTAACTTATAATAAAAAAATAGATACATGGGATTTTCAGTGGGATTTTTGTTTAAGAAAAAATAACGGACTCTCTATAATTCCTAAAAGAAATCTCATCACAAACATTGGTTTTTGGAAAGGGACACATACTATAAATAAAGAGGAGGATAAAAAGAGGAGGATAAAAAGGTGTGAGCTGAAATTCCCTTTAAAAGAAAATAGAAAGGTGTCTAAAACATATATGAGAAAATATTTTAAATTTTTTAGACCTAATCTTAAATCTGCTCTTGCAAGATATTTAAAATTTAAAATTGAAGGCAAAAACAAAGAAATATTTAAAAGAATAAAAAATCAATGATTACAATGAAACATTGTAAAACCAGTCTTAATGAAATAAAAGAATTTAAAAATTTAGTTATATCCCCTCATGTAGATGATGAAATCTTAGGGTGTGCTAGTATTCTTGGAAAGGGCACATTAGTATATTTTTGTGGGATTAATGAAAGTAAAATTGATGAAAAAGATTCTAAATATAGAATTCCTTTAAAAGAAAGGATGGATGAATTAAAAAATGTTTCAAATTTTATGGGGTTTGAATGGATTGTTAATTTAAAAAACAAAGTGAATTATTATGGAGAAAGAGAACTCATTGCAGAATTTGAAAAAATAATAAATAAAGTAAAGCCCGAAAAGATATTCATTCCTTTCCCTAGTTATAACCAAGACCATAGGGAAGTATATAATGCTATTCAAATCGCTCTTAGGCCACACGATAAAAACCATTTTGTAAAGAAGGTTCTTGTTTATGAGCAGCCTCAAACCATTCTCTGGAATCACATGGGTATCAAAATAAATTATTTTATCCCTTTGGATATTAAACAAAAAATCAAAGCATATTCATTACATGAATCTCAGGTTAGAAAAATGCGCTCTTTTGATTTACTTGAATCTGTAGCAAAAATTAGGGGAAAACAGTCAGGACATGAATTTGCAGAAGGTTTTATGATTCAAAGATGGATAGAGTAATGTAACTACTCTTAAGTTACCCTTAAGAGAAAGATTTATAAATTCTTTTTATTTTTATCTTTAAATGGAATTTGCATACTTTGGGTATAGAAATTGGGCTGAAAACATTTTAAAAAATTTAAGAGAAGAAGATATTAAAATAGATTCTTTTACTATTCCACAAACAGAATACTCACGATTAGAAGAATTAGAATCTAAGGTAATAAATAGAAACGAAATTGGGGATTTAAATCTTGGAAAGTATCATGCTCTTTTCTTCTATGGTTGGTCATGGATTATTCCTGATGGTATTGTTAGAAATAATGAATGTATATGTCTGCATCCTTCTCCCTTGCCAAAATATCGGGGTGGTAGCCCTCTCCAACATCAAATAATAAATGGTGAGGGTGAAAGTGCTGTAACTCTCTTTAGAATGGATTCTGGAATAGATACTGGACCCATATACTATCAAGAACCTTTTTCTTTGGAAGGTAGTTTGAGCGATATTTTTGGAAGGATTAGTAATGTTGGATCAAATTTGACTAAAAAACTTGTCAGAGATTTTGAATCTGGGCGAGCCATACCTTCCCCTCAGAATGAAGAGGAAGCAACTTTTTTTAAAAGAAGGGGGCCTGAAGAAAGTGAACTCACTTTAAAGATGATGGAAGAAATGACTGCTGAAGAAATTTATAATTTTGTTAGGGCATTAGAAGATCCATATCCTAACGCATATTTTCTAGGGAAAAAAGGAAAAAAAGTTTATTTAAAAAGAAGTTCTCTTATCTAAAAACCTCTTCTCTCTTTCTTAGATTTTATGCAAAGTATTTGAAATGCATATTCTGGTTTTCCTCTAGTTATTATTTGGGTCATGTCTGATAAAATCCTCCAGAAAATAAAGGGTTTATATTTTATTTTTGAAAGCTCTCCTCTTAGTTTTTTCCAGCCATGAATCCCTATAACCTTGTAACTTTTTGACTTAAAGTCTTTTACAGTCCAACCTGATTTATGCTTCTGTAAGGGATTTCCACAACAATTTCCTTGCTCTAAAAATCCATTTGGAGTAAAAACTATTACCTTTTTTTTAGCTATTTTCTCCATCATTTTTAATAAATTATTTCCTTCTTTTTTTGTTAAATGTTCTATTAAATCTAAAGCAATAACCGCATCAAAAGAATTTTTTTTGAATTTTTTTCCTATATCTAAAACATTCATTTTGTAGTATTCATTGTGTATTTTATTCTTTTTACTTTCTTCTATGTTTTGTTTAAATCCATCTACACCTACAGAATAAAAATCCTTTTTTATTCTTTTCAACGGGGAAAAGTTTCCGCACCCAAGATCCAACACGTTTTTCACGTCTGAAAGGGCTTTTTCTAATT
>CAZDCI010000009.1:0-35251 GCA_964503975.1 Candidatus Woesearchaeota archaeon
AAAACAATCTTCCCTTTCTCTGACTTTACCTCGACTTCATCACCGTATTTTATTCCGGCTTCCTTGAGAATCATCGGAGGAATATTCACTATGAACTTATAATAATCTTTGTCCTTGTACTTCCTGAGAAATCTTTTTTGTATCTTCATGCACTCTAATAGACAATTTTATATATAAATCTTTAGGCACCGCAAGGTTTAAATATATGAGGCACCTAAAATCAATATGAAGGAGGGGGATTTAAAATTATTAATGATTGCAACATTTAGATATAGTTTAGGAAGAAGAACATATGTGCCTTCTTTTATAGTTGATTTAATAATGAAAAATCATGAAATGTTTAATGAATCTGACTGGAAGAGGTTTGTTAAAGAGGTGAATGAAGAAAGCGACTTAGGAGATTCAATTGATATGATGACATGGAATAAGCTCATTCACTTCTGTGAGGATAAAATTGCTGGTTTTAGGGGATCTAAAAAATGAAAATGAGATTTCTTGGAATTGGATGGAAAAGTAAGATAATTTTCAAAAGAAAAACCGCTTACATTTCAATAAATAATCTGGTTGTTGAAGGCTGTAATTTGGAAAAAGGGAAGAAAATTCATTCTTATTTGGCTGAAGATAATAAAAGAAGAAAAATAATTATTGTTTATCTGGATGGGAAAAAGAAAAAGTGAATCTTAATAGAAAGATATTTAAATCCATTATCTTTTAAAAGATAATGGGAATATTCAATGAAATTACAATGGAAATAGTAAGAAACGCTAGAGATAGAGAAAGTATTCATAGTTTAGCTAATAGAATTGGTTTTGCGTATTCTGCAGTTTACAAGTGGGTATTAGAGTTGGAAAAATACGGGGTTATAAGTTTAATTAGAAAAGGGAATAAAAATGCAATAATAATTAATAAAAATGAAATATATCAAAAATTTAAGCAATTAGGCAGAGCAATTTCTGTTGTTGAAAAAGACAATATTTTCTGGAATTTGATTAAAAAATCTAGATTAAAGGTAAGGTTTGTCAAAGGAACCGCTGCAACTATCTGGACAAGAGGAAGTTTTATCACGGGAGATTTTTATGATAGGATTTATTTTTTAGAAGTTGAAAAAACAGACAAAGAAAAATTAAAAAAAATATTAAGGCAAAATGGAATCAGTTTCACAGAAGAAAAGCAAATTGATGAAAGACCATTAATCCATATAACCGAAAAAGAAAAATTAAATATAGAAAAAGAACAAGGGTTGCCAATAATGCCTTTGAAAGAATTAGTCAAATGGGCAAAGGGGTTACAATTAGAAAACATTTTAGAGCATTTAGATAATATGCATAATTTGGGATTGCAGATAAAATATTCGGAGGTTTCAAAAAATGTCTAAACACGACTCAAGAATCGGATTGTTGGAAAGAGAGCAAGAAATTATGAGAATTATTAATGTCTTTCTGGATAATAAATTGGAATTTGTGGTTGTGGGGGGTTATGCGGTTTCTACATACAAAAAAAGGTTTTCAATTGATCTGGATATTGTAATCAGTGAAAAGAATTTGGAAAAATTTGAGAAAATTCTTGAAAAAGAAGGGTATACTTTGAGTTATGAAAAGAAAATTGGGTTAATTTATGGGGAAAATTTTAAGAGATTTAGGAAGATCATAAAACAATTTCCGGCAGATATTGATTTACTAATCAACGGTCTTGCATCCAGGGCGACAGACACGGTTTGGGGGCGGGATTATATAAAAGAACATTCTATAAAAAGAAAAATCGAAAACACAGAATTTTTTATTCCAAAAAAAGAATTATTAATTGCGATGAAGTTTCATAGTGGAAGATTATCTGATATTAGAGATGTTGTTGCATTAATGCCATGCAATTTTGAATTAACCAAAAAACATCTGAAAAGGGGAAGTATTGACAAGCTTAAAAATTCTATGAAGAATCAATTAAATTTCCTTAACAAACCCCAGTTTAAGGATAGTTTCAAAGGAATTTTTGGACCCTATTCTTTCAATGAAAAAAATTTAGAAATTACAAAAGATTTCATGGAAAATTTTTTGCATAATTAAATCTATATGTCTAAAAAGGTCGTAACAAAGACCAACTAAAAATTAAACAGTTAAAAGTTATTTCCTAAATGGGTAAACTTTTTTGTGATTTTCTAAGGCCCAATCTATCATACCCTTTCTGGCAATAAGGACATTTATATCTGTTTCTTAATTGTTTGCAGTTCTCATTGTGTGTCATTATAAAAAAGATTTCTTAGAATTTATATCAGGTGTGTTTACGCCAAAACTCCCACACAAATTATATAATTTATTTTAACCAAAGTAAAGCATGGCAGAAAGTCAATCAAGATATAGTATCGTAGAGAGATTAACCCGGAAAAAATTAGGGGTTATGAATTCTAAATCCAAGCTTAAAGAAGATGTTAAAAGAAAGGATCAAAAAATAGGAAAATTGAAAAAGGATTTGGAAAACTGGAAGAAAGATATCCAAGAAGACATAAAAAGAGAAGAAAGAAAAAAAGAGATTGAAATTGAAAGAGCAAGGCAGGAATTTGAGAATTCAAAGGCACAAATGAATGACAAAGAAAGAGTTTTTGATGAACAAATCGAAGCAATTGAGGACGCATTAAAATCTATTGAAGAAATTTCAAAAACAATTCCTAACATTCAATCTTAATTATTAGAATAAAAAAGGGGTTTTTGGATCAATAGAAGTCTGCAGAAAAAAATTGATGCCATGTGCGCAAAGCAGACTCAATAATGGAAAAATAAACCAATGCCATGCTGCTGGTTCATTTATTGGAGGCTTTTTACCTCCGGATTAATTTTTATTCTCCCGCCAACTCCACCAACCATCATTCCCAATAATAACATGGTCAAGGACTTTTATGTCAACCTGTTTTCCAACTTCTATTAGTTTTTTCGTAATTTCTAAATCCTCTGGGCTTGGCTGTGAATTTCCGCTTGGATGATTATGGATGAGAATTATTTTTGCGCATGAATTCTTAATCGCGGATTTGAAAACTTCACGTGGATGAAGAATTGAAGCATCTAGAACGCCTTTTGAGATAAGTTCTTCTTTGACTATGTGGTTTTGATTATTTAGAAGAAGGACATAAAAATGTTCTTGCTTTTTATCCTTTAATTTTTTGTGAAATAATTTGAAAACGTCTTCTGCCTTAGTTATTTTATTTATAGAATTCTTTTCATCATCATATCTTTTCCCTAATTCGGCAATAGCCAGAATCTGCATGGCTTTGCTTGGGCCAATGCCCTTAATACTTTGAAGCTCCTTTAAAGAACAATCAAACAGGTTAGAAAGACCGAATTTGCTTATCAGTCTATTAGAAACTTCCATAATATTTTCCTTAGCCGTACCTGTCCTAAGAATTATCGCAAAAAGCTCTGCATCGCTTAAAACCTCAGGACCGTGTTTAAGGAATCTTTCCCTTGGCTTTGAAGAATCTGGGAGGTCTTTGATTTTCATTTTAATATAAGTTTTTTATTTTATAAAAATATATCTAAAATTTTAATTTCCTTTCAACCAACCCCTTCAAAAACCCCAAAATCTCCTCTCCAAAAAACTCTTCTATAACAACTACCAAAAACATACTCAACGCGCCTAAAAAGAAGGCTTGAAAACATATTTGGAAAAGTCTAAAAATAATGTATTCTTTACAAAAAAATGAATGATATGATAACATATGTAAATGATTTTGTGAAGAGTATAAGACCTCATGAAACAATTGCTTCCTTTGTAAGAGAAAAAACAAAAAACTCTTCTATTGGTGAGGGCAGACCTTCCGAATATTTTTACTTGAGAGAGCTTTGTAATCCCATACAAAGTTATTACACACGTATAGGAAAAAGTATTCCTCCTTCTCTTGAATCTAAGAAAAAAATGGCTTATGGAAATAAATTACATAGGTTAGCAAATATTTGGTTTAGAGATATTCCAGGATATATTGTAGATGAAGGTGTCGTAGATGGGGCATTGGTAAATGTGAAAGGAGTCAGAGGAAAAATAGATGCTCTTATGGGGGAAAATATTTTGGAAATTAAAACGAAAGAAAATCTTCCTGGAAAAGATCCTTCTGAAATAATTGAAAACTATCTACAAGACGTAGAACAACTTGTTTTTTACTCTGTGTTGTATAAAAAACCAAAAGAAATAAATTATTTAATTTTTATCTCTCAAAAACATCCTCACGATCTTCTTTCTTTCAAAATAAAAGTAAAAAACCCTCATTTAATAAAAGAAGTAATAAGAAGCCGTATAAAGAGATTGGAAAAGGCTATTGGGGACAAAAATCCTTCTTCTCTACCAAAATGTAAGTATCATGAAGTAGGCTGCCATTTAAAGGATCTTTGCTCTTGTGAAGATCTAAAAGATTTTGCTGATAAAAAAGTTCTTGAAAATATAGAAATTTTTTATGATGGAGAATTTAGTGAAAAATTAAGGAAATTTAAAGAAAATTCGCAAGGTTTTCTTAAAGAAGAGGATGTTTTTACCACTCATGATATTCTTTTTCCTAGGAATTACAGGGTAGAAGAAGAATATGCTCCTGATGAAGAAAAGGATCAACTCAAAAATTATCTTGAAGGTTTAGTAAGAAAAATACATGAATTCAGGATACTTCCTTCTGGAAATGAATTTATTAAAAAATCTCTAAAAGAACCCAAAATGGCAATAAAGCACCGGTGGATAAGAATTCCTTCTTCAAACACTAAAACAGATTATTTTCCTTACATTGTAACTATGAATAAAACAGGTTCTGCGAGGCCCCACGAATATCATACTGCTGCTCTGGGACTTATCTGTGCATTATATGGAAAAAATAAAGGGGTGATTTTTGAAATCACTCCTGACGAGAAAATTAGAGTTTTTGATGTGGAATATAGAAATACTTCAAAAATTCTAAATAGAATCAAAGAAATTATAAAAAACATTCAGGAAGAGAAAATAGAAGAGTTGCCTCCGAACCATTGGAATTAAAAATGAAAAAACCAATTAAACACAAATCACCTTATTGGGATATGGAGAGGAAGAGGAAACAATAATGGAAAAAATAACTCAGGAAGAACTCGAAGAACTTAGAGAATTTTTTAACGAGGAATTTTGGCCTAAAATGAAAAACGAGTTAAAAGATATGTCAAAAAAAGAAGCCTGTTTTTCTTGTTTTCTTGCAGGGTCGGATATGATGAGATACTCTATAGAAAAAGAATTTGTAGAGACAGAAAAGATGATTTCAAAAATGAGTGAAGAAGAAATTATAAAAACCATCCGCGAGGGAAATGAAAACACTCTTTGGGAAGATAAAACCAAAATAAATGGGGTTTGGGTTGACGATAAAACAGGAAAGGTTTTGGAGGAGTGACATATCTCATGAGCCGATACACATACCCTCTATACTAACATCATATAGGGTATATACAAATATTTATAAACATATATACATTGTTTCTTGCATGAAAGGAAAATGGAGGAGTTTTTATCATGGCGGCAAAGCAAATTAGAAAAACATCTCAAAAAATTAAAGATAAAATTCTTTCTCAACTTAAGGAAGGGCCGTTTTCCATAAAAAGGTTAAGTGAAAAAATAGGTTCTAACTGGTCTACTGTTAAAGAGTATTTGAAAGAATTGGAAGATGAAGGGAAGGTTAGAGAAATGACTTCTTTGGACAGCGGAAGATACTACGTGAGATCGGATTATCCGACTTTTTACGGGCTTCCTTTAGATAGTGAAAAACTTAAAAAATCATTATATCTGCTTTCAAAAATCACTGAAAGATGGAATGTTCATAAAAAAAATGAAGGGCCCATAGCAAAAACACCCTTACAAAAAATTGCTGTTGATTTAATACAAAAAAATAAGCTTGACATTCCAGTGGTTAGGTTTCATTATGGAAAAGTCTTGGTTACTCGTTTTGAGCCTGAAAAATCTCAAGAAATAATCTCCATATATGGATATACTGATGTTGAAATATCGGATAGGGAAATAGATAAAGAAATAAGAAACAGGTCTAATCTTGCTTGGAAAGAAAAAAAGAAACAGTATGAAACCCATCCTGACATGAAGATATTTAATTTGAGCGATGAAATTTATTATACTCTTTCTAAAAATAAGACAAGTAACCCTGAGAAAATTTTAGATATGTTCTATGAATTGTTGTTAGAATTTCCTGTACAGAAAGAATATTCTATTTTATTCTCTAAGTATTATGACCTTTTAGGTGCAATAAAGTTAATCTCCAACTCCGAAGAATTTGGGGATAAAGAAAATAGAAGGAATTTTCTAAAAGAAATTTTAGAAACTTTTGATTCTATATGGCAAGCGCTAACTACTGAATTCTTTTTTCAAGATGTAAAGCCTTTCATAAGCAAAGAATTTGTGGATTTATTTGAATTTATTAAGGAATCAAAAACCCAATCTTATTATGTTGAAGTTGAGGAAAGACTGAACAATCTTCTTGACTACAAGATGTCCCTTGCAATAAAAGAAATCAAACTAGATGAAACTGAGGAAAAAATGCTTAATATATTTCTGGAAGGTGCAGATGAAGAATGAGATGGTTTTTGGATATGAACATAGTTCTATTTTATGCTGGAGAAGGCAACAGGTCTGATTTAGAAAAAAAGACTAAAAAATTTGTCTTGGAAAAAAACGACGGAAAATTCCTATTATGTTATTACATAAGAGATGTGGATTTGCCCAAATGGCTTGACAGGCAAAAAATTATTTTAAAAGAAATAGTTAGAAAATTTAAAGATGATTCTTATAATCTTTATAGTTCTCAAGAGTCTTCCAAGCTTACTGATAGGGACAAAAAGAAATTAATTAAATTTATAGTTTTGGCTAAAAATCTTTCTGATTCCGATGAAAAAATTGAGAAAATCACAAAAGCATTTTCGGAGCTAGAAAGGAGGATAAACAAATTCCTCCAGGATTTTATTGATGAATTCGTTATTCCTATTAATGGAATAGATAAAGAACTTGTTTCTCATCTGAATAGCTTTATTGGTTTAGGCGAATCCAGGCTAAATATTTCAGATGTAAAAACACTAGCTTCCAGCATACAAGAACATAATAATAAAAAACTTACATTGATTACTGCAGACAGAAAAGATTGGACAAAAGATTTTTTAGAAGAAGTGCAATATCATTATTCATTAAAAAAGAAGTATCCTTCACTTCCAAAAATACAATATCTTTAAGATTTTTGAATCATCCGCATTTAACTAAGGGGAATTTCAACAATTTTAGAAAAACCAATCTCAAAAAATTTAAGTAATGCTTATTCTTAAATGATTTATGAAAAAACCCCTAATAATCTCAATAATAATCCTCGTGCTTTTAATACTCGGAGTACTTGCGTTTTTTATAATAACTGGAAGTAATGGGGAAGAAACAAGCGCTAACAATTCTGATATTGGAGAAGGAGACGCGCCCGCATATATTTGTGGAAACGACCATTATAATTGTGAAGATTTCGAGACTCAATTTGAGGCCCAAAAGGCTTACAATACTTGCTTTTCTTTAGGCTTCGGAGACATTCATGGTTTGGACAACGACGGCGATGGAGAGGTTTGTGAGGGGTTGAGTTAAGATGGAAAAAGTAATTCTTGTAGATGAAAATAATAATGAGATAGGGGAAGAAGAAAAAATAAAAGCTCACAAAGAAGGTAAACTTCACAGAGCTTTCTCTATCTTTGTTTTTAATTCTAAAAGAAAATTGCTACTCCAACAAAGAGCAAAAACGAAATATCACTCAGGAGGATTTTGGTCTAATACTGTTTGCGGACATCCAAGACCTAATGAAAATTATCAGCAAGCAACACACAGAAGGCTCAAAGAAGAAATGGGTTTTGATTGTGAATTGGAAAAATTATTTTGTTTTATATATAAGACAGATTTTAAAAATGGGTTGATTGAAAATGAATATGGTTGTGTTTTTATCGGAAAGTTTGATGGGAATCCTATACCTGACCCTGAAGAAGCCATAGATTATAAATGGATTTCTTTAGAAGATTTGAAAAAAGATATTGAGAAAAATCCTGAGAAATATACAGAATGGTTAAAGATAATCTTAAAAAGAATAAAGCTTTCTAAAATTGAGAGGAAATAAAATGACTTTATTCAATCCTTTGATAATTCTTTACGTGATGTTTTTTGGTATGGTGGTGAAGATAACGGGCCTTTTAGACATGGGTTAAACAACCCGAAGGGCTCAAGCGGAACGAAGTGACTTCGAGAGTTTTTCCAAAGGAAAAATTTGGAAAAACTCTGCAAAGATTTTTTGTTTAAGCCTTGTTATGTCTTCCGAGGACTTTAGCCCGAGAGCCTGTAAGGGTGTTACCGAAAAAATCTTTGATTTTTCGAGAAATTATGACGGCCAAATTTAAGGTTGAGGAAAGATGTGGTTAATAGAAAATTATAAAAGTATTTAAAATCTTTTAATTGAAATGGTTCAGGAATATTCAGTAAAAAATAAAGAATTTCTTAAGAATAGGACATACTATGAAAAAATACCGAAACATGTTCTTCTTTTGCCTGATGGTGGGAGAAGATTTGGTTATAAAAGAAAATTAAGTGACATGGAAATTTATGACATTGGACAAAAAATCTGTCAAGATTTTGTAGAAGTTTGCTTAAATGAATTTCAAATGAAACTTGCCACAATCTTCTTCTTAAGACCTTCTTCTTTTAATATGCAAAGAAGAACTGAAGGCAATCTTAAGGCAATTTTAATCGCAATAAATAAATTTGCGAAAAATCTTTTAGAGGGTAAAACAGAAATTGATTTATCAAAGGTAGGAGTAGATACAATATCTTTGGCGGGTGAAGAATGGATGGCTAAACCTTCCAGAATAAAAGAATCGGAAGAACTTTCAAAGCTATGGGAGGGTTTAAAAGCAACTATGACAAAATTAAAAGAAAAGGGCAGGAAAAAACAAAATATAATATTCTTATTAAATTATTCTGGGAAAAAGGAATTGGATAAAGATTTGAAAAATGGGAAAATTCAAATTCCTGAACAAATTGGTTTAGCCATCAGAACAGGAGATGGGATGCGATTGAGTGATTGTCCTTTGTATGCCTTATCTCATACTCATTTTTGCTTAATTAAAAAATTCTTGCCGGAAGTTACAAAAGAAGATTTTAGGAATTCTATCTCAAAATATTATTAATTACCTCTTTGGACGAGGGTTAATAAATAAGTCATCATAATTCGACTTAATATTGGTTAAAATCCTCAGTTTTTTATCCTTTCCTCATACGACTTGTTCTAGACTTTTGGCTTTTAACATGAATAAATAATCTAACAATGGGGAGCCAAAATATAAGTTCCCTCTTCTCCTTCTAAATAAAGCGTGCATTTTGTCAGAATCCTCAAGGTGTTGTAATTGTTCTCTTGAAGGTGTTTCCCCTAAGTTTCTTAGAGATAAAAGGTTTAAGGATGCTTCAAGTGAGTTTTTTGGTTTTAAAATGTGCGCTTTTTCTTTAACTCTGTCAATAGTCTCCCCATCAAAATACCCTTTAACTTTTTGAATTGTTGAGAAAGGATATGAAAAAGAGCTTCTGTACAGATAGTACCTAGACACATCTTCAATTGGTTTGTCAAACAAATCCGAATTCACAAACCTTTCCAGTGTTTTTGCTAATAAATGTTCGTTTTTAGTATCTCTACAAAGGGCCAGTGTCTGAAGAGCATTCACATTTACTACAAAATCTATTGAGTTTCCACCGCCCCTGTTCATAAACGTTGGAAGGATGGTTTCTCCCTCGGAAACCCATACACCATAATATTTCGCAAGGTTAGAGTAATTTCTTTTTAATTCTCCCGACGAATCTCTATTACTTATTACTAAGGCCCTTACAGCTACCGCTGTGTCATCAAAATCAGGAGGGTATTGAAAATCATTAAAAGGTGGGACAAACCTCCACACTTGAAAACCTTCATATTTCTCCCCTAAATTTAACAACGCCTTCTTGGCCAGTTCCGCTCTTTTTTGTATTAAGGGTTCGTCAAAACCATAAAGTTGTTCTAGGATAAGGGAATGGATGAAAGGGCTTTCTATGTTTCCTTCGGGTTTAATTTCTAAATTCCCCGACGGATGTGTGGAATAGTAACTTCTAAAAAGGCCACCCTCTGACTGGTTTTCTTCTATAAGTCGTCTAAGCTTTCTTTGATCTACCATATAAATTTCCCAAAGCATAAACTTTTAAAGCTAAGTTGTTAGTTAAACTTACAACAAAATGGAACTATTAAATAAACTTGGGAAAGCTGGTTTAACGGGGAATGAAGCTAAACTTTATCTTGGATTGTTGAAAAAAGGTCAATGTTCTGCAAATGAATTATCTAAGCTTGCGAGCATGGACAGAACATTAACTTATCAGGTATTAGACAATCTTAAAGAAAAAGGGCTTGTTTCTTACATTATTAAAAACAATAAAAAATATTTCAAAGCTTCTGCACCGAAAACATTACTTAATCCTGTGAAAGAGAAAGAGAGATTTGTTGGCTCTCTTGTTTCTGAACTGGAAAATGTTGAAAAAACTGAAAAAACAGACCAGGAAATCAGGGTTTACGAAGGAAAACATGGTCTAAAGGTATTTTTTGAAGAGATAATAAGTAAAAAAGGTGTTTTAATTTTTGGTGCTACTGGTAAAAGTTACGATATCCTAAAGTTTGAGTTGCCTCACTTAATTGAAAAGGCTAAAAAGTTAGGTATGAAAGGAAAAATGATTACAAGTAAAAAACTGAAAGGTCATGAAATGACTAAAATATCTGGATTGGAAATACGTTATCTTGAAGAAGTCGGAAGCCCTTCTACAACGACTATTTATGGGAATAAGGTGGGTATACATGTTCCTACTGATAAGCCCACAATAATCATCATTAGAAACAAGGACATCGCTCAAAGTTACAGGGAATATTTTGATGTTCTGTGGTGTGCTGCAAAAAAATAAAAGAGGGGGTTTGTGAAAGCCTTCCGTGAGGTTTAAAACCTTTATTTGTTTTCTGAATAAATGAAACACTTAACTAAAAAAGAGTTGAAAATTTTAAGTGAAAGGTATTGTTTAGATAAAATAAAAAGTTGGAAATATCTAAAATCCGGGAGAATTAATTATCTTTTTGAAATCAAAACAAGGAAAAATGTTTATATTGTTAAAAAACTGGGTTACGGCTTGGGAAGCTGGCAAATGAATAAAAAAGGTATGGAGTTTGGAGTCCTTGACCATTTAACAAAAAAAGAGTACCCTTATCGCACACCGAATTTTTTGAAAAATAAATATGGAAATAGGGTTTCTAAAATAGGTAAAAATCACTTTGAGGTATATGAAAAAATTCCTGGAAAAACAATTAAAGATTTAGGTGAAAAACAATTAAAAAAACTGGTTAAAGCCATAGCCCTTTACCATGAAGCTGTTAGAGATTACAAAATACCTAAAAAATTTTCATGGGTTGACGACTTTTCTTGGATGAAAAGCCCCTACAAAAAATTAAAAAAAGTAAAACCTAAAACAAAAACAGATTGCTTAGTGGTGGACAATTTGGATTTTTTTGAAAGATTATTTGAAGAATTGTTAAAGACAAATATTGTGGAAGATCCTTTAATGACTCATGGGGATTTCAACAAAGAGAACTTACTTTGGGAAGATGATGGATTAATTGGGATTCTTGATTTTGAAAACATCTCTTACAGGCCAAAGCTTTTTGATTTGGCTTATGTTTGGAAAGGCGATAAAAAACAGAGAAAAATAATCCTTAGTGAATATAAAAAGCACGGCACATTGTCAAAAAAAGAGGAAGAAAATTTGATTGTATTCAGACTTTTTCAGTATTGTAGCCAGTTTTGGTGGAGATATCTTGGATTAGAAAAACGGCCCGATTTAAAATACAAGGACCTTTCAAGAGCAATAAAGAAAGCAAAAAAACTTGCAAAAGCCTGGGAAAAAAGCTTCAAATGTTTGCCTTAAAGAACAACATTTATTCTCAAAACACCGAATACAGCTAACGTACATTAACTAAATCCCCAATTATGTTGTAACTTTATAGTAACATAGAATAGAAATATTTATAAGTGATAAAACCACTTTATTTATATGGATAATAGAGATTATTTTGCGTTGGGATTTGAAATGGGGAGAAATTTAGGAATGTCTGAAGGAAACAGAGAGCCAACAGCTTCAGATTTAGAGGATTTAAAATATAGTATTCTAAGAGAACCGGGAGAAGAGGTAGCATTTCACTACCTTCCGGGCAAACATTCAAATATGGAATGGTTTGAGATTATTAAAATGCCTGAAGGAGAAGGTAATTTTAGAGTTGGAAAAATAAATTCTGACGGAGCAGGGTTTAGAGGGATTCATTAAAATGGATGAAGGATACAAAGATTTCTTGAGAGAAGCCGCTTATTTTGGTTTGAATTCTGAAGAAAGGTTCATGGCAGATAATTTTTATGAAAGAATAAAAGATAAGTCTCCGGAAGTTATTGAAAGATATGAAAGAAGATTCTTGACTCCAAAAAACTTTTTTGGAAAATTAATGTTTTATTTTAATCAAAAGGCCAGGGTTAAATCTCATGCTGTATCAAAATTTAAAACGGAAAATTTTATCAGGAACCAGGAAAGGAGAACGAGTGAAGCAAAAGAAATTTAAGGGCAAGGTTTAGCAGACGTCGTTTCGGGCTGAGAGAACGCCAAAAACACCGACTACCGGTAATATACCTTATACGAACCTTTTACGTGTAAAATTACCTTTTCAGGTAAATTAGCGTTTTTTCAGCGTGTTTTTTGAATTTCATAGGGTTTACCCTTAAGGATTTTTGTAAAATTTTTTGACGAAACCCAGATTTTTGATTTTGTTGTTCACTAAGATTAGCTTTGTTTTAGCTTTGTTCAAATAAGGGTGAGCTCGCTCATTTTCGTGTTTGGGTCTAAAAATTTGAGTTCAAGGGTTCCTTGTCTGATTTCTTTTCCTGAAAGATTTTCTATTTTGTTTTCAGAAACAAAATAAAGCTCTCCTGTTTGCTTGTCTCTGTAAAAACCTTGCTCTGGGGTCCCGTCAGATAAAGCCACCACATGCCCCCATACCTAATTACCGAAACAATCATTTCTAGAAAAAACTGATTTTGTTTTTATTAATTTAGAATTACTTTTGAATGAATCAAAAATATTAATAATTTTCAGGACTGTCTTTCAGAAAGTGTGAAATAAGGTAAACTAAGAGCACGCTCAAAATTGTGATAAATAATGAAGTGAGTATACTTAAGGTTGTGGAGCTTTCAACATGCACAAAAAACCGCACTAAAGATTTCGAGGCATCAAATATTGTTTGTCTCCAAGTGAAAGCAATCGTGAACCCCAAAGTAACTATTATTAGTAAGCGTATTTCTCTTCGGAACTCTTTCCTAAATCTGTTTCCCTCACGTATTGAGCGTTTAATCTTCTTTTTCATTAAAATGGATTAAAGATGTTTGATTTATAAAGATTTCCGGAAAACTTCACGGAAATTTTTTGTATTAATTTAGTTTTTAGCGGGGATTGTGCACTAAGATAACCTTAGTTAAAGAGGTTGTTTGTGTGTTTGCCGGGTGTTTGCTGGGTGTTTGTTGGGTGTTTGGCTGTCCAAAAAACAAACAGGCTGTTTGTGGCTGTCCAAACAGGCTGTTTTTGCTGTTTGTTTGGTGTTTTTCGACACGTTTTTGGGTATTTTTTGTGCTGAAAGAGGTATCTCTTTGATTTTTGTCTTTTTTCCTTTTTTTGCAAATTGTCGTCGGAAAACACAAAGTATTTAAACTTGAAAAAACAAAATAATAGTATGTTTTGGCTGTTTACCGGAAAAAAAGAAGTAAAGAAATTAAAAGAGGACACAAAAAAAGGTTTTGAGGGTGTCAAAAAAGATATTAATTCTATTGGGGAGTGGATTAAACACCTTGATTCTGAAAAAGAATTGCATAAAGAAGATATTTCTGAGTTAAAAGACACTTTATCGACGATAAATGATGAATTAGAAAATCTAAAAAATGTTGTCACAATGATGAATGAGCTCAAACCCAAACAGGCTGTCCAAACAGCCAACAGGCTGTCCAAAAAACAAACACCTGTTTATGCTGTCCAAACAGCTGTCCAAACAGCTGTCCAAACACCAAATTTTGACCAATTTTCAACAACTGAAAAAGCGGTGCTTTGGATTCTGCTAAACTCTGACATAAAATTGAGTTATGATGATCTTGCGGCTATGCTGGGAAAAGAGAGGTCTACAATAAGGGGACAAGTAAACTCAATAAGACAAAAAAGTGAGGGACTTATTGATGAAGTGATGGAAGAAAATGGTCGGAAAAGACTCTTCGTTCCTGAAGAAATTAAAGAAAAGCTGATGAAAAAGGCGAAAGTGGGTGTTAACAAGAGTAAAAAGAATAAAAAACGTAAGAAATAAAGGATTTTTCGCTTGTAAAAAACACGAAAGTGAGAGTTAACACTTGTGTATTTTTCAGAATTTTTGGATGTTTTTAAAAGAATTTAGAAAAAAGTGAGGTAAAAAGAGTTTTTTATAAAAAATAACACGAAAACTAGAAAAGTGAGGTTAACAAAATACTCTTTTTTAGGGCTTTAAAAAGGTGAAAATGGGGTTTTCGGATTTTGGTGCTGAAAAAGGACATCTAAAAAAACATTTTTAAAAAGATATTCGGTGAGGAGAAAAACCTATAAATCATAAATCTCTTAGCTGCAAAATTGTGGGAAGAGAAGCTATTTTTTTTAAGTTATCTGAAACTTTCAGACGAACATATTTATTGCTGATACGTTTTTTCTCGACGGGAATTCCTTTTTTTATAAGTCTTCCAATATAGTCTCGTATAGAGCTTTCAGTAAGATTAAGCTTCTTCGCAAGGGTTTTATAGTCACTGTAACCATCTTCCTCATCCAGCTGGTAAAGTGTTGAAAAAACCAAGAGTTCCTGGTCTGTGAGTTTTTTGAATTTAATGCGAATTTCTTTTTTAATCCCATCTAAAGAATCAAGAATTTTGACCGCATTGTCTATAGAGTCTTGAGGTTGTTCTGAAATTCCTGTTTCTGTGTTAAAATTGTGTTTTCCACTGGAAATAGGGGTGTGTCTGTTTGTCTGTCTGTCTGTCTGTCTGTCTGTCGAAACCCCTTCGTTTCGTGTGGAAATACCTAAATTTTGGGTTCTTAGGGGCTTAAAAGGGTGTTGGTGTGTCGAAGAGTGTGTCGAAAGTGTCTGTTTCTGGCCTCCTTGTGTCGAAGTCCAAACAGGCTGTTTTTGCTGTTTGTTTGGGTGTTTTTGGATGTTTTTTTCTTTTTTTTCGATTATTTTAGATAAAATTTCAACAACTTTGGTCAACTCTTGTTTAAGAATTTTTACTTCTGTGTTTAAAGAATTCATATCTTCTTTTATTTTCCCGAAAGCTTCCCTGGCTTTTTTTTCATCCATTTTTTCCACATCTTAAAAATAAGAGTGTAAGTATAAAAGGTTTGATGTGATTTAATATGTGTTTTATTTAGTAGTTATGTTGTTTATAGGCTTTGTAAGCTTCTTTGGTTAGCTGCCATCTGACCCTTCTAGAGTATTCAATCCCTTTAGGGTTTTTGCGCACGTCTTTGACGAGAAACTTTTTTTTCAAATCCAAAAGAAGTTTTTTTGTAAATTCTTCGTCTCTTGCTATTTCTTGAGCTATGTGAGAAGTGAATTTTGTTTGGGGAGATACTGAAAAAAGGTACGCAAGAATCTGTTCGTATATCTTCTCTTTTTTTTTGTCTGAAATGCGCATTAAAAGAAGAGGTTATTTGATTTTAAAATACTTACTGACTTACCTATCATTGTTATTTCTTTTTGAAAGAAGGCATAGGAATATGGAAGGGTAAATTAAGTTCGTCTTCAAGTTCAAGGGCTTTAAGTGAAGATTTTTTAAGAATGATATTGAAAACCGATAACCTGAATTCTTCTGAAAGTTTTTTCTTCTTCCAGTCTTTGAGGATTTGTTTGGCTTTTTTTTGTTCTGTCTGAAAGATTATTGCTCCTTCTATTTTAATTTTAGCAAAATCGGGTTTATAATCTACATTATAAACAAAACGCACCTCAAGAACTTCGTCTTTCCCTTTGAAAAGATCCGTATCTAATTTCTTTATGTTTGAAACGTCCATTTCAGTATTTATTTTTAAATCCTTGCCTTTGCTTTCTAATTTTTCTGCGCTGATTTTATTGAAATTAAACCCTATTGCTTTCATATTAAATAAATAAATAAAACAGTTTTTAAAGTTTTGGTGTGGAGAAAATAAATATGTTTTTACTGATTTTACTGATTAAAATTAAATCAGGTCTTCTTCAGAAACAATTACAAAATCTCCTATTGCTATGATTGCACTGTAAGGAATTAAAAGTTCTTTGCTTCCTGTCCTCTCTAAATTAAGGTTTTTTGTGTAAGGTGTTGAGTCTTTAACAACTATACTAATAAGTTCTCCTGAACGGGTTTCAAAAGTAATGTCTTTAACAAAACCCAAACGTTTTCCTTCTTTGGTCACTATCATTTTTCCAAGAAGGGCGCTAAAAGGATTCTTACTCTGTTGCATACCATACCGAAATGAAAATGATATATAAAGTTTTCTGTGAAATTATATAGATGTATGAGTATATAGGAGTTCTTTGAAACCCCCTCACCCCTGCGTTTCGTCTGGAAAGGTTTTTAAACGGTTTTTAAATTTTTTATTTTTATTTTTTATTTATAAATTTTTATATTATATATTATATATATTATAAATTAAAATAGTAAGTAAAAGTAATCAAAAAGTTTTTTAGAAAAAAGAAGAGAAGCAAAAAAAGTGGACTTTTCCATCCGAAATAAAGGTGTTTTTCTTTTTTAGTAGTCATAATCTTTTATATAATCAAACCATTTTGTCTCGTTAGTGTTTGGCAGCTAAGTAAGAAGTTCCATCCGAAATAAAGGTGTGGGGTTTTAACGTTTTTGGAAAAAGTAAAATGAAATCAGATTTAGACAAGATATTTGAAAACTTTGACGGGAACAGGATCTTTAAAAACAAGTCTATTTTACAAACAAACCACAAACCAGAGGAAATTCTTCATAGAAGCGAACAAATAAAACAAATGGCCTCAATCCTCGCGCCCGTTTTAAGGGGCGAAAGGACAAGCAACTTGTTTCTTTACGGAAAAACAGGAACAGGAAAAACGCTTTCTATCTCACACATAAAGGAAGAGCTTTTGAAAAGGAAGAAAAAAGAATCCGGATTTAAACTAAAAATAGAGTACCTTAATTGTAAGCTTCGCAAAATTTCAGACACGGAATACCGGATTCTTGCGGAACTCATAAGGAAGCTGGGAGGAAGCGTCCCGGAAACAGGGCTTCCAACAGAAACCGTTTACAACAGGTTTATTGAATTAATCGACTCTGAGAAACAGTTTTTAGTTTTAATTCTTGATGAAATAGACCAGGCCGTTAAAAAAATTTCTAGCGACTTTCTTTATAATCTTACACGCTTAAACTCAGAGTTAGCAAAAACCCAGATAGCTATTGTGGGAATAAGCAATGATTTAACTTTTCTTGATGGTTTGGATCCGAGGGTAAGAAGTTCTTTGTCTGAAGAAGAGGTGGTTTTTCCACCTTACAATGCCTTACAGCTTCAAGAAATTTTAAGTAAGAGGTCGGAGAGCGCCTTCAAAGAAAACGTTTTAGAAGAAGGGGTGGTTTCAAAATGTGCTGCCTTTGCCGCGCGAGAACACGGGGATGCGAGAAGAGCCCTTGATTTGTTAAGGATTGCAGGAGAGCTAGCCGAAAGAGATGGAAACAAAAAAATACTTTTGAAATATATAGATGAAGCAAACACAAAAATAGAAAGGGATAAAATTTTAGATGTGATACGTACCGAACCAAAACAATTCCAATATGTTTTACATTCAATAATAGGCTTACTAGAAAAAAACAATGGAGAACCGGTCTTTACAGGAGATGTTTATAATTTATATCAGGAGGTTTGTTTGAGAAACAAAGAGTCCCCGCTAACCCAAAGGCGAGTAGGAGATATAATACAAGAGTTTGATATGCTTGGGATAATTAATGTAAGGGTTGTTTCAAAAGGAAGGGGTGGAAGGATGAGGGAAATAAAGCTAGCCATAGCAAAATCTGTTGTAGAAAAAGCGAAAGAAATAATAAAAGAATCAATAACATATAAATGATGTCAAAGCAGTTTAATATTCATGGACCAAAAAGAAATTCTTAATCTTTGTTTGAAAGAAGGTGTTCTGTTAGATTCTGAAATACTTAATTTATTTAGTGAGGAAAGCGAAGACCTTGAAGCAGTTAAATTAGTTTTGGAAAAAATAAAACAACATACCTCTGCAAGAGTTATCACTAAAAGTGTTCTGAAGGAACACAAAGAAGAAACGAACCGGGTTTTCACTACACTACCAGAAGACAAACAAAAAAAACTTGAGAAATTGAAGATAAAACTTGGTTTGCAGATAGAAATTTCTAAAGAAGTCATGTCTAAAGAAGCAGACAGGAGAAAAAATGAGACGGATGAAACATTTGTTAAGGTTCTTTCTAAACCACCCCTGACTAAAGAAAAAATTGAAGTGGGACATTTTATAAAAACCATGAGAGATAGGTTTTTGAGACTGAAAAACATCCTTCAGGAAAGACACGGGCTTGATGATTTAATTTCTATAAACCGCCTGTCAAACCAAAGAAAAAAGGTTTCTATTTTAGGAATGGTTTCTGACAAAAGAACAACTAAAAACAAAAACTTGCTTCTTGAAGTTGAAGATTTGACCGGAAGAGTGAGGATTTTAATAAACAACAATAAACCAGAGCTGTTTGAGCAAGGAGAAGAACTTCCTTTGGATGCTGTTGTGGGGTTTAGCGGGTTTGGGGACAGAGAAATACTTTTTGCGAATAAAGTGGTTTTACCTGAAGCCCGTTTGCATGAAAGAAAAAAAAGCCCCGCAGATGAAGCAGTTTTATTCATTGGAGATTTGCATTTTGGAAGCAAACTTTTTATGAAAGAAAATTTCATGAAGTTTATAGATTATCTTAACGGGAAAACGAATGCACCCAAGGAGGAAGTGGAGAATATAAAGTATTTGTTTATTGTAGGGGACGCAATTTCTGGTGTCGGGGTTTATCCCGGACAGGACAAGGATTTGGAGACAATAGATATAGAAGAACAGTATCAAAAGCTTGCGGAAATTTTAGGGAAGATACGTAAAGACATAAAGATAATTATTTCTCCCGGGAATCATGATGGGGTTCGTTTGATGGAACCCCAACCAATGCTTGATGAAAAATATGCGTGGCCCCTTTATAATATGGAAAATGTTATCCTCACAGCAAACCCCTCATACGTAAACATTGGTGCAAAAAAAGAAAAAAACTTTGAAGGCTTCAATGTTTTAACCTATCATGGTTTCTCTTATCCTTATTACGGGAATAACATCCCTTCCTTGGTTTCTTCCGGTTTTAACGCCCCCGAAAAAATAATGACATATCTTTTAAAGCACCGTCATTTGGCTCCGAGTTTCGGTTCAAATCAAACCCTGCCTTTAGGAAAAGATAACATGATTATAGACAAGATACCTGATGTTTTAGTTTCGGGACACTCACACAAATGCGCGATTACACACCATAATAATATATTAATTGTATCCGGAAGCTCGTGGGAAGAAGAAAGCGAGTATCAAAAACGCAAGGGAAACCAGCCTGACTTTTGCAAGGTACCGATGCTCAATTTAAAAACACGGGAGGTAAAACTTTTGGATTTTGAGTGAAATGGAAGTAAAAACTAAATCAATAGAAGCAGGAGAAAATAACATAGGAATAGAAATCATGAATTTTGTAGAAAAAGAATCTTTTAGACGAGATAAAGGGTTTCATAAGGAATGGATGAAACATTTAAGAGATGTGGCTGAAAATTCTTTGGAGATGGCTGAAAAACTAAATGCAGACAAAGAGGCACTCTTTTTATCTGCTTGGCTACATGATGTAGGGAATATTTTTTATCACAGGAAGGAAGACCACCACATAACGGGAGCTAAGATAGCAGAGAAGAAACTAAGAGAACTGGGTTATCCTGAAGAAAAAGTACAGGAAGTGAAACATTGTATTTATAGTCACAGGGCCTCAAAAAAAATTCTCCGGGAGAGCAAAGAAGCACAAATTCTTGCTGACGCAGATTCCTTGGCACACTTCGTAGAGTATGAGATGCTTGTTAAAGCAGAACATGTTTTAGGACACGAACGGGATGAGGAAAAAGCAAGAAAGAATGTAGAGGCGAAGATGGTTCGTTCTTGGAATCGTTTATCTGATGAAGGAAAAAACTTCGCCAAAGAAAAATATCCTAAAATATTAAACAGGCTAGAGATATTAAAATGAACACTAAAAATTATTTTAAAGAGATTGAAAAAGAAACAAATAAAGTTTACAATGTTGCGAGAAAAGCCCGTGCGCTTGGACTTGATCCTGTGGATAAAGTTGAGATTCCTTTAGCAAGGAGCCTTGCAGAAAAAGTCGTGAGTTTGATAGCTGCGGTATATCCTCAGATGGAAGGCTCAGGAATAGTAAAAAGGATTCTTGAACTTGAAAAAAAATATGGGAAGTTAGACACGACGATAGCTTTTGTCATTGCTGAAGAAGTCGCAAAACAAAAATACTGCAAGTTTTCTTCGTTGTTGGAGGCAATTGAAGCGGGAACAAGGATAGGTTTTGCTTACATAACCTTGGGAGTGGTTTCTTCGCCAATAGAAGGCTTTACTCGTTTGGAGATAAAAAAAACACGTCAGGGAAAGGAGTATCTTGAAGCTTTTTTTTCAGGACCTATAAGGAGCGCGGGAACGACTGCGAGCTGTGTCGCTTTAATGTTAATAGATTATTTGAGAGAGGTTTTTGGGTACGTGAAATACGATCCTACAGAAGAAGAAATAAAAAGATATTGGGTTGAAAATCTTGATTATCATGACCGCATAACAAACTTACAGTATATGCCTACTGAAGAAGAGGTTTTGTTCCTTGCAAAAAATCTCCCCATACAAATTTCAGGAGAGCCCACAACAAAGAAAGAAGTTTCAAACTATAAAAATCTTGAAAGGGTTGAAACAGATTACATTAGAGGAGGAATGTGCCTTATTTTCTCCGAAGGGTTGGCACAGAAAGCCGCAAAAGGTTTCCGTTTGCTGAACAAGGCAAAAAAAGACGGAATCAAATCAAGCGGGTTTGATTTTTTGAAAGAGTATATTGAGCTGCATGAAAAAAGAGAGAAAGGAAAAACAGACAGTTCCCCAACATACATAAAAGACTTGGTTGCAGGGAGGCCTGTTTTCGGGCATCCGGGAGAATCGGGGGCTTTTAGGTTTAGATACGGACGTTCCAGAGTGAGCGGGTTTAGCGCTTTTTCGTTACATCCTGCAACAATGGCGATTACAGACAGCTTCATTGCAACAGGCACTCAGTTAAAAATTGAAAAGCCCACAAAAGGAGGGGTGGCAACCGCATGCGATAGTATTGATGGGCCTATTGTTAAACTTTTTAATGGAAGCGTAGTTAAAGTTAAAGATGAAAAACACGCCAAAGAGATTTATCCTGATGTTGAAGAAATAATCTATCTTGGAGACATCTTGTTTCCTTTAAGCGATATAATAAACCGTAATGCTAAACTCATCAAACCAGGATATGTTGAAGAAATCTGGAAACTTGAGCTAAGAGAAAAATCCCCTGAACGGGAAAAACAGACGGACGCTTTTAGTGTTGATTTTGAAGAAGCAGTAAAGATTTCCAGAGAAAAGCGTGTTTCCTTACATCCAAAATATATATTTTACTGGAACCAAATTTCAAAAGAACAATTTTTGAATTTTTTGGAATGGCTCAAAAAGGCAAAAACAGAGAAAAAACTAATTTTTCCTTACACAAAAAAAGAACAGGAAAAATTTTCTAAAGGAAAAAGGGCCCTGGAACTTCTTGGAGTGGAGCACAGAGTGGCGATTGAACATGTGGTTATCAATGAAGAAGATAGCAAAGCATTGCTGGCCAATTTGGGATTGGACTGGAAGCTCCTTGAAGGAGAGAATTTGAAAGAAAAATTAGAAAAACTGAATCTTGAAAAGGAAGATGTTTTGCAGATAGTTAATTCAAACTCTGAGTTTGAGATACGTGATAAAGCAGGAGAATTTATTGGTACGAGAATGGGGCGTCCGGAAAAAGGAAAGTTGAGAAAGCTTACAGGAAGCCCGAATACTCTTTTTGTTGTTGGGAAAGAAGGAGGGAGGATGAGAAGTGTTAATGATGCCTGCGAAAGAGGCACGGTTACGGGAGAGTTTCCGGTGTTTTATTGTGAAAAGTGCAAAGAAGAAAAAATTTATCCTCGTTGCGAAACTTGTGGTGAAAAAACAAAAAAGATGTTTTATTGCAGACAATGCAGAGAGACACACGATAAAAAATGTGAAAAACATCCTGAAAAATCAACCCCTCATCATTACAGGAAGCTTTCTATTAAAAAGTATTTTGACAAGGCTGTTGAAAGGCTTGGTTTGATAAATCATGAAATCCCGCAATTAGTTAAGGGAGTGAGAGGAACAAGCTCAGATAGCCATGTTGTTGAAAATCTGGCTAAAGGAATATTACGCTCGGCTTTTGATTTGCAAGTCAATAAAGACGGAACCATTAGGTTTGATGCTACCGAGTTACCCTTCGTTTCTTTCAAACCAAAAGAGGTTTCTGTTAGTATAGAAAAACTAAAAGAGCTGGGATATGACAAAGATATCCATGGGAAAGAGCTTAAAGACGAAGAGCAAATTCTTGAGTTGATGCCCCATGATGTTATTTTACCAAGCCCTTCAGAGATTCCTGAAGCTCGAGCAGATAAAATATTTATGAATGTCTCGAGTTTTGTAGATGAGCTTTTAACAAGATTTTACAAACTTCCGGGTTTTTACAACGCGAAAAAAAGAGAAGATCTTGTTGGACATTTAGGAGTGTGTATGGCACCTCACAATTGTGCAGGAGTAATCTGCCGTATAATTGGTTTCTCTGAGGTTCTTGGATTATTTGCGAGTCCTTACATGCACGCTGCAATAAGAAGAGACTGTGTGCATCCAAAAACGAAATTTTTCTACTTCAACGAAGATACTAATGAGATATTTTATAATAATATAGGAGAGTATGTTGAAGGTTTAATTGAGAAAGGGGCAAAAACAAAAATAATTGATTCCCATGGAACAATATCCGTAGAAAACAAAGAGAACATATTCGCAGTGGGCATTGATCCTGAGACGCACGATCTTAAGAAAAAAAGAATAAAATATTTTGTCAAAGGACCTAAAAAAGCAGAATGGGTCAGAATAACTACTGCAACAAACAGAGAATACATAATGACCCCCACCCACAAATTTATGCATATTGAAGATGGAGATTTTAAATTTAAAGATGCAAAAGAAATTAGGGTTGATGACAAGCTTCCTGTTTTAGAAAAGATGAATATTGAAACAGGGTTGGAGGAAATTAATCTTGTTCAATTATTTAAAAATAACCTGTCAGAAAAACAACAAAAAAATATCTTGGTTTTGAAAGAGGGAAATGAAACCGAATTAACAGATTTTAACGAAGCAGGAACTAACGAAAACGTTTGCCTGAGACACAAATTTTCAAAACATATTTTACAGGCAAACTTCAAAATAACCCCTGAATTTGTAAGACTTCTTGGATATTATGCTGCAGAAGGACACTCTAGGAGAAACGGGCGGGTAAGCCAAGTAAGCTTTAGAATTTGTGACAAAAATATGCAAAACCATGTTATAGATCTGATAGAAGAAGTTTTTATGAAATCTCCAAACCTTGCAGAAGACAATAGCAAGATAACTATTTGCAGCAAAATTGTTTATTATCTTTTTAGTGCACTTGGGTGTGGAAAAGGAGCGTATAAAAAAAGAGTCCCTCTTTTTGTTTTTGGCTTAAAAAAGGAACAAGCAAAAGAATTCATTTCTGCGTTTTTTGACGGAGATGGTAGTATTGTAAAGGATAAGAACATAGTTTTTTATTCCGTTTCCAGAAGTTTGCTTGATGATGTTGCTTTATTAATGAGTAAATTTGGAATTTTTGGAAGATACCAAAGAACTAAGAAAAGATTTCCCGGAAAAACAGTTTTGGAAAAATATAATGCTCCCGGAAAAAAACCAAAAAGCCAGATATTAAATCATCTTGTGCTGGGAGTTTATGATTCTTATCTGTTTGCCAAAATAGTGGATTTAAATGTTACTTCTTCATTCAAGAAAGAGAAACTTTCCATTCTAAAAGGATGCGAAAATCGCTATGTGAAATATAATGGAAAACAAGTTTTAATGGCTGCCCAAAGTGATTATATTGAAGATTATGTCAAAAAAGTGGAGTTTATCAAAAATGAAAATCATTCTTATTGTGTTGAAATTGAATGGGAAGATAAAAGAGATAGGAATGTTTTATGGGGAGAACAAATAATAAATACAAGATGTGACGGGGATGAGGCTGCAGTGATGCTTCTTGGAGATGTTCTCTTAAATTTTTCCCGTGAATTCCTGCCCGGACACAGGGGAGGGACCCAGGATGCTCCTTTGGTTTTGAATGCAAAGATAGATGCAGGAGAGGTTGACGACCAGATTCTTGATTTTGAACTTGTAAAAGAGTATCCTTTGGAGCTTTACAGAAAAGCAGAAGAAGGGAAACACTCCAGCGAGGTGGAAGTATATGATGTAAGGGCTGCTTTGCATGAAGGAAAAAACCCTTTCGTGAACACAGGGTTTACTCATAACACAAGCAACTTTAACGGAGGGGTTGTCTGTTCAAATTACAAACTTTTGGCAACAATGCAAGAAAAAGTGGAGCATCAAATGGAACTTGTTGAAAAAATTCGTGCAGCAGATACTTCAGAGACAGCAAGACTCGTTATAGACCGCCATTTCTTGAGAGACATGCGTGGAAACTTAAGGAAGTTTGCAATGCAGGAGTTTCGTTGTGTGAAATGTAATGAGATAATGAGGCGTCCTCCTTTGAGCGGTGTTTGCGTCAAATGCGGAGGAAAAATAATTTTTACAACACATGAAGGAGGAATCAAAAAATACCTTGAGCCTGCTCTTTCTTTGGCAAATAAATACAATCTTTCTTCCTACATAGTTCAGAGCCTTGAGCTCACAAAAAGACATATTGATTCGGTTTTTGGGAAAGAGCCGGAGCAACAAGAAAATTTAGGAAAGTGGTTTGGTTAGTGTCTTATTAGAGAGGATTTGAATTTAAAAACTCGGATAAAGAAACACCCCTTCCGGTTTCGTCTCTTATAACGTTAGTTTCTTCAAGAAGGATATCTCCGATGTCCAGCGCATTAAACCCACTGTGTTTAATGGTGTCTTCTGCACTGTAAGGAGGGTAACCGTTTATAATTTCAGCATTTGAAAGATTTAATACGTATAAATCATGTTCTCCTTTTGAAACCTTCTTCAGGGTAAAACGTCCTTCAGAATCTGTAATTGCACACTCACCTGGGTTGTTTTTGCAAGAAAGCCCTCCCCCACCATTTTCATATCCATTGTTTCCATCGATAAAATAGCCTCCGTTGTCTAATGTAACTGCCGCGCCGGGGGAAGGTTCATAGTTTCCGTCCTTGTCCAAATCCCAAACAACTCTTCCTGTAATATCTGAAGCAGGCAAAAGATCTATTTCAACAGGGCCGAACATATAATCACAGCCAGAAAAAAGCGCTGTTCCCGAGAGCAATGCTGTGCCGACAAGTTTGCTTTTCAAACCCATGTGTTTTAAAGTGTTTTCAAATTTAAAAGAATTGTTGTGTTAGAAAAGATAGAAGATAATTGTAGGTAAAAGCAAGCACCCCATCATTTGCGTTCTTCTAACTCCCAAGTTGATTGAATAAATTCCCGTCAAAGTTGAAACAAGTAAAACAAGCAATCCAAAAGGTTTTGAGACTATTAAGACGACAATCGCCAGGAAAGCGAGAGTCCAAACAGAAAGAATTTTGTAGTTTATCTTGTCTACTTTCCCTGAGGAAAATTTGGCGAGGGTTTTAGTGAGGAAAAAACTAATCACTCCAGAGATTAAAACCACTGCAAGAATAAGAATCAGGATGTTTGCGTTGAAACTTCCAAGCAAGCTTTTTATTGCAACTGCTGCCCCCGTCCGCGTTCGCGAAACAATGTAAAGGGTTATGAATGAAAAACCCATAACAAAGGTGTTTGTTGCTCCGAGCAAAACAAGAAAACCTTTTCTGTCTGTTTTAGATATTAGGTTCCCTATGATTGCGGCTTGTCCCGAACCCAATCCCGGGAGAAAGCTTGAAAGAGGGGAGGCAATAAGGCTTCCACCTATTGGCCTGGAAAAAGTTTTTTCAAATTTAACGCTAGAAACTTTTTGTTGCGGAATCCGGGTTTTATTTTTTATGCTCAAAAACAAGTTTGAGGCTCCGAACAACCCGGTTAAAAGAGGCAATAACGGCTCTTTAAATATAAGAGATGTGTTTAGGTTTAAAACACTCCAGCCGAGAATTCCTGAAAGGAGAAAAACCGTAAGAGAGTTAAGCTTTTTCTTTTCAATGAAAATCAAAAGCAAAGAAACTAAAATCAAGAGGTAAGGGATTAGTTTGTAAATATAAGAATAGAATTTTGAAATTAGGAAAACAGAGGGCGCTGAGATAAAAATTAAAAGGAAGATTGCAGCTAAACTCCCGTAGCAAGTCAGGATGATTGCTTCGAAGCCCTTTCCTTGTTTAAGCAATTCATGTCCGGGTAAAATGCTAAGCTCAGTATCTGTGTCAGGGCACCCAAGGAAAACGCTTGGAATGAAATCCACAAAAGTATGGGTGATGGCCATTGCAGAAATAAATACGATAAGAAACAAAGGATTCATGGAGATTAAAAAAGAGACAGAAAGAGAAAGCACTAAAACTGCCACAAGATTGATGTGAATTCCAGGAATTAAGCCGGTAAACGTGCCGAAAGCAATCCCCATGAAAAGCCACAGAATTACTTCTATGAGCATTACCATAAGGGGTTTTTGACATTAATAAGAATTTCTAAAAAAAACATTTATAAAGGCGTAATATATCTTTTAAATATGGATAAACTAAGGGTGTTTGTTATATTCAGTATACTGGGTTTGTTTGTAATGGGTTTTGCTTCTGCGCAAACTGTTGAAGGTATTGGAAATCCCGGAATTACTCCTGACAGTGGATTTTATTTTTTAGACAGAATTTTTGACGGTTTTCAGGGCGCGGAATCTTTAGCGAATGAGAAGGCCGCTGAAGCCGTAGTCATGGCCCAGAAAGGAGATGAAGAAGCTGCTAACAGGTCTTTGGGATTGTATGAAAGAAACCTGGAGAGGCTTCAAGAAAGAGCACGCGGAGATGAAGACGTTGCTGAAAGGGTTGCAAATCAAACAACAAGGCACATGGTTGTTCTTGCAGGTGTCTTGGAACAAGTTCCTGAAGAAGCCAAAGGAGCGATAGAAAGAGCAATGGAAAACAGTGTAAGAGGAAGGGAAGAAGCTGTAGAAGCCCTGAAAGAAATAGACCCTTCAAGAGGAGAGCAGGTTGCAAGAGAAACATTGCAAAGAGTGATGAGTGAAACTCCGGAACAAGCACAAGAAGGACTTCAACAAGCTTTCAATAGTATAGGAAAAGGAGAAGAATTTAGTCAAGCAAGAGAAGGAGGAATTCCTGAAGGAGCAGGGCAAGGAAACACTTCTGGAGCTCAGGCAGGACAGGAAGCAGGACAAGCACAAGCAGGCACAGAAAATAATGATTCAATTTCAGGACAAGAAGATGCCCAAGAGCAAGGTTCTGGTAACGGGGTTTTTTAAGTATTAGATTTTTATTTTAAACCTTTGATTTTAAACAATAAGTTTTAATAATTACTTTTATTTTATTTCTATATGGATACAAAAGAAAAGCTTGAATTGATAAAGAGGAATCTTCAAGAGATAATAACGGAAGAAGAATTGAGAAAGCAGATAAAGAAAAAAGACTTTTCTCTTTATTGGGGAACGATGCCAACAGGGAGTGTTTCTTTTGCATATTTTTTTCCAATGTTGAAAATAGCTGATTTTCTTAAGGCAGGAGTAAAAGTTAAAATTTTGTTAGCAGATTTACACGCAGCCTTGGATGGGGTTCCATGGGATATTTTAGAGAAAAGGTACAGGTATTATGAAAGAGCCATAAAATTAATTTTGAAAACTATAAACGTGGACTTAAAAAATCTCGAATTTGTCAAAGGGAGCGAGATACAACTTAATAAAGAATACTTTAATGATTTATTAAAATTAAGCACCCTGACAACAGTAAATTCAGCAAAACATTCTGCATCTGAGGCCGTTAAAACAGCCAGAGAAGACGTAAAACTTTCTGGACTTGTTTACCCTTTGATGCAAGCTCTCGATGAAGAATATCTTAAGGTAGACGCTCAGTTTGCAGGACTTGACCAGAGAAAAATAATGGTTTATGCAAGAGAGTATTTGCCTAAAATAGGTTATGAGAAAAGAATTGAACTTTTTTCTCCCATGGTTCGTGGTTTAGTAGGAGAGCAAATGAGTTCGAGCATAGAATCTTCAAAGATTGATTTGCTGGACAGCAAAGAAAAAATAAAAAAGAAGATAAATAAGGCCCATTGTGTTGAAGGAGATCCTGAGAATGGATTAATGGATATTTTAAAATATTTGATATTTGTGATAAAGCAAGATAAAGAGGAAAAATTCGTTGTTGAAAGAAGTGAAAAATATGGGGGAAATCTTGAATATTTTTCTTTTGAAGGATTAAAAAAAGATTTTGTAAATAAAAAATTACACCCTCTCGATTTAAAAAATGCCGTAACCAAAGAAATTAACAATTTATTGAAAAGATTTAGAGAAGATAAAAAGATAAAGCAATTACATAAAAAAGCATATTCTTAATTAGTCCTCAACTCCAAAACATCCAAATCTTTTAACACATGTTTGAGTCCGACTTTTTGGTTTGGGAATTTACTTGAAGGGCCTGTGACGAAAGCCTCCCCGACTTTTTTTGAAAAGCCGTGGAGAATTTTCTCGGCAGCTTCCTCAACCGTTGATTCTGTATCTAAAACCAATGGGCGGTTTTTATCCGGCTCTTTCCTCGGCTCTTTTGTAAAAACCCTTATTTTGTCAAAACTCTCAAAAATTTTGTCTTTAAGCATGTCTAAATTTTTCCCAGTGTCCAAATCAACAACAACGAAATCATATTTTTTACTCTTCAGCGTCTCAGATATTTTTCTTCCATCATCTTTTTTTGAGAGGGAATAAACTATGAGGTGTTTTCCTTTTGATTTGTCTAAATCTTTCCTGATTTTTTCAATTTGTTCTAAATTGTTGATGAGAAGAAGTATAGTGTCTGCTGTATTGACTAAACCACGGTCGTAAAATTCAGATTTAAATGCAGGAATCTCAATCAGTTGGATGTTTACGCCATTGTGTTTAAGTGTTCCAAGAACGGGTTCTTTTGTTGTGAAACTGTAACTTGCAATTTCAGGCTCGGCGTTTGTTAAAGCTTTTAAGAGAGTTGATTTGCCAGTGTTTGAAAATCCAATAATCACTGCTTGCATGTCGGCTTTTTTTATTCCTGTCTTGCTTGGCTTGCCTGCTTTGGACTGTTTTTCTTGTTGTTTAGTAAGTTTTTTCAACCTCGTGGTTAATTGCGCCCTAAGATTTTTCGCACCCTTGTGTGAAGGCGAGAGAGAAATCATTTTTTTGAGTTTTTCAATTTTTTGCTCAAGGGTTTGCGCAGCTAAATATTCCTTTTCTGCAGCAAGATAATCGGGATGTGCGTTTATAGGCATATTATTTATCCGTTTGTTTGAAATTTATTTATGACTTTCACATATTTTTTATTTAATCCGCCAAGCCTGAAGATTATGACTTTTTCAAAACCTAATTTTTTCACAAATTCAATGTCTTTTTCCAATTTTTTTGGAGAGAGAATTTTTTCGTTACCAAGGATTCCGGTAGCAATTGCTCCAAGGGAAATTGAATATTGTTTTTTATTTTTTATATTTTTAAGATTTTTTCTTATATCCCTGTTCATAAATTTAGGCACCATGCTAGAATACCACATTAGGCTTTTTTTAGTTTTAATATTAAAATCTTGTCCTCTGAGTCTAATCCATTTAGAAAAAAGGATTTCAACAGGCTCTGCTGTCGTTATCCTGTTTTTATTTTTTTCCAGAAATTTTTTTATCAATCTTTTATTTCTAAAAAAAGAAAAAATATTTTTTATGATTAATTTTTTATTTTTTGGAAGTTCTAAATCAATAAGCAGAGGATTTTTTATTTTTTCTAAATCTCTGAATGTTTTAGTCAAATCTTTTGTATTTGAAAACAGGGAAATCCAGTATGAATTAGGAATTATTGGCCAGTAAGCAACTTCAACATTATTTTTTATTTTTTTCACTTGTTTTTCTAATTTTTTAAAATTCTTCACTGAATCTGCAGCTACAAATAATTTTACCTGGGATTTTATTAAATTCAGTTTTTTCAAATTTTTTTCGCTTGGAAACTCTTCATAAAAACTTATTTGCATACATCTTATAAAGTTGATGGACTTAAAAATATTTATGGGTAAGGGCAAGATAGGAAAAAGATTTTTTAAAAGAAACGCAGAAGCAGTCGCTCTTGAGCTTTTGGGAAGGGTTTTGGTGAGAAGAGTGGGGAAGAGGTTATTATGTGGCAGAATTGTGGAGACAGAAGCCTATTTGGGCGGAGAAGATTCTGGAAGCTGGGCGCATTTGGGAAAAAGAAAAGATAATTCAGCTATGTGGGGTGCCCCAGGAACAATTCTTGTCAAAAACGTTCATAAGTACCATATGTTAAATTTTGTTACAGGAAAAGAGAGGGTTCCTCAAGCGGTTTTAATTCGTGCATTAGAGCCTTTAAACTTTGAGGCACGATGCTCGGGGCCAGGACTTTTAACTATAGCTATGAAAATAGACAAGAGCTTTAATGGAAAAGACGTGACCTCCGACAAAGACATATGGATAGAAGGTAGTGGAGAGAGGGTTGAAGTCGCCAAAAGCTTTAGGATTGGCTTGAAAAAAGATTTAGAAGAGCATATGAGATTTTACCTTAAAGATAATGAATATGTTAGTGGAAAATGAAAAAACAAGAAATCATCAAAAAAATAACAAAGAAAAAAGAATACTCTCAGCTTCCTGGAAAAGATGTTGAGAGAGTTTTTGAAAAATTTGACAAGTCGCATTTTTCTGATGAAGAGAAAATTAAAATGATAAGAAAATTTTTGATGGAGAATTATTCTGGTTTCGGAAGCAAGAAACTTTTGACTAAACGGGAAAGAAAAGCAGAGTGGATTTTGAAAAAGCATCTTTCAACACGGGAAAGGTACAAACATTATAAAGAAATTTATGAAAGAATTCTTAAAGGTTTCAGTAAGAACATAGGTGTGATTGATTTGGGTTGCGGGGTTAATGGTTTTTCATATCCTTTTTTTCTTGAAGCAGGATTAAATCCGGATTACATTGGTGTGGAAGCAATAGGGCAGTTTGTTGAAAAAACCAACAATTTCTTTGAAGAAAACAAGCACAAAGGAAGGGTTGTTCACGAAACTCTTTTGCATTTGGAAAAAATCAAAGAGATAGTGAAAAAAACAAAAAAGCCAAGAGTCGTTTTGATGTTTAAAGTTGTTGATTCTTTGGAGTCTTTGGAAAGAAATTATTCTAAAGAGCTGATTCTTGAGTTGAAAGATTTTGTGGAAAGATTCGTCGTGAGTTTTCCCACAAAAAGCATGGTTAAGCGTGAGCAGATATGGGTGAAAAGAACCTGGTTTTTAAATTTTGTAAAAAATTATTTTTCTCTTAGTGATGATTTTGAAATTGGAGATGAAAGGTACTTTGTTTTTAGAAATAAGTAAGATTTATAACTCTTGTATGTTTATTATAAAAAGATTAAATAAAGAGAGGTATATTTATGGCACAAACACAACAACCAGTGAGACAACCCGCGCAACAAAAGCAACCTGTTCAGCAGCAAGGACAGCCCGCAGGACCCCAAGGAAATCCGCAAGGACAACCTATGCAAGGACAACAAGCAATGCCCGGACAACAGCCCAAAAAAAAGATGAAATGGTGGATGTGGCTTTTAATTGTTGTAGCTGTTTTGGTGATTGCAGGACTTGGCGTTTGGCTTTTTGCATTTTAACCGATTTTAATTAACAAATTGAGGTAAGATGAAAAAGACATTCTGGGTTTTGCTTTTTATAGTTTTAATATCTGCCAATCTTTTGCTTTATATGGTTAACACCCATCAAAAAGACAAACCAATAAAAGTTGAAGAAGGCCTTACAGAGAATAATGTTTCAAATCTTGTAAGCATATATTATATTCTATTTGCAGCAGTGATAATTGTTGCTATAGGTTTTATCATTTTGACTCTTGTGAGACAAAATACCCAGGTTTATCATTGATAGTTTTAAAAACATGTTTGGCTTTTTTTAAAAATGAAACCCAAATTTTATAGAAAGATATTGAAAAATGGCATGACGGTTATTTTTGAAAAACGCGAAGTTCCTGTTGTTAGCGTGGCTTTTGCGGTTAAGCAAGGAGGAGTAAATGAGGAAGAGGAAGAAAAAGGAATTTCACATTTTATAGAACATCTTCTTTACAAAGGCACCCCTACACGTAGCGCTAAACAAATAGCAGAAGAAATCGAAAAAAAAGGAGGCGAGTTAAATGGATTTACGGAGGAGGAACTAACCGCTTTTTGGTGTAAGATGCCTTCCAGGCACTTGGAGACGGCTTTAGATGTTTTATCAGACATAGTCAAAAACCCCAAGTTTGATGAGAAAGAAATTGAAAAGGAAAGAAATGTTATTTTTGAAGAAATGAAACTTTACAAAGACAATCCGATGCATTATGTTTTTGAAGAAATTCATAAAAATCTTTATGAAGAGCCTTTTGGGATTCCAGTAATTGGAAGCGCGAAATCAATGAGTTCCATAGACCGAAAAAAAATGATTGAGAAGTTTGAAGAAGCTTACAAACCGAATAATATGATTCTTTGTGTCGTGGGAGACGCGGATTTTGAAAAAATTGTTAAATTTGCTGAGAAGAATTTTGGAAATGAAAAAGGAAAAGTGAAAGAAATAAAAGTTAAGAAAAAAATTTCTTCACGAACTGAGAAAAGAAAAGGAATTGACCAAGCAAACCTCGTTTTTGCTTATCATGTGCCTTTGGCTCAAGATACAAAAAATTATTCTGCAGTCATTTTGAATGCTTTAATGGCGGAAGGGCTTTCTTCAAGGTTGTTTGAGGAGATAAGGGAAAAGAGAAATCTTGCGTATAGTGTTAAAGGCGGCTCGGTAGTGAGAAACAAATATGCTTATAATTATGTTTTTGTTGGAACAATGAAAGAAAATGTTGAAAAAGTCAAAAAGTTGATAATTAAGGAGTTTAAAAAAGTCGCCGAGGGCCTGACAGAAAAAGAGCTAAACCAAGTAAAAGAACAAGCGATAGGAAATTACCAGATAGCTTTGGAAGATTCCAAGTCTTTGATGGTTTATCTTCTTTATTATGAAATGCTTGGTAACGCAAAGGAGTTTTATAATTTTGAAAGAGATGTTAAAAAAGTGAAACTTAAAGACATTAAGTCTCTGGCGAAAAAAGCAGCCAAAGAGTTTAGCTTTTTTGCATTGATGCCAGAGGAGAAATAAAATGCATGTTGTAAAAGTTCCGTGTATAAATGGTTTAAGCAAAACGAAAGGTTGTGAAGAGGCAGGAAACGCGGTTTTGGAGAAGCTTAATGAACTTTATACTAATGAGCAGGGAAAACCTATAAGCACAAAGCTTCTTGATATAGAAGAAATTCATGTTGACAATTCAAACATTGACGAAGCCAACGAGTTAATCCGCAAAAACGCCTTGAAGGATTTAAAAAACAAACCAAAAATTTTTTTTATTGGAGGAGACCACTCGATAAGCTATTCTCTTGGAAAAGCTTTTTTGGAACACTGTGAAAGAGAAGAAAAAGAACCGTGTCTTATGGTGTTTGATGCTCATCCGGATCTAATGAAACCTATAGATAAAAAAATTCCGACGCATGAAGAATGGCTTCGTGCGCTTATTGAAGAAGGATTTCCCGCGCAAAACATTCTGATTGTGGGATTAAGGAATTCTTATCCGGAAGAACTAAATTTTATCAGTAAGAACAAAATAAAAACAATTTCTCTTAACCGATTTGTTGAAGATTTTAGAGATACATGCGACGCGATAATGGAATTTGTTAACGGTCGTGAGTTATATCTTTCAATAGATATAGATGTCGTTGATCCTGTGTTCGCTCCGGGGACAAGTTACTCAGAGCCGGGAGGGTTGACTTCTCGCGAAATGATTTATCTGATTCAGAAAATGAATAAAATAAAAACTCTTAAGACAGTAGATTTGGTTGAGATAAATCCTTCAGGCGAAGGAAGTGAAATGAGTGTTAAACTTGGCGCCAAAATATTAGGAGAGTTTTTGTGAATGGAAAATGAGAAAAAAGTTAGTGATGATGAAAAGATTCGCACTTTTATTTCCATAGACGTTCCAGAACACATACAGGAAAAGATAGTAAATATTCAAAAACAACTCCCGGGATTTAAGGGCAAGACAATAAAGCCAGAGAATTTGCATCTGACTTTAAAGTTCCTTGGAGAGATATCTCCTGAAAGAGTGGAAGAAGTCAGGGAAAAACTAAAAGAAATACCTTTTGAGAAGTTTAAGGGAATTGAGACAAGGACTTCAAAGATAGGTGTTTTTTCCGAGAAATATGTAAGGATTGTCTGGCTTAAGCTTGAAGGTTTGGATAAACTCCAGGAAACCATTGATGAAAAACTTTCGGAAATTGAAGGTTTTGAAAAAGAGAAAAGGTTTATGGGCCATTTGACAATCGCAAGAGTGAGGAGTCTTAAAAACAAAAACTATTTTTTAGGAGAGTTAGACAAGGTTGAAGTGCCCGAAAATTTAAAGTTTAAAGTGGAGAGGTTTAGACTGAAGAAATCAACACTTTATCCTGAAGGTCCTGTTTATGAAGTTTTGGAGGATTATTCTTTAGCATAATTTATAGAAGGGGTCCTGAGGTAATTCTAAAATAGTAACAAGATAGTAAATTTTATAAACCTTTGATTTCTATGAAAAACATGAGAGATACTGTTCAAAGAAGTGCAAGAATTGAAAGAGTGGAAAAAGTTTGGACTCCCGAAG
>CAZDCI010000010.1:0-29527 GCA_964503975.1 Candidatus Woesearchaeota archaeon
CGTTTCAATAAAACGAAATGGACGCTCACCCTTTTAAGGGTGAGAGGATGTCACATATCTAATTATTTTATCCTGTCAGATATAACTGCGCCAATTGCTGCGGGGAAAGTTACTAAAACAACAATATTAATAGCCATGGATAAATTTGTTTTCCACGGAGTCACGCCAATAATGGTCATAAGAATTGCAACTATTATAAAAGAAATTAAATATGTGGATATGACTCTTTTTCCGAGTTCTAACAAATGGTATTTTGGATTTGCGTTCATATGTTCTCTGTGATAGCTGTAAAATGTGAATATTCCTATAAAGAATAAGGTGAGGGCAGTGAGAGCAATCATATTCACCAAAGGAAGTCTTTCAGCCATTTCCCAAACTTCTTGAGTAAAGCCCACAGGCACGGCAAGAACAAAACTACCCACAGTTATTTGGAGTATGTCCTGGATGTTGAATTCTTTAAATTTTTTTGATATATTTTTAACACTTGGCGCAATATCTTTTGAATTATTCGCAAAGCCTTTTTTATTCCTCCTCTTTTTCGCCTTCTTTTTCATAATTTTTAATGGGAGTTATTCATTATAAATCTTGTTGATTTTAAAAAACGTGATTTGAAACAAAGTTGTAACTTTTTAGGAGTTAAAAATAGGAAGGTTTTTAAATCTTTAAAATTTATAGTTTTTATGACAAGACGTAATTATATATCTGAAGGATTGGAACAAGAAATTAGAGATAAATATCTTTATCTAATGGTAAAAAACGCTTCTGAAAGAATCTTGAGAGTAGATAAGTTAGAAAGAAGGGCTATAGAAAAAATGTCCCAAATACATTCATATAAAATGGAACATCCTCACTCAAAGACTCCTTATTGTATTCCAAAAAATAACGGAGGCAAGATAAAAGAAGGCATTATTAAGTTAAGAAAAGCATTTAAGTGGGGGTGCGAAAATTTTGACCCAGAAGAATTTGATGAATCTTTTATCAGAGAAATTGCAGGAAGAATCGTTCCAGAGAGGTTTTCTGGAGGTATTGCTAAATACAGAGAGTTAGATCAAGGAACAGGGTTTAGCGGAGATTATAGTGTAACTCCTCCTTATCCAAGGAAATTAGTTGAAAAAGAAATACCCAATTTTGAAGAAGGATTGAATGAAAAGTTAAAATCTCCATATGAAACAGATATGCTTGAAGCGGCAATTTATTCACATTTTCATATAGCAAGAATGCATCCTTTTGTAGATGGAAACGGGAGAACTGCAAGAATAACTCAGGATGTAATATTGCATCATTTTGGATTTCCAGCCCCAATAATTGAAGCAGGAGAAAGAGATACATACTATGATTTTTTGGATGGCGCAGTGAAAGGGTGGAAAGAAGAAAATAATTGGGATAGAGAAAATGTTGTTACAGATGGTGAAAAAGCGTTTTACACCTTTATGGCAGGCAAAGTAAATTCTTCTTTGGATAAGGTCATCTGCGCAATTAGAAGGGGTTGAATTAGAAGGGCTATGTGTAAATTTTAACACATAATTAATTTAATAAACTCTTTTTGGTTTTTTGTTTTATGGCTGAGAGTGAGCTGGATTATGAAGGAATTGGATTGAAGTCTGGTTTGGAAATTCATCAGCAGCTGAATACGAGGAAACTTTTTTGTAACTGCCCGAGTGTTTTGAGAAATGATGAACCAGATTTTGAGGTTAAAAGGAAACTTCATGTTGTAGCAGGAGAGGGTGGAGAAATTGATGTAGCTGCCAAGCACGAAGCTTCTTTGGATAGAACTTTCAAGTACCAAGGATATGATTCTGTCTGTCTTGTAGAGCTGGATGAAGAGCCTCCGCATTTAATTAATGAAGATGCTCTCAAAATTGCTTTACAAATTGCTATTTTTCTTAATTGTAAAATACTCCCTGTTACGCAAGTTATGAGGAAGACGGTTATTGACGGCTCAAACACGAGTGGCTTTCAAAGAACGGTTTTAATTGCTGAAAATGGATATGTGGAAACAAATTTTGGCAAGGTAAGAATACAAAGTGTCTGCCTTGAAGAAGATTCCGCCAGAATTGTTGACCGGGAAAAAGGAGTTTTTCGATTGGATAGGCTTGGAATTCCTTTGGTTGAAATAGCCACTGAGCCAGACATAAAAAACCCAAAGCAAGCTCAAGAAGTTGCTTTACAAATAGGAGAAATTTTGAGAAGCTGTAATGTTAAACGCGGCATAGGAACAATAAGACAGGACGTTAATTTGTCTGTGAGGGAGGGAAAGAGGATTGAATTGAAAGGTTTCCAGGACATAAAAAATATAGAAAAAGCAATGGAAACTGAGATTAAAAGACAATTAAAGCTGGTTGATAAAAAAGAATCAAAGGCAGAAGTTCGGAGGGTATTGAGTAATGGAAAGAGCAGATTTTTGCGCCCGATGCCCGGAGCTGCGAGAATGTATCCCGAAACAGATTTGCCTTTGTTGAAAATTTCAAGGAAGATGATTGATTCCGCAAAGAAAAATCTGCCTAAACTTAAACGTGATATTAAAGAGGAGCTTGAAGCAGAAGGGCTTAATAAGGAAATGGTGAAGCTTATCTTGAAAGAAAGCATGTTGGAAGAATATAAGGAACTTTTACAAATAGTTAAACAGCCAAATTTAACAGCGAAAACTCTTGTTTTGTATCCTAAAGAAATAGCAAGTAAAGAAAATATGTCCATTAAGAAAATTAACAAGGTTTTGAATGTTGAAGTTTTAGGAGGAGTTTTAGAGAAAGTCAAAAAAAGAGAGCTTGCCGAAAATCAGATTAAACACGTTTTAAATAAAATTGCTAAAGGAGAAAGTTATGAAGAGGCAATTAGCGTGGACAAAAAAGCCTTGCATGAAGTTGAGGAAAAAATCCGCAACATTATAAAGGAAAAGCCAGGACTTTCAGAGAATGCTTACATGGGTTTGGTTATGAAACAGTTCAAAGGAAAAGTCAATCCGAAAGAAGTTATGGAGATTGTGAAGAAGAGTTTAGAATGAAAATCAAAAACATTAAAAAACATCTTTCATAAGTATAATGATAAAAGAGGGCAAAAATGAGCGAGCACGCTAAACAATTTTTCATTTCAGCATTCATATTCATACTGGTATTGACAGGTTCTTCTTTTGCGTTCCACCAGGTTGAAGGGTGGAGTATGCTTGATTCCACTTATTTTGTTGTAATCAGCGCCACAACAATAGGTTACGGAGATATAACCCCTCAAACAAACACAGGAAAAATAATAACTATATTTTTCTCGTTTTTTGGAATAGCTTTTGCATTTTATTATGTATCTTTGATTAGCTCGTATGTATTCAAGAGATATTTGAGTCATAAGAAAGTTGAAACGTACAGGCCAAAGTACAAAAAACCCGGACCAAAAAAGAAGAGGAAAAAGAAATAAAATTGAGTAAGAGATTATGGATGAGCCGACAATTGGAGGAATAATAAAAACTGCTGTTGTAACAGCTTTTACAATAGCGGCTGCTTTAATTTGGAAAGACGTTATTACACATACTATAGAAGCTCTTTTCCCGACGAGCATACTTCTTTATGAAGTGATTGCCGCAGTTATAGTGACTATTTTGGTGATTATAGCGATATATCTCATTTTAAAGACTGAAATTGGCGCTGAGAGGTTTTTCCAAAGATTGAGGAAAAATGAAGAGAAAGAAATGAAGAGAAAGAAATGAAGAAAAAGTAAGTTTAATAAACAATATTTCTTTTTTTACATCATGAAGAGGACATATATATTTGATATTAAATCAGGAAAGAAAGTTCTTTTGAAAGGCTGGGTTCATGAAATCAGAAATCTTTCAAATTTAAAATTTGTTCTTTTGCGTGACAGGACGGGAATGGTTCAGTGCGTCGCAAAATCAGATAAAGTAAAAGAAGCAGTTTCAAACCTTACTCTTGAAGATGTTGTGGAAGTAAAAGGAAGGGTTAAAAAAGCTAAAATTAAAGCAGAGCACGCTTTAAAAAACGTTGAGATAGAAATTTCTAATATTAAGGTTTTGAATAAGTCGGATAAACTTCCGATTCATGTCAATGAGAAATCTGTTAAGGCAGGTTTGGATAAACGTTTGGATTACAGGTATTTGGATTTGAGGAAACCAAAAGTTAAAGCAATTTTTAAAATACAGTCTGTGATAATAAATTCTTTCAGGGAATTCTTCCATAGAAAAGGATTTGTTGAAATTCAGCCTCCCGCACTTATAGCAACTTCAACTGAAGGAGGGACGGATTTGTTTGAAGCGGATTATTTTGGCAGGAAAGCCTACTTGGCTCAAAGTCCTCAGTTGTACAAGCAGTTAGGAGCAATTTCTTTGGAGAAAGTTTTCTCAACTAGCGCGGTTTGGCGTGCTGAAAAACACGATACAAGCAAACATATCAATGAAATACGTCAGATGGATATAGAAGTGGCTTTTGTAGATGATATGAAAATCATGAGATATCTTGAGCAAGTTATTAAACATATTGCAGAGAGGGTTTTGAAAGAGTGTAAAAGTGAATTAGATGTTTTAGGAGTTAAGCTTAAAGTTCCTAAGATTAAATATATGACATACGGGGAAGCCATAAAGCTTTTGAATAAACACGGTTTTAAACTTAAAACAGGAGATGATTTTGAACCTGAAGCAGAAAGAAAGCTTGCTGAGTTGTTTCCTGATACGGTTGTTTTTACATGTGAGTGGCCTATAAAAATAAAACCTTTTTACATCTGGCCAAAAAACCCCGAAACAGGGGTTTCTGGAGGATTTGATGCGGTTTATGGAGGCCTGGAAGTCAGTTCAGGAGGACAAAGGGTTCACGTTCCGGAGATACTTATTTCACAACTGAAAGAAAAGAAATTAGAACCTAAAGATTTTAAGTGGTATGTGGATGCTTTTAGGTACGGAGCACCCGAGCATTCAGGATGGTCTATAGGACTTGAAAGATTAACGCAGGCAATGCTTGGACTGGAAAACATAAGGGAAGCTACAATGTTTCCAAGAGACAGGAAGCGTTTGACGCCTTAGTCTTTAATCCAAAAAGACTTATTCCCAAAGAATACATTAGAAGATTTAAAGTAAAAAACGTTTGGAAGTACAACCTTCCCGGGCATGGAGACTTTTGTATAGTGTAAAAGGAAAAAATATGTTTATATTATCCATCATTTTAGAGTGGGTGACCATAAGACGTATGAACGAAAATTTAAATATTAGGTTTACTAACCAATTTGAAGAAGAATGACAAAATTTATATCAATTGAAGAAGCTATTAAGAAAGGAAAAGGAAGAGTAGCTGTTAGAGGGTGGGTTTATCGTGAGAGAGGAAGCAACAAGTTCAAATTTATAGTTTTAAGAGATTCTAGCGGAATTATTCAGTGCGTCTTTAAAAGGGAAGATTTTTCAGATAAACAATGGGAAGAAATAGATGGTTTGCTTATTGAGTCTTCAATTAAGGTGGAGGGCACAATCAAGAAAGACGAAAGGGCTCCAACAGGATATGAGATTCAAGTAAAAAATATAAATGTTGTTGGAGAAGCGGAAGATTTTCCGATAAACGAGGATTTGAATGAAGAACTTCTTGGAGACAGAAGACATTTGTGGCTTAGGAGTCGCAAGATGACTGCAATACTTAAGATAAGAGACAGTGTTTTGCAGGCCATGAGAGAGCACTGGAGAAAAAAAGGATTTTATGAGTATCACAGTCCTATTTTTATAGGAATGCAGGCAGAAGGCGGAGCTACTCTGTTCAAGCTGAATTATTTTGGAAGGCCTGTATTTTTAAGTCAAACCTGGCAGCTTCATGCCGAGCCTGCAATTTTTTCTTTGGAAAAAATATTTACTATTCAGCCTGCTTTTAGGGCTGAAAAAAGCAAAACCTCAAGGCACTTGACGGAGCTGTGGATGGCCGAAATGGAAGTTGCATGGGAAGATTTTGAGTATTTGCAGGATGATGCCGAGCAGCTTTTGAAACACGTGGTAAAAAAAGTTTTAGAGAACAACAAAGAAGAGCTTGAAGTCCTTGAGCGTGATGTGAAAAAGCTTAAATCTTCCCTGAAAAAACGTTTCCCGAGGATGACTTATACTGAAGCTTTGAAAAAACTTAAGGATAAAAAAGGAATGAAAATCAAGTGGGGTAAAGACCTTAGAACCATAGAGGAAGACAAACTTTCCGAGTTGTATGACACTCCAATAATTGTTACTCATTATCCTAAAAAAGTTAAAGCATTTTACATGAAAGAGCCTGAGAAGCATCCAAAACAAGGAAAAGTTGTTTTAGGTTTTGATGTTATAGGATCTGAGGGCTACGGAGAACTTATAGGGGCAAGTCAAAGAGAAGAAGATATAGAAAAAATAAAGAAAAATCTTAAAGCCCAGGGAGAAAATCCCAAAAAGTATGAGTTCTATTTTGACACCCGCCGTTATGGGAGCGTTCCTCACGGAGGATATGGTGTTGGAGTGGAAAGAGTCATTGCATGGATTTGCGGGCTGGACACAATCAAGGATGCAATAGCTTTTCCAAGGACAGTAAATCGTTGGAAACCTTAATTTAATTTTTAAATGCCTAAAAATCAATTAACACCGAATAAGTATGAAAGTATTTTAGATTTAAGAGATACTGAAAGAGGCATTAAATTCATCAAAGATTTTTTTGAAAGGGCCTTGGCTGAAGAATTGAATTTGCAAAGAGTTTCTGCGCCGCGTTTTGTTAGAAAGGATACGGGTGTGAATGATGATTTAAGCGGAAAAGAGAGGAAGGTGTCTTTCAACGTAAAGTATGACCCAAGCATAAATGCGGAAGTTGTTTTTTCTCTTGCGAAATGGAAAAGAATGGCCTTAGCAGATTACGGCTTTAAAGAAGGAGAAGGGCTTTATTGCGATATGGATGCTATAAGACCGGACGAAGAGGTTTTAGACAATTTACATTCTGTTTATGTTGATCAATGGGATTGGGAATTAGCTATACGAAAAGAAGACAGAAATCTTGATTTTTTGAAAAAGATTGTCAATAAGATCTATAAAGTAATGAAAAATACCGGGGAAAGGGTTTGTAAGAAGTATCCCGAGATAAACATTGTTTTACCTGAAGAAATAACTTTTGTTTATGCAGAAGACCTTGTGAAAAATTACCCTGATTTAACGCCGCCGGAAAGAGAAGACCAAATAACTAAAAAGTATGGGGCTGTGTTTTTGATTGGCATCGGGGCGGAGCTGCAAAATGGAGAAACCCATGATGTAAGAGCTCCTGATTATGATGATTGGACCTCCTTGACGCGGGACGGAAAGAAGGGTTTAAATGGAGATATTTTGGTTTGGAATCCGGTGATTGAGAAGGCTTTTGAAATTTCTTCAATGGGGATAAGGGTTGACAGAGAAGCTTTACTCCGCCAACTAAAAATTACGGATAATGAAGAGAGGAAGAATTTGGAATGGCACAGAAGATTGCTTGCAGGAGAATTTCCCGAATCTATTGGCGGAGGGATAGGGCAATCGCGTCTTTGTATGCTTTTTCTCAGAAAGGCCCACATAGGAGAAGTCCAGGCAAGTGTGTGGCCTGAAGATATAGTAGAGTATTGTTTGAAAAATAACGTTAAACTTTTGTAACTTTAGTTTTCACCCTAAAGAGTGTAAAAAGGTTTAAAAACTCTTAACCTTGTTTCTGGTATCTAAACAACCTAAAAGGAGGAAAAAGTAAAAAAATGTCTGAATATGATGAATATGAGGACGACAAGGATTTCGAGGAAGACACTGATGATGAAGATGTAGATGATAGTGAAGAAGATATGGATGACAGTGAAGACACAGACGACGACAGTGATGATGACTCGGATGACGATGATGACGATTATTAACTAATCGCCATGATTAATTCTTTATTTTTATTTTTATTTGTAAGTTCTTGAATTTTTAGGATAAAGTGAAAGATTTATATATGCACATATACATATGCCTATATGGTAAAAGTGATATCTTTGTCAAATGAGGCATACGAAAAGTTGAAAAAGATTAAAGGAGAAAGGTCTTTTTCTGAAGTGGTTATTAATATAGTTGATGAAAGGAAAGGGAGCAAGAAAGGACTTATGAATTTGGCAGGAGTCTGGTCAGAGGAATCCGAGAAGTGGGAGAAGATTAAGAAACAGATTTACGAAGACAGAAAAAAATTCAAGTTAAGAGACTATAAATGGTAGACTATTGTTTAGATACAAATGTTATTATAGATTTTTTAAAAGGAAACGAAAAAATTATTAAAAAAGTAAGTGGCTTGTCTCAACAAAATACATTATTTATTACTTCAGTGAGTTTATGTGAACTTTACAAAGGTATTTACCTGTATTCTAAAGGCAAGAGATTTGAAAAAGAGCTTGATGATTTAGAAATTTTATTACAATCTATAAATTTTATAACTTTAGATACTGACTCATGTAATGAATTTGGAAAATTATTTGCAGATCTGAGCAAAAAAGGAAGTTTGACGCAAGATCCTGATTTAATGATAGCATCAATTTGTAAGACAAACGATTTGGTTTTGGTTACAAAGGATAAAAAACATTTCAGGAATTTGGGAAAAAGAATTGATGTTAAATCATGGTGATTTGTAAAGTTTTTAAATAAAATTTGTGTAGTGGTTTTATGAAGATACTGGCTATGGGAGATTTTCACGGGAAGTTTCCGAAACTGAAGGCAAATCTTAAAGATGTAGATTGCATAGTCCAGATCGGGGATGTATGTGGAGACAAAGAATTAGATAATTTTTATGAAAAACTTTTTAAGCATTTGAAGAAAAATCCTGAAACAAAATTTTCAGAGTTCAAAAGAAAATTTGGAAAAAAGAAGTATGATGATATTTGTGATAGATCTTTGAAAAAAGGAATCAAAGTAATGAAAAAATTGGATTCTTTGGGAAAACCGGTTTTTTTTGTTCCAGGAAACCATGATGAAAGTTACGGAAAATCCAGAATAAAAGAAAAGAACTTTGAAAAAAGCACATATAATTATTTTAAGTCATTTCTGTATTTTTTGAATTCTAAAGAGTCAAACCCTAAATTAGTTAAAAATAATGACAATATACGTGATTGTCAATTTAAATCTTATGAGTTCAAAGGTTTAAACTTTATCGGGTATGGAACTTCCAGCAGCCCAGAAGATATTTCACGTAAAAAATTGAAGAAGAAAAAGAGAAGTTCTCTCACTTCAAAAGAAAAAACTCGTTTGAAAAAGGCGTATAAAAAGTTACTTAGAAATTTGGATGATGCCCACAAAAAAACAAATAAAAAACTCCCAACCATTTTTATTACACATAATGTTCCTTACAAAACAAAATTAGATAAAATAAAATCTAAAGGAAGCATAAGTGACAGAAAGCATGCTGGTTCTAATGTGGCTAGATGGTTTGTTGAAAAACATAAGCCTGTTTTGTGCATTGGAGGACATATTCACGAAAAAGGCGGAAAAAAAGATAAAATAGGAAATACGACTTGCATAAATGTTGGAAGTGCGCACGAAGTTCAAGTATTGATAGATATTGATGAAAAGAAAGGAAAAGTTAAATCTGTTAAGTTCATTAAATAAGAGATTTTAAATGTTCTATAAATCTTATTCCTTCTTTTTCCAAATTTTTGTAATTTTTATTACCTAAATTACCTTTTTCCAAATTTTCTTTAACTATAAATGATTTTTTCAAAATTTCGAAATATTCTTTTTCCAGTAAATTTTTCCCTTTTTTCAATAAAACCTTCCTTGATTTTTTTATTGTGGGGTTTTTATACCTTGAAAAATTCATAAAGGAAGTTATTATTGAGTTACTTATTATTTCTAGGTGTTTTTCTTTAGGAATATCTAAAAAATATCCTTTTTCAATAAAACCTTTTTTAGTTGTTTCAAATTCTCCAATCCAGGCCACCTTAGTTTTTATCCCTTTTAAATTAATATTCAGGTCTTTGATAAGATCTTTTTTGTTTAACTTTTGGACATTTTTTGTTTCTTTTAGGGGTAAGCCATAAAGAGTTTTGCCAAAATTCAAGGCGTCTAATAAAATAGGATTTCTAATTTTTTCAATTAATTGTTTTTTGTCCCATATAAGAAGGTGTATCTGGACAACTTTTTTGCCTTTCCTTGGTATTGGTTTTATAGGGCCTTTTCTAGTTTCCAATACAATTTCTGTTTTCTTATTTGAAAACGAATTTTTTATTTTACTAAATTTTTTAATCACTCTTTCAAATTCCTTTTTATTGAGGTTTTTAATAACTATAAGCAAATCAATATCATTAATATTTTTCAGATTTCTTTTTAATGCATAAGAACCTATTAGTGTTATAGAAAGAATATCTGGGTCATTTATTTCGTTGATTTTATGCTTGAAGTTCTGGTAATTTAGTCTTCCCATATGTGGGTTTTATTAGATAAGATTAATAAAACTTCCAACAAACAAAAATCCTTAAAAACCCAGACTATTTGTTTTTAGTATGAAGATTAATGGCGTTGAACTCAAGTGGCTTGGACACGCAGGTTTCTTAATTGAGGATTCTGAAAGTGAAAGGGTGATTTACATTGATCCTTACAACATTCGTGAGGGTTTGGAACGTGCTGATGTGGTTTTGATTACTCATAGCCATTATGACCATTGCAGTTTTGCAGATTTGAAAAAAATTGTGAAAGAAAACACAAGAGTGGTAGTAACTCCTGATTGTCAGAGCAAAATAGCAAAATTTGATGTTCCTGTCAAAATTGAAATAATTGAGCAAGGGAATGAGATAGATTTAGGAGGATTAAAAGTCACCGCTGTTCCCGCTTACAACATAGACAAGCACTTCCATCCTAAAGATGAAAACTGGATAGGATATGTAATAAAGATAGGCGATTTTATATTGTATCATGCAGGAGATACTGACCTGATTCCTGAAATGCAAAAGCTTACCGGCTTTAAGCAGCCCGGAAAAGAGTTTGTGGCTTTGCTTCCTGTCGGTGGTCGTTTTACGATGAGCGCGGAAGAAGCTGCGGAAGCGGCCAGCTTGATAAAGCCAACACTTGCAATTCCAATGCATTATGGAAGCGTAATAGGAAGTGAAGAAGACGCAAAAGAATTCAAAGAGCTTTGCGAAGATAACGATATAAAGGTTGAAATTTTAGGGAAGGAATAAATTTTTGAATTTTAATCCTCACACTAAATCAACAAAATATTTTTAAAGAAGCGACTACTGTATATTTTATTATATTATTCAATTGGGGGATTGAATAAACATTTATTGAATTCTGTTGATAGTTGGAAGTGTGTCAAGTATTTAAATCTTTCGCGGTTTTGCGCGGAGAGGACAAAAAAGACACACTTCTGACACATAAATAAATGTAAGGAGGTAAAAAATGGCGTTAGATTTTGCAAAAGAGGCAGTCCAAAACGCAGAAACCCACAGCATCGACTTTGATGAGTTAAAAGCCGGGAAGGCTAACATCAAGGTTATTGGTATTGGCGGAATGGGTGTAAATGCGGTTACCTGGCTTTATAACAAAGGAATTGAGGGAGCCACCATTTATGCGGCAAATACAGACGCTTTGCATTTGAGCGTTTCCAAGGCGGATGAAAAGCTTCTTGTTGGTAAAGAACTTACTCGCGGTTTAGGAGCTGGAGGAGCACCAAAAATAGGACGCGAAGCAGCAAAAGAGGCAATGTCGGAGCTCAAAAAATCCGTTGGTGGAGCAGATATGGTTTTTGTTTTAGCTGGAATGGGTGGTGGAACCGGAACAGGTGCAGCACCAGTAATTGCACAGCTTGCTAAAGAAACAGGGGCTGTTGTAATCGGGGTTGTTACTATGCCTTTTGAATCAGAAAAAGCCAGAATAGATAAAGCCGAATTTGGATTGCAAGAGCTAAGAGAAGTTACTGATACCTGTATTGTTTTAGACAACAACCGTTTGGTTGACATAGCAGGGCAGTTGCCAATTGAGCAGGCTTTTGCGGTTGCAAACGAGCTTGTTTCAACAATGATTAAAGGTATTGTTGAGACGATAACCCTGCCAAGTTTGATTAACTTAGACTATGCAGACGTTTCTTCGATAATGAAGGACGGCGGAGTAGCTGTTATTGGTATTGGCGAGGCAGATACGCAGAACCGTGTCACGGAAGCAGTCCAGCAAGCACTCACACATCCTCTACTTGACGTGGATTACAAAGGTGCTACCGGAGCTTTGATACACGTAACATGCGGTCCTGACCTGAAGCTTGAAGAGTTTGACACGATAGGTAAAACTGTTTCGGAAAACCTAAGCCCTGAAGCACAGGTAATTATCGGTGCGAGGATTAGCAAGGAATTCCAAGGAAAAGTGCGTGTCATTACAATTATGACGGGCGTTAGCTCGCCGTATGTCTTTGGAAGTCCTGCGGAAGATGTAGGAGAGCCTGTTGCCAAAGAGGTTTCAGATTTGGGCATAGAAGTCTGGAAATAAAACTTTGAGAAAGAGGTGAAAGTTTTTACGCTCCCGCAAAAAGCGGGGGCTTTTGTTTTTTAATAAAATATTTAAACTAAATTTTTCTTAATTAATGTATGAATTACGGTCAAAAAGAGGTTATGGAAGAGGCGGTTGTAAGGAAGATAGGAGTTATATCTTTAGCAAATATGTTCGGTTTAATGTACGCATTGATGGGGCTTTTATTAGGAATATTTTTTTTAATTATCTCGTTTACATCTCTTTCAACCCTGTTTAATTCACTGGGTTTAGGTTCTTACGGATTTCTTTCAATAATAATCTTTCCCATAGGTTACGGGATTGCAGGGTGGTTGAGCGGAGCAATGTTTGGATTGTTTTATAACTGGTCCGCAAAATTAGGTAAAGGGGTAAAGTTGTATTCCGATTAACACTTGGTTTTTAATTCTTCAATTTTATATTCCCTGTCAAGATTGTTTTTTATCAGTTTATAATCACTTGAGATAATTCTTGATTTGTTTTTTTCAAAGCTTGTGTAGTTTAGATTCTGGTTTGTTGTCGCTGTCACAAGAATCAGAAGGAAAGAGTGAACTATTTCTCGGCTTTCAGATTTTTTAACATGTTCGAGAGAAACAGAGTTTACTTTTTTAAGTTGACACTTGATATTAAATTTTTCTTTCATAATTCTTTCGGTAGCATTTTTTATTGATTCTGTCAACAAGATGCGCCCTCCAGGTAAACCCAAGAGCTCTTTGAAAGGGCGTTTTTTCCTTTCAACAAGAAAAATTTCATTATTTTTATCTCCGTTTTTTATTGAAATTAAAATTACTGGAAGAACAGATTTTTCATCTGAAATGTAAGGTATGGTGTGCTCAAAATTTTCGTTTAAAGCATAATATTCTCCTTTTTTTCTGAGCAAATCTTTTTTAGTAAGTTTGTTTAAGTGATATGCTAACTTGTTTGATCTTTCACCAATAAATCTTTCAATTTCGCTGAACCTAAGTTTGTGCTTATAAAGAAAAGCCCTGAGTATTTCTTTTTCCATAACTCAAATTTCTTGAGGAATTATTTAAATATAATTGTGATAAAGTGAGAGTATGTATGACAAGAATCAGGCGCATTATGTTACTGCTACAGTTATTTTAGTTAAAGATGGGAAATTTTTGATAGCCAAAAGAGCTGGTTGGGAGAAAGCTTTTCCTGGAAAATGGACAGTTCCCGGCGGGAAACTTGAAGTGTTGGATTATGTTTTGAAGAAAAAGGATACGAGCCAGCACTGGTATAATGTTGTTGAAGAACTTGCAAAAAGAGAAGTTCGCGAGGAAGTGGGTTTAGAAATTGATAATTTAGGTTATGTTACAAGCCTTGTTTACATCCGTTCAGACAAAATCCCTTCATTGATTATAAGTTTGTGGGCAGATGTAAGTAATGAAGATGAAAAGGTAAGACCTTGTGAAGCCCTCACAGATTATAAATGGGTTTCTCTTGAGGAAGCAAAAAATTACGATTTAATTGAAGGAATTTATGAAGAGCTTGAAATACTTGATAAAAAACTCAAATCCAGCAACGCAGAAAAGCCAGAAGAAATTAAATTCAAGAATTAATCTTCTTCGGAATCTTCTTTTTTTCCGACATAGCGTCCTTCAGACATCTTTGGACGCTTCATCTTCTTTTGTTTGTATTTGTTAAAATAAAGAATATTATCTAAGTCTATCGGAGCCTTGTGGGTTTTAGATTTTTTGTATTCGTATCCTATTGGAAAAAGAGCTTCGACTTCAATGTCTCCATGAATGTCCAAGATTTCTTTAACTTGCTTATCAACAAAATGTCCTACCCAGCATGTTGCAAGTTTCTTTTCTTGCATCTTGAGCAGAAAGTTTTCCATTGCGGCCCCTGCTTGCTGGCGCAGATATCTTTTTCCTCTTTCTCCGTAAGCATTTACAGTACGTTTGGGATTTGAGCACGCTACAACGATGTAATGTGCGGTTTTGATAAAATCTTGTTGTGCCGCTTCACCCAGTTTTTCAATCTTGCTTTTATCATCTACAAGGATGAATTTCACAGAATAATTTCCGCCTGCCATGGGTGCAAAACGGGCGGCGTCTACGCATTCAATTATTTCGCGCCAGTCAGGTTTTTTGCTTGAAAACTTCCTGACGCTTTTCCGCGATTTTATTGCTTCATCAAGTTTCATGAATAAACTATGTTAGATGTGTTTAAAAAATTAGTGATATTATGAATTTAATACTCTAAGCAAGTGGGATCTTCTATCTAATCTTCTTTCCAAACGTTCTTTTTCTTCTTGTATTAGTTCTCCAATTTCCTCTTTTCTAGTTTCTTCAACAGGCACTCTATTTTCCCGCAAATAATTTCTCAGGAGAACCGCATATTCTATTTGGGTCCAGAGAGAATGCTCTCTGAGAGGATCAAAATGTTCCTTTCCTCAATATTTTATTTTAACTCTATCATTCTTAACTGTAGCCAATTCTACAGGAAGAAGGTAACCAAGAATAAACCGGGTTATAATAGTCTGACCTTCTTCAACGTCTATTCTATAACCTCTTTTTTGTAATTCTTGAACGCTTAAATCTAGAGAATCAAATACTGCTGTTTCTTTTTGAGCCATTGTACTAACCGTGCTAATTATATTTATAATAATTATTGTTCCGAAAAATAACTATTCAAAATCGTCAAAACCAATAACTCCTCCGCCGATACACTCTTTTCCGCGTTTTTTGTAAAGGACAATTGCCTGACCTTCACTTACACCCTTGATTGGTTTTTTAAGAGTTACGTGATACTTGTTCCCTTTCTTTTCTAATTTGCAGGGCAAAAGCTCTCCGACCTGACGAATTCTTGCATGATAATTACCTTCTTTTATTTTTTCATGTATCCAATGTGGCCGGGTAATAAGTATTTCTTTACGATATAAAAGAGAATGCCCTTCAGGAGCTGCAACGATCTCATTGCGTTTTTTGTCTTTTTTTGCCACATACCATTTTCGCATATGATTGTCTTTTGGATTTTTTTCCACTTCTATTCCAAACCTCGGTCCTAGACGTTGTCCTATAGTGTAATAATAAATCCCATCATGTTCTCCTATTTCTTCTCCTTCCGGATTAAGGGTTTTTCCTTTTTTTGGTTTTATGCGCTTTTGCAAAAATTTTTTTAGGTTTATTTTTCCTATGAAGCATATTCCCACAGTCCCTTTCCTATCGTGGTTTGGGAAGCCGTTCTTTTTTGCTATTTGGCGGACTTTCTTTTTAGTTAGATTTCCAACAGGAAATAAAGTGTGTTTCAGGTCTTTTTGCTTTAATCTGTAAAGAAAATAGCTTTGATCTTTTGATTCGTCTTTCGCTCTTAGAAGTTTGCATCTTCCTTTTTTCGTCTTTTTTATCCTCGCGTAATGTCCTGTTGCAATGTATTCCGCGCCAAGACGCTTTGCAGCTTTCCAAAGCAAAGGGAACTTGACTTTGTTGTTGCAGTCAACATCTGGGTTTGGAGTAATTCCTTTTTCGTAAAGTTTAAACATTTCATCCACTACCAACTTTCTATACTCGGTTTCAAAATCCAATGTGATAAGTGGAACATTTAACATTGAGGCGATTTTCATGGCCATTTTTCTGTCTTGAACCCAGTTGCAGTTTTCTAAGTTAACATCTTCATTAGTGTAGTTTTTCATAAAAGCGCCGATGACTTCATATCCTTGTTTTTTAAGCAAGAGCGCGGCCACACTACTATCAACGCCGCCGGACATTGCCATGAGGACTTTTGGTTTTTTATTTTTCTTTGTTTCTGTTGAGGGTTTTTCCATGTTGTTTTGCATTGAAAATAGTTAAAAAGATTTGTGTTTTTCTTTAGGTATGGGTTTAGGTATAAGAAGTGGCAGGAATTTGTATGTGATTTATAGTCCTCAATATTTGAATTATTATTTTGAACAAGGACATCCTTTTTGGCCTGAAAGAGCGAAGAAATTCTTGGAACTTTTGAAGAGGCGAAAATTTCCTTTTGAACTTGCTGAGCCTGGCAAAGCTTCAGATGAAGATATTTTGCTTGTTCATACTTCTGAGTATCTGGATAAAGTTAAAGAAATGGTTGCTTCAGAAGGATATCTGACTCCGGATACTCCCGTTCATAAAGACAATCTTGGAGCTGCTTATTACTATGTCGGGGGAACTTTGAAAGCTTCCATGCTGGCTCTCGAAAGTCCTAAAGCCGTCGTTGTAAATACTCTTGGGGGTCTGCATCATGCCGAGTCTAATGGTTCATCAGGTTTTTGTATTTTTAATGACCATGCAATTGCCATCCGTAAGCTCCAAGAAGAAGGAAAAATCAAGAAAGCAGCAATTTTGGATTTGGATGTTCACGCAGGCAACGGAACTCAAGAAATTTTTTATTCTGATCCTTCGGTTTTAAAGATTTCATTGCACCAAAATCCTGAAGACTTTTATCCAGGAACAGGATTTGAATGGCAAAAAGGTGGAGGAAAAGGATATGGCTACAATGTTAATGTTATTTTAGAACCGGGCACACGAGAAAAAGAATACCTTAAAAAACTGGACTCTGTCCTGCCAAAGATTCACGAATTTGAGCCGGACATGCTTTTTGTCGTTTTTGGAGCAGACACTTATAAGAAAGATCCTTTAGCTTCTGTTGAACTTGAGAGGTCAACTTACAGAAAAATAGGTAAGAAGCTTAAAGGTTTTGACAGAAAAGTCGTGCTTTTTGCGGGAGGTTATTCAAAAGAAGTTCCCGAGATTTGGTTTGAACTTGTGAAGGGTTTGCTTTATTGGTGATTTCACAAAATAAATATTTATAAGTCTTTTATTCTACTTTTGGTTATGAGCGAGGAAGAAGCAAAAAAATTTATTGAAAAGTATTTGTCTAAATATAAACCCCTTTTCAAAAGAGCACGTGCTGTTTGGTGGAAGGCATATACAAAAGGAGATAAAGAATATTTTGAAGAGTATGAAAATTTAAGCAATAAAATATCTGAAATACACAATTCTAAGAAAGATTTTGAAAAAATAAAGAAGCTTTTGGATTCAAAAATTTCCGAAGGTTTAATCAGAAGACAATTAGAAGTCCTTTATAACCGTTATTTAACTTCTCAAGGAGATTTAGATTTAATAAAAGAAATAACTTCAAAAGAAACAGATATTCAGAGAAAGTTTAATGCTTTTAGATCAGAACTTGACGGAAAGAAGATTACTGAAAATGAAATAAAAAATATTTTAAGGAAAAGCACAAATTCTGACGAAGTTGAAAAAGCTTGGAAAGCAAGCAAAAAGCAAGGAGAAATTGTGGAAAAGGAATTGTTGGAAGTTGTTAAGCTAAGAAACAAATTGGCCAAATCATTGGGTTTTGAGAATTATTATGAAATGTTTATGAAGGCAGATGAACAAGACCCTGATATGATAAAAAAAGTTTTTGAAGAATTAGATTGGAAAACTAAAGACGCATTTGAAGAGATAAAGAAAGAGATTGATGGGTTTCTTTCAAAAAAGTTCAATATATCTATAGATGATTTAAAACCCTGGCATTATCAAGATTTATTCTTTCAAGAAGGGATTGAAATTTACGATTTGGACTTAGACAAGTTTTATGATCAAGATCCTTTGGAAATTTCAAAAAATTTTTATAAAAGTATAGGAATGGACGTGGAAGATATTTTAGAGAGAAGTGATTTGTATGAAAAAGAAGGAAAGTCCCAGCACGCTCTTTGCATGGATTTAGACAGAGAAGGAGATGTTAGAATATTGGAAAATATAAAGGACAATGAATATTGGACAGAGACAACTCTTCACGAACTTGGGCATGCGGTTTATTATAAATATATGGATATTGATTTACCTTTTTTATTGAAGGACTGTGCACATATTTGCACAACAGAGTCTATCGCAATGCTTTTTGGAAGGCAAACTAAAAATTCATCTTTTATTAAAAAATATTCTGAAAACTCAGAAAAGTTAGATTCTGGAACAGAGGAAAAGTTGACGAAGACACTTCAATTTTCTCAGCTTATTGCGTGCAGATGGTACCAGGTTATGGTTAATTTTGAAAGAGAACTTTATAAAAATTCAGAACAAGATTTAAATGCTTTTTGGTGGAGATTAGTTAAAAAATTTCAGATGATAGATTTTTCAAGAGACAAGCCTGATTGGGCTTCAAAAATCCATTTCACGATTGCTCCTGTGTATTATCATAATTATATGTTGGGAGAAATGCTCGCAAGTCAATTACACAGTATTATTTCAAGAGAGATAATAGGAACAGAATCTTTGTCTAATGTAGATTACTCAGGAAATGAAAAAATAAGTTCGTTTTTAAGAAAAAATATATTTGAACAAGGACTCAAATTTAAATGGGATGTGCTTAATAAAAAAGCTACAGATGAGGAGGTAACGCCAAAATATTTTGTGGAAGAGTTTGCTTCTTAATCAATTCTTCAAAAAACAAACGTCCCGGGGAGGACTCGAACCTCCGACACCATGGTAACCGCCTTTTTTCTCCTTGAAGGAAGGGTTACTGTAAGGGGAACCTTAGAGTGCCCCTCAGTTAACAGCCATGCGCTCTACCAAGCTGAGCTACCGGGACCCATATAAATATGTGAGAGAAATCTTATTTAAAGCTTATTCTTTTTTAGGCTTTGGCTTTTTCAGGCCAAGGTCCAAGACAGGTTCAACCTGATGTTTTTCAAGATAACTGTAAACATTTCCTTGTCTTGAGCCCTGAATTAGCTGGATTATTGCGTCCTGTGCGTTTTTAATATACTCTGGATGTCCTACAATTCCAACCTTATTATCCTTTATCTCAAAGAAACACTTTGTCAGTTCAACAAGAGTTTTTAGGGTTTGCCCTTTTTTTCCTATAATCCTTGATTTAATCCTCGAAAGATCTTTACTTGGAGTGTAGTTTTTAATATTTAAAACTTCAAACTCATAATCGTTTCTTTTTATTGTTAAGGCTGCAGAGAAAGGGAAACCAAAATTTAAAGCGTCAATGACTTTTCTTGCGGTGTATTCTTCTTCCGGCGTGCCCTCAATCATAACTTCTTTTCCGTGATTTGAGATTTTAACTTTAAGCGCTTTTTCTAAGCGTTTTTTGTTTTTTAGTATCCTTGGAAGTTTCTCGCTGTAGATAGTTTCCATTATGAAAAAACCTCTTCTCTAGTGAGGCCTGCCGATTTAATTATCTGATTTAGGGTCCTTTTTTTAAGGGATTTATGGTTCGGAAGTGTGATTTTTATAATCTTTTCGCCAATGTTTTTCTTGGGTCTTACATGCGAGACTTTTTGCCTTGTAACTACAAAATCGAACTTTCTAAGTTTTTTAATCAATTCTTTTCCAGAAATCTGTGGAAGTTTCATATTGTGATTGTTTCTGTTTTAACATTATCACCATAAATTATAAGTTCATTTTCATTTGGCTCAAGATACAGTTCAATAGCTTCTTTTATATTTTTTAGAGCCTCTTTAATTGTTTCTCCCTGAGATATGCATCCTTGAAGAGCAGGAACATGTACTGTATATCCGCCTCCCTCTTGTTTCTCTAAAACTATTTTGATTTCCATTTAAAATTTAGTCCTTGAATCTTTATAAGTTTTGTGTAACATTTCCGTTTTAAACTTTGTGAGTTTTCAGAATTCCAAAGTATCTTGTTTTAAATGACCTTTCTTTTTAAGCCACTTTGCCTGGTTTTTAGTGTATTTATATAAGACATCTCCTTTTTCATCGTCGTATTTCCATGGCTCAATTATTACCACATCTCCCGGACGAAGCCAAAGCCTTCTTCTCAGCCTTCCGGGAACGCGGCAGTTACGCGTCTTACCGTCATTACACTTAACATACATACGATTGCCTCCAAGACGTTGCTCGATGATTCCTATTTGTTCTTTTCTTTTAGGAAGCTTTACTCTGACTTTTTCTAAGTCCTCTTGAGTTTTACTTTTTCCAGATGTTTTTTTAGGATTAACCATATTAGTAGATGAGACTTTTGTTTTATAAACGTGTTGATTGTTCACATAAGTTTTTTTAAAGAAGAGCCTTTTTTCTTTAAGATGAAAGCTCAGAGGGTTGGGGAAGATTACATAGTTGTTTTAGATAAAGAAGAAGATCCTTTTCATTCCGGAAAAAGAGGGCCTCTTGAAGCATCTCTTACTGATGCTGATGGAAGAGAGGTGGGTGAAAAGGTAGTTTTTGATGCGTCTCTAAGTCCGGAAAGGATGACTTATGGGACAAGCATTATCCCTCAAGATAATGGTGTGATTAAAATTATTCCGGGGAAGCGCCTTTTCGGTCCAATAAAAAATAGAAAGAATTGTACGGACCCTCTCCCTTTTACTAAATATGGTTTTTTGAGAGTAAGATACAACTCTAAAAAATCAGAGTAAAACCAAAGCGTAAGGAATTCCTTGGATATTCCCTATGCCATCTTTATTTATGATTCCTGATTTGAGCGCAATGCTTATAGATTTTTCTCCCACAATATTAAAAGTAGAATCTTCTTTTGAATAACTCCTAATTAGGTTTAAGAGTTCTTCTTTAGAATGTCTTTTTCCTTCTTTCCCTTTATAGAAGCTTTCTTTTACATGGAGCTGTTTTACCCTAGGTTTTTCGCTTAAAGGATTTTTTAAAGGCTCTTCAAAACGTTTTCCCAGCAAATCCGCATCACAAATGGCTACAACGTCCCTGTAGCTTTTAATAATATTTACAAACATTTTAATTAGAAATAGACGACGTTTTTTAAAAATTACTTTTATTGTCTATGATTTAAAAAATAAAAGGGAGCACCTTTAAAGTTTAAAAGGCTTTTTTTGCCCCTTCTTCAATCGCTTTTTCTGCATTCTCTTTGGACATCATAGCGCACACAGTAGTTTCAGGATGGTTTGGATTTACCACAGGACACTTCCCTTTAGCCATGTACCCTCCCCGTGCAGTTTGGTGGATTTCGGGATTTTTTATTTCCACTTGTTCTTTACATCTCATACATCTTCCTTTTACCATTTTACCTCCATAAATTTAGTATTTTATTAAAATAATATAGATTTTCTTCTTTTAAAGTGTTGTGATTCGGGGTTTTTTGAAAGAATTAGGTTATTTTATTGAGTGTACCGGGTGTTTTGCTCCGCAGGCAAGACAGTGCAAAAAACTTGTTCTGCTTGAAGATTCTTTTTTAATCTCGGTATCAGGTTTTCCACATTCTTTACATATTACAAATTCATCAGCGTACTGCCGTATTTTTTCATTAATTTTTGAGCTTGGAACTTTCCTGTTAAGGATTAAACGCTCTCCTTTTTTTTGTCCCGAGACTGCAAGTTCTTTCAAAAGAAATTTTTGAAAATGTTCATGAGGTCTTCTAAGATGGGAAGCAACCCGAGAAAAGTTTTTTACAATTGTTTTTTTACCTTCAAAACCCCCCTCAACTTTTGGAATTTCAAATCTTTCTCCAATACCTTTCGGCTGCTTTACCTTTTTGTAAGCCTCATCAAGAAGCTTTTCGTACTCGTTTGCCATGAAAAAAGATGGCTGGTAAGCTTTATAAATCTTTTAGGGCTTTTTTTAATATGAGTCTCAAGAATTATGTTATTGGAATTGCAATTCTTATACTGACTATAGCAGTAGTTATTTATGGGGTTAATTTAGTTTATGATGCTCCTGAATACGGAGATTTTTGCGGAGGGCATTCTGTTTTAAAACCTTCTGACAATGACATTATTTGTCCTGCGGTTTGTGTTGAGCTTTGGGAATTAGATGCGGAGAGCGGTGAGTGTGTTTTTAATGAATGTGGAAGTGGTTGCGGAGCCGATGGGGTTACAAGGTTTGAAACTAAAAAGCAGTGTGAAATAGTTTTAGGAGGAGATACTTGTCAGAGTGCTTATGAAGAAGCAAGAGAAAATTATTCAAGGAACGTGTTTTTGATAGCGCTTCCTTTGGGAGTTTTAATAATAATCTTAGGAGCTTTGGCTTTTGGTTTGGAAAGTGTTGGTGCGGGATTGATGGGAGGAGGGGTTGGAGTGATTTTATGGGGAATTGGCGGTTTCTGGAGATTTGCTGAAGACTGGCTCAAGTTTTTTCTTTCTTTAATAGGGTTGGTTGTTCTTATTTGGCTTGCTTATTACTTCAATGAAAAGTTAGGGAAACGTTCTAAGAGAAGGAGAAAGAAGTAACATTCACAAAATAATTAAATTGTTTTTTTCCTCCCTTTTTTATGGATGATAATTTAGCGAGTAGGTTAATGAAAGTAACTTTAGGTGTTGTGAGTGAAGAGAGGATAATAGGGCGTCCTTCTCCTGATACGTTTATTTTTGGGATAGGCGGGGGAAGTGAAAAAGATAAGGGTTTTTATGTAATCCATGTTTCTTTCAGACACAAATTGATTAAGGTAATCGAGCCGAAACAGAGGTATTTTACAGAAGCAGAGAAGCTTGTGAAAGCGTATAAATCTGTTGGAGAAAAATTTAAAATAGAAGAAATTTAATCAACCAAGGTATCTGATTTTTCCCGGGCGGGGTTCAAATGCAATGCCTTCTTCAAGAAGTTTTTGAACTTCCTGATTTATGATATCAGGTGAGAATTCTCTGAGTTTCATTATAAGTTCGTCCATTTCTATTCCCCCGTTTTCTTCAGATGATTTTATGATGTCAAGGATTTTGTCTTTTACCGCTCCAAGCTGGTTTTTTTCAGCAGGTTTGGAGTTTGATGCACGTGTTTTTTCGGTTTCAAGTTTTCTCAACAAAAGATATTTTGGATCTGCTTCGCGAATGATTTCAGGAGAAACATATAGTTCGTTATTCCAGTATCTCATAGTTCCGATTACAATTACCGTAGTTCCCTGATGTATTTCAGAGTATTTTGAAACATCATCTCCAAAAATTTTTAGCTTTATTTGTCCTGAACCGTCGTCCAATGTCAGAGATAAGTAGTTTGTATCTCCCTGGCTTTCGTATCTGTCGACAATATTTCCGATAAGGTTCACACGAACTATTTTTTTATTTCCAAGTTCAAGAAAAGAGAACCTTTCGTTTCCGTCAACGGTATTTGTCACGGGTTTTCCCACTAAAACATCTCCGATGCGATACTTGTATGCTGTGTTTCTTTTGAATTTTTGTTCAGGCATTTTAAGTTAAATTAAAAATCTTTTATAAGTTTATTTGATTTAAGTTTATGTCCTTCCGACGTATCCACGGCGAGGACGGAAGATTACCCCGCTGATGTCAAGTTTAGTTATGGCTTCTTCAATTTCTGTTTTTGTCATTTTTCCTTCAAGCTCATTTTCAATTTCTTCAATCGGAATCATCTTTCCGAGTTTGTCTTCAAGCTGTGCTATTGTGTCTCTGACTAAGAAGACCTTGTTTCTTTGAGAAGCAGGCATTCCTCCAGTTCCTCTGTCAATGTCAAAAGTTTTTGACTCATAGTCATATCCTACCTGCATTAGATAGTATTTCATTATTTCTATTGCTCTGTCGGCATCTTCTTCAGCAACTTCTTCGCTTAACCTCATCTTAGCAGAAGCTTCTGACATTCGGATTAAAGCTTGTAGTTGTCTCGCAGATATGGGAATTGGCTTCATGGAACTCTCAGAGCTTACGGGCATGTTTCTAAGTTCAACATAAAATTTCTTTATTTTTTTAACCGCTTCATCACTTAGTTTTGGCCTAATTTTCTGCTTTGCGTATGCAACGTACTTTCTTAAAAGTTCTTTTGGGATGTACATTTCTTGTCCCGCTTCCCGGTGCTCACTCAAAACGTGTTGGGCTATTTTTTCATCTTTGTCTTTGTCGGGTAAATCTCTCAAAGGAAAGATAACGTCAAAACGGTTAATTAAAGTCGGGGGGAGGTCTATTTGCTGAGCTATAGACTGATACGGGTCAAACCTTCCAAATTTAGGGTTTGCTGCTGCTAAAACCGATGTTTGAGAACGTAAAGTCGCATGGACGTTTGCTTTGCTGATGGTTACGGTGTTGTGAAGAATCATCCCGTTTGATATGAAGGTGTGGAAAGGTTCGATAGTTACATCATAAACCCAGGGGATTCCTTTATTTTTTATTTTTTCTACTTTTTTTATTTTCACCCAATTAGAATACCCAAAAGCTAGTTTTTCTATTTCTTCTAAATCTTTAAGAAGATTTTTGTCAGGGTTTTTTATTTTTGAAATCTCCTTTTTTGCTATGAGAACAAGTTTTTGAAGGAAAACCCTGTGTTTTTCAACTCCCAAATCTATAGAGTGGCCTATTTCTTTTTTTGCAGATATTTCTAATTTTTTGAATATAGTATTTATCTTGTTTGTGCACTCGGGAATTATGTCTCTGATTGAACGATATGTTTTTTCTTTTTCACAATACTCTTTCAATCTATTTTTTTTCTTTTGAGATAAGAAGCTTATCTCTCTAAGGAAGGCGTTTAGATTTTCTTGTCCACTGATGTCCACCTTCTTAAAATTTTTATCTTTGAATATTGAAGATTGAATTCCAAATCTTAAGAGTAAATCTGAAACCTGTTTTGCTAAATCCTTATTTTCAGTAGTTAAAGTCACTCTGCAACCCCCTCTTTTTTGAAAAACTATCGTCCCGTTACCATCAAAAAGAGCTCTTAAAAGGTATTTTATGTTTTCTTTTGGGAGTTGCATTATCTTTCCAGGAATTTTTTTAATGTCTCCCTTTTCCAGCAAATTTTTGTCTATTTTCTTTATTTTTTCAATAACTTTTTTAGAGATTACCCTGACTGCATATTGGTGTTTTCTTTGAGTTAAGCCTGTTTTTACATTAAAGTATTTTTCAACAGCTTGCCTGTAATCATCAATAAGTTTTTTATCATTGTTCCAGAATTGTATACAGTTCTTTTTACCTTTGTTTAGCTCGTAGCAACCATCAGAAATGTGATAGCCCAAAATTTTACATAACACATCGTTTTTCTTTTCATACCTTTTCTCATTTATATCTATTTTTGAAGGAACAGGGAAAAATTCACCCTCCTTCAATTTTTCTGCAGGAACAATCGTTATTTCTCCGTTCTTTACAATCCAGCAAGGGTGTTCTGGAGTTACAGTGATTTCTCTTCCGTTCGCGAGTGTTATTTTTATGAATTCTTTTGGAGCTTTATGCCTGCTTACCCTGTCTGCTTTTATTGGGAAGTGCTTTTTAAAATCTGTTGAAATCAACTCAACATTTTTTACAGGGAGGATTTCGCAGTTTTTTCCCTGATAAACCGAGCTTTTGTTCTTTTCAATAAGATTGTCTACAAATTTTCCAATTGGAACATCTTTTCCATTTGAAAGGAGAAGCTTGAAATCTGGCAACATGCATTGCTGTTCCATCGCCTCGTGCATGGCGCTCCTGTCCTGAGGATCCATTTTTTCAAGCTCGTCAATACAAACAAGTCCTTTGTTAGCCAAGACCATTGAACCTGCTTCTAAACTCCACCCTCTCAGATACTCATCACGAATAACTGTTGCAGTTAAACCCGCTCCTGTTGTAGATTTACCCACAACGTAACGTCCTTTTGGAGCAATACGGGCCATAAAACCAAGGGTTGCGGAATTATGAACTCCTATTCCGTTGGATACAAAAGTCTTGGTCTCCGGGACGTTCAAATCATATACATTTTTTTCCCTTCCCCTTTTTTCAATTGAAATAACTTTCGACCAAATAATGGGGCTATATGCAAGTTTTTTAAGAGTGTCAATTTCAGAAATTTCTTCTTTTTTTCTATGCTCGAACTTTTTAATAATCTTTCTTAACCTTAGTCTTCCTATCACGCCCCTTTTTTTAACTGTTCTCATTTGCGCCGCGAAGCTTCTGTCACCCTCTTTTCTACTATTGTAACCTAATTTTTTTGTAACCTCATAAACAAGATCTCCACAAGGAATTAGATTATTATAACTGTAAACCGGTGGGGGATACTTTAGAAATGCCCTTCCGTAAAAATTAAAATTTTTTCTGAATTTTTTTATTGATTGTGACGGGATTAAAACTTTATAATATTCTGTTTTTATTTTTTTATAGGTATATTGGGATTTATTTATTTTGTTTAAAATTCCTATAGAAAAAAGCAAATCTGAAGTGCCGTGTGCAAGTCTTTGCGAAACTGTCACTAACTCAAATCCCTTTATTCTTTTTTTATCTTTTACAAATCTACCGTCTCCGGAAAAAAGCCCAGAAATAACTCCTTTTATAAATTCCCTTGTTGCAAAAAAACAAAAATCCGGTATTTTTTTTATTCGTGATATATTCCCCTTTTTTTTATTTTTTTCCTTTTCATTTTTATTATAGCAAAAAGTTTCTAAAACATTTGCCAAACTTTTTGAATTTATTATGACTTCTTTATCGTTTTGTCTGGCATTTATCCCGATATCATTTACAAAATCTTTTATTTTGGTCTGTATTTTTTTATTTTTGTTTGAAATTTTGATGGATTTTCCAGAATCGATATAACCTTCACTTAAGAAAATTCCAAAGAAAAATCCGGATTTTTCGTTTAGTTTTATTTTATTCGGGATTTCTTTTGAATTTGTCTTATAGGTTTTTAAATTTCCTATGTCCAATTCCCTCAAAATCTCCTTGTGAAAATTTATTGGGATGGGCAGATAGTTTTCTTTTTTTAATTTCTCACCTTTTATGGGGACTATTTTTCCTTTATCAAGAGTTATGAAAGAATGGTCTTTAGTTGCGGTTATCATCTTTCCGTGAGCTGTCGTTACTTTAATTAGTTCTTTTTCGGGAGCATGTTTAACTATTTCTTTGACGGCTTTCCATGCTGGTTTATGGCTTTCCATATTAATTGTTAACACATTGAGATTTTTTGGCTGTTGCCCGAATTTATTAAATATTTCCTGAATTTCTTCATATCTAAATTCATTTTTTTTGTGATAGAGGATTTTTTCCCTTGGACCTATGCTTTTTGCAACTCCCGGATCTCCTATTAGAAGAATGTGGAAGTCACCTCTGCTTATTTGCCCGTCTGCATGAGTCTTTTTGACACCTCCAAACAACTGAAGAACGAGGGAGCGCTTTATTTCGTCATATCCCCAGACGCTTGGAATCATGCTTTTTTTGAGTTTTTCAAAAAGTTTTGGGTCTTGTGAAAGTTCCAAGATTTGTCTTTCATCTTCTTCATTTATATCTAAATCTTCAAAGGTTTCTTCTAAAGGAATAACATTGTTTGCTTCAAGGGCAAGTTCAAAACGTGTTGATAGGCCTCCGGAACGCATCGGGACAGGGACTTCTTTCAAAATACCTATGACTTTAACTCTGCTTCCGGGAGTAGTTTTTTCTTCCATGTTTGGCTCAACTAAATCCTCTTTAAGGAACACATTAATACGTTTAGGTTGCTCTCCTCCTGTCAAAGATTCGGGGGCCTCTTCAACAACTAAACGCTGGGTGTCAACCATTTCTTTGCTGATTAGTTTGAATCCTCCTCTTCTCCCACATGAACATCTTGAAGGCTCCCGGAACTTTTTTTCCATTTGCATAACTGAAATTGTGGAGCCGCAGCTTGGACACTCGAATTTGGCATTGACAACCTGGGGCCTCACATCTGAAGACTGTCTTACCAGACCTTCAACGACAATCATTTCATTCAGGTTTCTGGAACGAATGTCTCCTACCTTTATTTCCTGGCTACCAGGAAGATTAAAAAGCCTTACACGCGCACTTTCGACTAAACCGAGTTCTTCCAGAGCCACTTCAACCAGCCTAAGGGCTTCTTCAGGATTTACAAGGAGTTCCTCGGCAAGCTTGCTGTTATACTCGGTAATCCTCATAAAATCAAGAAAAATAGCGCCTTTCCCTTTTTTCAAGGACTGCCCGATTTCTTTTTTGTAAGATTCAAAGAAGCCTTTCGCTTCAATCATCATATCCTCATTTTTACCTCTTTCTTTTTGCGTCTGTTTATCAGCCATAACAAAACCAAAAGAGTTTGATTTTTATAGTTTGTTGTGGCTTTTTGTATATTTTAAAAAAGGTTAGAAAAATAAGAGTTATTTTTCTATACGCAAGTCCTTTCAGGATATTCTTCTTGAATTATATCCCCTTCTGAATTTAGAATAAATGCTACATCTAGTTTTCCCATACGAGTATTGCTCCCATAAATGACGTAAAGGTTAAATTCTATCTTTTTATTTTCGCCTTGAGTTTCTATAGAATATTCTGTGGTTCTAAGTGGGAGAGATTTTGAAAAATTGTTTACTTTTTTATATTCATTAAAACTACATGTTGCGCAATATGAATGGCTTGCATTATTTGCTAAAACTGAGCAGTAATCTTCTAATTTTGGTTTAACAATTTCGAATATCTCTTCTTCAGAGAGATTTTTCTTATCATAAATAATTGTAGAAATAATTACTAAAACAACTATAAAAAAAAACAATAATTCCGGAGAGTACTTTTTTCATTTTATTTCTGGTATCCTTTCAAAACTTCTCTGACGTTTTTTAAGAGTTGCTCCATGCTGTACTCAAGCTGTTTACGGTTTTTTGTTCCTGTGCAGACAAGCTTGCCGTTTGTGAATAAAAGGAAAGTTGCGTTTGGCTCCAAAAGCTTGTAAACCAAACCAGGAAACTGCTCCGGCTCGTATTCAGTGTTTTCCATTTCCAAAGCGAAATAGTTCAAATTCAGTTTAAGGTTTATTGTTCCTGAAGCAACTATGTTTTGGACGGTTATTTTTGGTTTTGTGGTTATTTTGATGTTAATCTTTTTGAGCTGTTTGATAACCTCTTTAATAACTCTCCTCACCTGAGCGACGGATTTTGTTCCTGTGCACACTAAGTTGCCTGAGCTGAAAACCAAAACCGCAGATTTAGGCTCTTTAACCCTCAAAACCAGTCCCGGAAAAGTTTCCGGATTGTATTCAGTGTTTGGCTGAGTACGTGCGAGTTTTGTTAAAGGAATCGGTTTTTCAAGAGAAGTGGTTGCCACGATGTTTTGTATTTTATACGTGCTTTGTCCTTTTTTAGCCATATTTGAATTTTACCCAAAATTTAAGCGTGAAAACGCAGTTTTCGTTGTTTTAACTCTAAAGTTTGTTATATTTTAGTAATAAAAGTTGTTTATAAAGGCTCCGATTTCGTTTATAAATGTGCTATCCGAAAATTAGTTCTTAAGGCTGATATAAACCAGTCTATGAAATTC
>CAZDCI010000011.1:0-28633 GCA_964503975.1 Candidatus Woesearchaeota archaeon
CTTCGGGAGTCCAAACTTTTTCCACTCTTTCAATTCTTGCACTTCTTTGAACAGTGTTTTCCATGCAAAAACAATAAAATCAAGGTTTATAAATCTTTCTATATTGTTGTAATTGTAAAGAAGTAACTAAATAATCAAAATGTACTTTGTTTAATTAAAAAAGAATTTATTAATGGCTTTTTATTGGTTAAATAAGACATTAAAAATGAAAAAACTCAACAAAAACCAACTCAAAAAAATACTCTCAACCGCGATTTTTATGGCAATAGGTTTACTTTTATTCAAATACCTTCCAATGTATATTTACGGAAGCGATATATTGTTCGATGCTTCCCAACATGTGACTCTAACGATTTTTGTTCTTTACGCGATTTGGCATTTTGTTCCAAAAACTAAAAAATGGCTTTTGCCATTTTACATTTTTTCTGCGGCAATACTAGTAATAATTTCAATCCAAAGAATTTTCATTCAAGCTCATAATGAGGCGGGAATTCTTTTAGGAATCACTATAAGCGCAATTTCAATTTTTATTGTTGAAAAAAGAAACTGATTATCTGCAATCGCAATGCTCGTTGCATCCTCCGCAACGCGTGCACTCAGCCTCTTTTCCACATTGGGGACATTTTTGTTCCATAATTAAATAAAGGTTTTTATGTTTTTAAGAGTTCCTTTTTACTTTCATTACTATTTTGTTGAATATAAGAGTTCTCCTGGATTTAAAGTAAAGGAAAGCCATGGTTGAAGCAAACAATGCTCCAAGAGCGTCAACAATCAAATCGCTCATAGTATCCACTAAACCGGATTTTTGCATGCTGAAACCAAAAATCTGATCCATAGAGAATTCAAAAATCTCCCATAAAACCCCTATTGCAATCGCAAAAGAAAAAGAGAATATTGCAATTGCCCAGGGTCTTGCATTTAACTTATGCTTGTTAACCATAAAATACAGAATAGTGAAACCAATAAAACCAAAAACTATTGCAGAAAAACCGTGCAAAAGAATATCCCACCACCAGAATCTAAGGTAAAAATCCTGAACCTCGCCGAGAAAAAGCGTTGCATAAATAAATAAAACAATTATCAGCTCTATTTCAGTAGGCAGGGTTACTTTAAGTTTCCTTACAAAAAGAGGCATTAAAGCTAAAACTAAAGTCAAAACGGAAACGAACAAGACAATATAATTTGAAGTATACATGGAAAATCCGATTGCATAAAGCAGGGACAAAACAATCAAACTCAACACAACTCCATAAATTCCTTCTATACCTTTAAGATATCTCTTTTTAACCATCCCAAAAACACGAAGGTTAAATTTAAAAATCTTTCAAAGTGCCATATAAATATAAAGGAAAAACTTAATAACTCCTATTTTACTTTTTCTCATATGCTTGAAAAACTTTCCAGCGTGCTAAAAAAAGCAACAGACAAAATAGCTAACGCTATTTTTCTTGACAAAAACCTTGTTGATTCCATAATCAGAGATTTGCAAAGGGCATTAATTGAGGCAGATGTCAGCATCCCTTTAGTTAAGGAACTTACAGACAAAATTCGCAAAGCTGCGCTTGACGAGCGTATTAAAGATGTAGATAAAAAGGAACACCTCATAAAACTTCTTCATGAAGAACTAGTCAATATTCTCGGAGAACACAAACCTTTGGAGCTAAAAAAAAGCAAGAAAGAGCAAAACAGAATTTTGTTCCTCGGACTCTACGGTGCCGGAAAAACAACTGTTGTTTCTAAATTAGGAAATTATTTTTCTAAAAGAGGAAAAAAGGTTGCTCTTGTTGGCTTAGATGTCCACCGCCCGGCAGCTCCTGAACAACTCAAACAATTAGCTGAAAAACATAAACTGCATTATTTTGTTGACTTGGAAGAAAAGAACGCTATGAGAATATGGAAAAATCATAAAAAAGATTTGAACGAGTATGAGGTTGTTTTAATAGACACTGCAGGAAGACACACTTTAGACAAAGAGCTTATCAAAGAAATTAAAACCCTCGGAAAAGAAATCAACCCTACTGAAACTATTCTTGTCATGCCTGCGGACATCGGGCAAGCAGCCAAAAAACAAGCACAAGAATTCAAAGATGCTTTAGATATCACAGGAGTAATAGTAACGCGTATGGATTCAAGTGCAAAAGGCGGAGGAGCTTTGACAGCATGCAAAGAAGTTAACGCTCCTGTTTACTTCGTCGCAACAGGAGAAAAGATAAACGACATAGAACCTTTCAACCCGGATTCTTTCCTTTCTCGTTTGCTCGGAATGGGGGACCTCAACGCTCTTATTGAAAAAGTAAAATCTGCAACAGGAGAAAAAGAGCAAAAAAAGCTGGAAAAAGATTTAGAATCCGGCAGGCTAAGTCTCGAAAGTGTCATAGAACAAGTGAAGTCAATGAATTCTATGGGGGGATTTTCTAAAATAAAAGGAATGATTCCCGGCCTTGCAAACTTAAAAGGTCAGGATAAAGTTCCCGAAGGAGTTTTAGAAAAACAGGAAGAAAAAATCTCAAAATGGGAACACATCTTAAAATCAATGACTCCCGAAGAAAAAAACAACCCTGAAACTCTTGAAAAACAAACTTCACGAATAAGGCGTATTGCTTCCGGGGCGGGAGTTCATACAAGTGATGTTAGAAGTCTTTTAAAACAATATAAACTGTTAAATGAAATGATGCAGACAAGTCAAAATCTTGACATGTCAAAAGGTTTAAGTCAGAAGCAGCTTCAAAAACTGGCAAAAAAACTCGGAAAAGGTAAACGCATGAAATTTTAAAAAGTAAAATGGAAAGATACAAATATCAAATACTTTTAATTTTATCTCTAATTGCACTCACAAGTTCACTCATATTGTCTTTTTCTCCAGCGTCTGAAGTTTGCGTCATTGGAGAAACAGGGGGTGGGTGTAGCGCGGTTCACAATTCGCATTACAACTACACTTTAGGTGTTCAAAATAGCCATTATGGCGTCGCTATTTTTCTAATCTTAAGTATAATGATTTATTCACAAATAAAAAACCCAACAAAAAATAAAAGAAACTACATACATACTGCAATAATCCTCGGTTCAGTAATCGCCCTTTACTTTTTATATATACAGCAGTTCGTCCTCCGTGATTACTGCACATACTGTCTTATAGTTGATGCAAGTCTCTTAATTTCACTTTTAATCATAGCAAAATACTGGAAAGATTAAATGGAAATAATATTATATTCTTTACCAAAATGTATTCACGCAAAGGCATTTAAGGTATTCTTAGAAAAAAATAAACTTCCTTATACTGAAATAAAAATTGACAGTCAAAATATCTGTGAGTTAGAAAAATTGAGTTGTCAGAATAAAATTTCTATATTAAAAGTAACAAAAAATCATGGTGTAATGGTTTATACCGGTTTTAATGAGCAGCAACTAAACTTAAACATAATTGAACACATAAAAAAATACAACATAGAAATGTCAATTTAATCTCATAATGGAAGAAAAAATACTTTATCAGGGCGCGGAAGCAATTATTGTTAAAGCCGATGATTCTGTTGTTAAAAAACGCGTTAAAAAGACCTATCGTTTAGAAAAACTTGACGAGAAAATTGGTAAGTTGAGAACTCGAGGAGAAGGGAAAATGCTTAAAAGGGCTTCCAAAATTATTTTTGTCCCAGAAATCAAAAAAATTGATGAAAACAAAAAAGAAATTTTTATGGAATTCATCCAAGGTAAAAAACTTTCAGAGCATCTGAACTCTTTCCAGTTGAAAAAACAAAAAAGGATTTGCAGGCAAGTAGGAGAAAGCGTGGCAAAACTACATAATGAAAATCTAATTCATGGAGATTTAACAACCAGCAACATGATTTTGAAAAAATCGGGCGGAAAAGGAGAAATTTATTTCATAGATTTCGGCTTGGGTTTTCACAGCACAAAAACAGAAGACAAAGCAGTTGACCTGCATCTTTTAAGACAGGCTCTTGAAGCTAAACATTTTGAAAACTGGCGTGCTCTTTTCAAAGAAATTTTAAAATCTTATTCAAAAGAAAACAAACAGGCTGAAAAAGTCATTAAAAGATTGAAAAGAGTTGAATCGCGCGGAAGATATAAGGGAGGATACTGATGACTAAAAAAATCCTTATACTGGGAGATAGCATAGCCAAAGGAGTGGGTGCAAAGAAAAAAGAGAATACCTTTCAGGGGAAGTTAAAAAAAGATTTCCCGAAAGCAAAAATTGAAAACCGCTCTGTTCCAGGCGCAAAAACAGAGGACGTTTTGAAACAGCTAAAAAAATCAAATGAAAAGAAATACGATTTAGTTGTAATGAACTTTGGAATGAATGATATTTTCCACTTCACGAATTACAAAGAAATTAAGAAAAACGCGAAAGAAGTATTGAAGCAGGTAAAAAAGAAAGGTAAAAAAATTGTATTCTCCACTGGAGGGGATATAGACGCTGCTCCAAAAATAATCTGGCCTTTTAACAAAATTTTTGGTGGAAAAGAAAGAAAACTTATAAGAACATTTAAGCGTTTTTCAAAAAAGCTCGGTATAACTTATGTTGATTTGCTCAGAGAAAAAAACGTCCAAGAAATCCTAAGAAATCCTAAAAAATACCTCTCTGAAGACAATTTGCACCCTAATGATGAAGGATATAAACTCTGGTACAGCTTCCTCAAAAAGAACTTTTGAACCTGATAAAAAAGAATTTTACATTATATGTAATTGTCTCCTGAAACGATGGAGCTTAACTGTAAAATAATCTGTCAGAACTGCGGTTTTAAACGCGATTGTTCAGACCCATAACTATAAAAGAAACCCTTATAAATTAAAAACCGTTTTCTTTTTCATCAAGCCCCCTAGTTCAGTGGTCAAGAATGCGAGGTTTTGGACCTCGTGACCCAGGTTCGAATCCTGGGGGGGCTATCACTTAAAAACCCTCTCATAAAAAATCTGCCTGTTTATTTCCTGCTTTTTAGGTCTGACCTTTCTCAAAAAGTCTTTCAAACGTGTTTGTTCATATTTCTCCCCTGCGAGAGTTGCGGCAAGTTTTTTCATTTCAACACTGCTGTCTGAATTTGGCTTGTGCCTAACAAAAGGTTCCATTGCAGATAAAGATTTCACTACGTGTTTATCATACGGAATTACCGCAAGAACCGGCATTTCTAAAGTTTCTTCCACGCTCTCTAAAGAAATCTCAAAATCTTTATCGTATGCTTTATTAATAATTATCCCATTAATGGGTGTTCCTCTTTGCTTTGCGAGCTTCACCGCTTTTATTGTAGTGCTTAGTGTTGCATGATCGGGGGTCGTGACAACAAAAATTTCATCTGCGGCAAGGATTACCGCAAGGGTTTCTTCATTAAGAGCAGGAGAAGAATCAATTAAAATTACATCATACTTCCTCTTCAGTCCTTTTATCCTGTCTTTAAGTTTCAGGGGACTGACTCTTTCTTTAGCAAAAACCGAAGCAGGAAGAACATCAAATCCTTCATACTCATAAATCGCTTCATGTGTATGTGCTTTCCTGCTCAAAACATCATGGAGTGTTTTTTCAGGATCAACTATGTTTAAATGTAACCCTAAGTTAGGCGAAGAAAGATTTCCGTCAACTATAAGAACTCTTTTCCCGAATTCGGAAAGAGCGGCGCCAAGAGAAGCCACAGTAGTAGTCTTCCCTACACCCCCTTTTAGACTGACAATACCGATTGTCTTTCCCATTTAAAAAATAAAGGTTTTTAGTATTTTAAACTTTTACCCTAAAAATATCTTCAGGAAGTTACACACAAAATTTAAAAACGAAGTCTTTCATCTAATTAACATGCCTAAGAAAAAAACAGAGAAAACACCCGAGAAAGAAGTTAGCAAAAGTAAAAAGAAAGAAAAGCTCAGCCAAGCAGAGTTTGAGAAAAAAGTCGTGGAGCTTGCGAAAAAAGGCTTAACTGCCGAAAAGACAGGAGAGGTTTTAAAGCGTGAAGGAATTCACCCAAAAGAATTCAATAAAAAGATTTCAAGAATACTAAAAGAAAAAGAACTTTATCAGAATCCGGACTTAAAAAATGTTCAAGAAAAATTTGAAAGGATTGAAAAACACACTGAAAAAAATACCCAGGATAAAAGAGCAATAAGAGAAAAGTCACGGGTATTCTCTCAGTTAAGAAAGCTTAAGAAGTACCACGGTGTTAAAATTAAGTAAACTTATTTTTATTTTAAATGGAAAAAGAGGTAAATCTAAATTCGTTGGAATCTGACATAAAATCTCTGGCAGAAGAGTTTTTGAAAACGACAAAAGACAAAGAAGTTTTAGTCATCAGCCATTTTGACACAGACGGGATAACTTCTGCTTCCATAATTCTAAAAACCTTGAAAAGGCTTGATAAAAAATTTTCACTAAAAATTATTAAATCTCTTGAAAAACCTTTCATTGATTCTCTGCCTAAAGACAAAATAATCTTTTTTTTGGATCTGGCTTCTGGAAGCCTTAACCATATAAAAGAAGCCAAACTTGAAAAAGTTTTCATTATAGACCACCACGAAATCTCCGAAAAAGATATTCCTAAAAATATCGGCATACTAAATCCCATGTTGGGAAACAAAGAAAAAATAAGCACATCAGGATTAGCATATCTTTTCAGCAAAGCAATAAACCCTGAAAACAAAGATTTGGCAAAACTTGCTGTTCTTGGAATGATTGGAGACCAGCTTGAAAAAGAAATTGATATTCTTAACAACGGAGTTTTAGAAGATGGTGAAATACAGAAAAAAAGGGGTTTGCTTCTTTATCCTTCAACTCGTCCGATAAACCGTGTTTTGGAATACAACTCCAACCCTTACATTCCTGGCATTACCGGAGATCCTGAAGGTGTTCGTGAGCTCTTGAGAGAAGCAGGGATAAATCCTGAAAATGGAAAATACAAATCTCTTATTGAATTGAATGAAGAAGAGATGCAAAAGCTCGTTACTGCAATAATGCTGAGAAATCCAAAAGCAAAAAACAAGGATATCATAGGGGACATCTTTCTGATTAAGTTTTTCAATAAACTTGAAGACGCGAGAGAGCTTAGCGCCATGATTAATGCTTGCTCTCGCTTAGGATACAGCGCCATTGCCCTAAAATTCTGCACCGAAATTCAAGGGGCAAGAAAAGAAGCTACTGAAATTCATGTAAAATACAAACAGCACCTAATTTCCGGTTTGGATTTTGTAGAAAATACGGATAAGATTGAAGAAAAAGGATTAATAATCATAAACGCAAAAGACAATATCAAAGAAACAATAATAGGGACCATTGCAAGCATACTTTCAAACTCTCCTCTATATGATGAAGGAACAATAATAACTGCCATGGCCTACTATGAGGACAAAATAAAAGTCTCCACTCGCATTTGCGGAGAAGGTAATGGAAAAAATTTACAAAAACTTCTGGGTAGAATAATAAGTGAAATAGGGGGTGAATTTGGAGGACACGAATTCGCAGCAGGAGCAATAATCAAGCAAGAACAGGAAGAAGAATTCATTGAAAAACTTAAAAAAGCTTGTGAAATTGAACTTATTAAGGTTTGAAAAGTATTCAAAACCTTTAAAACCCCTCTATTTTTCTAAAATATATGGATTTAGAAGAAGGAGATTTAGTGCTTTGTACTGTTGACAGAATAGTGGGAACGACTGTTTTTGTAAAGATAGAAGGAAATGGGGAAGGGAGCATAATTTTTAGCGAAATCTCTCCTGGAAGAATCAGAAATATTAGGGATTATGTTGTTCCAAAGAAAAAAATCGTCTGTAAGGTTTTAAGGATTAAAGGAAACAGGATAGAGCTCTCTTATAGAAGAGTCAACCAAGAAGGAAGAAAAGAAATCCTAAACAAATACAAAAAAGGAAAAAGCTATGAAAATATGCTTAAAAGTATTTTAGGAGAAGATAAGTCTGAGAAAGTGATTGAAAAAATTTCCAAACAAAATAATATTTATGATTTTTTTCAAGAAGCAAAAGAAAATCCGAAAAAATTGGAAAAAATTCTTGACAAAAAAGATGTTGAAAAAATTTTCGGGATACTGAAAGCCGAAAAACCAAAAAAAACCGAAGTGAAAAAAGAAATAATGCTTAAAAGTCAAAGTGAAAATGGACTTGATCTAATAAAAAATATTTTTAAACCTCTTGAAAAAAGATTCGAGATAAAATATCTTTCGGGAGGAAAATACATTTTAAGTAAGGAATCTGAAGACGCTAAAAAATCAGATAGCGAGCTTCAAAACGCTTTAAAAAAGGTAGAAAAAAGTGCGAAAAAACACAATATGGAATTTAGCATTATCAAGAAGTAAAGGCTAAAACATTTCTCAAATATTTTTCAGTTATTAATTGAATAATAAATCATAAAGCTTAAAAACGGTGTTTTTGATTTATTTGTATGGAAAAGAAATTTGAAGTGATAGTTCTTGGAATAATATTTGATACAAAAAATAAAAAGATTCTCATTGGAAAAAGAAATGACCCTAAAGACATTGAAGGCTTATCTTGGGCATTTCCAGGAGGACGACCGGAACTAGGAGAAGAGCTTGAGGGAGCTTTAAAAAGAGAGATTAAAGAAGAGACAAATTACGATGTGGAAAGTATGGGTGTCGTCTATGCTAAAACATATCCTGAAAAAAGGAGCTTGATTTCAATATACTTCCTTTGTGAGATTGTTGGGGGAGATGAAAAACCAAATGAAGACTTCAGTGAAGTAAAATGGGTTTCTCCAAAAGAACTAAAAAATTATTTCACCACCCCTTTCCACCCTAAACTTAAGGAGTATCTTGAAGGTTTAACAAACGGATAAAATGAATCTCAAAAAATGCGAATCTTGTAAAGAATACACCTTAAACAGAACCTGTAAAAACTGTAGTTGCAAAACAAAAGATGCACACTACAAACATGTTAAGGTTAAAAAAGAGTCTTCTGACTAATTTCTGACTTGACTATTTCCATGTCCTTCTCCCAAAAGCTTTCTAAATTACGATTGTATATTATAGCCGCAGGATGAAACAAAGGAATTAATTTTATTTTCAACCCGTAAAAGTCTATCATTTTAGTTTTTCCGTGAACCTGTGTTATGCCTGGCATTTTACCCATGTTTTCAACGTTTCCATCTGCCAAGAAAAACTTCGTGGCATAATTCCCGAGCGTGCAAACAACTTTTGGTTTAATGGATTTTATCTGTTCTATAAGCCAGGGTGTATGCTCTTTAATTTCTTCAGGAAAGGGGTCTCTGTTCGCGGGAGGGCGACACTTAAGTATATTTGTTATATAAACATCTTCCAAATTCAATCCTACTTTCTCTAAAAGTTTGTTGAGGTTTTTCCCTGCAGCACCTACAAAAGGTTCTCCTTGTTCGTCCTCCTTCCTTCCCGGAGCCTCCCCGACAATCATTATATCTGCATTAAGATTTCCTTTTCCAACAACAATATTTTTACATTTTTTACATATTTCAGTTTCTTTAACTCTCTTTATATATTCTGCATCTTTTTCATTTGGGCTGAGTTCCATAAAAAGAAAAAGCTTAAAGACATTAAAATAGTTTATTGTTCATGCCCTCATAGTTTAACGGATAAAACGCTTCGTTGCGGTCGAAGTGATCGGGGTTCAATTCCTCGTGAGGGCGTGTATTTTTAAAAATCCAAAGAATCCAAAACCAAATCAAAATACCTTCTTCCTTGTTCATTGTCCTCGTCTCTTTCTCTCGCATAAAGCTCTCTGAAACATTTTCTACTCAGGTTAGCTCCATAATATCTAATCAAATCATCTGCAGATTTTATCTCTTCAGAACATTTCCCGCACTGTATTGTTGGCTTGTTGTGATTATCAAAATAATTTTGCATATCTTCAATATACCTCCTCCTAAATTCTTCCAATGGAATTTCAGATAATGCCTCCACATCCCATACAGGACCAAAAACTCCTTGGACCAAAAAATCTCTTAAACTACTTCTCATTTTAAACCTCGTCAACTACTCCTGCACTAGTTATAAAAAATACTGTTTCGTTGTCAGGTAAATTAGGAGAGTCAATAAGCTTCGCTACACGGGAATCTTTTTTCCCTCTCCTTAAGTAAATCCTGTATGTAGAATTGTGAACTATAAACCCATTGGCAATATAATTCTCATTTTTTGGGACAGAGAAATCATAAAGATTTTCTTTCTTATAATTATCTGAAATCTTTATTTCTCTGATTCTTTCAAACCCCATAGTGCTTGATAAAAGTCTTTCTATAAAAATTATTTTTTGTTTTATTTGCCTGTCGCTTATTTTGCAATTTATTAATGCTTTAAATGCTTTCTCTAATTCTTTCTTGCTTATCCATTTATAGTTTTCAGGTCTTGGTTTAATAATTAATGAAGGTTTTAATCCTGCAGACTTTAGCAGATTCCAAATTTCTTTTCTCTTAACAGGCATCATTTCATAAGAATAAGTATCTCTGATTTTGTCAACTTGTCTCAACAATATCTTTTGTTTATCTTCTGCTGTAAAGCCTATCTGCAGATACGCTTTAACATCTTTATCAATAATTCTTAACACATTCATTTTCTTTTTTCCAATATCAAATTTTATTGTGCTCCTAATGCCAAATCTTAATAAAAATAGCTGTAAGTACCTTAAAATCTGTTTTTCTTTTTGTACAACACTGATATGGGGTCTTTTTTTATTAATATGTCCTTCGGCATCAACAAATCCTTTAATAAACGCCGCGACTGTTTCTTCTTTTGATTTTCCTATTTCTTGAAGAATTGTGGGAATCATCAATTTAAATAACCCCTCTATTTCTTTTGAATTTATATATAAAGTATGACAATTTTTATTAGATATTTTTGTTATCTTTCCATCGATATTAAATGTCTTTTTAAATAACAAATTATAGTATTGTAAAACATTAGGTCTTTCATCTTTAAATCTTAAACCTCTCTGTTCAAAATTTCCGTCTCCAATAAAATAGCCAAATATTTGTGCAAAGCCGGGCGTTAAAAACCCGGGAACCCTTAAATCTCCGTGTTTATAACTAAAAACAGGTTCCAACTTTAAAAGCTGTTGTGTTCCGAAATAAGAATTTAAATTGTCAATCACGTCAGTAGAAGTAGGATATCCTTGATTCAAAACTCTTCTAAACTGCCTTGGTTTAATCCCAACTTTTTTACATATTTCTTTTTTTGTGGTATTTTCTTCATCAAGTTTGTTTTTTATCACTTCTTTTGAATCGTTTGAAAGCGTACCGATTTTTTTTATCTTAAATTTTGGAATTATCCTCTCCTCTCCTTCAATATCTATTTTCTTCGCTTGAGCTATAAAATCTCCTTCACCTAAGTCTTTGGCTTCTTTTTCAACAAAAGAAAAATTACTAACAGAAAAAAACCTATGCAATCCAGAACACTTTATTTGGTTATTTGTTTTTATTGTATAAATTTTTTTTACATCAGGATTGACAAAGACTTTTTCATTTCTGTCCGTTTCTATTTTAAGCTGACTAAAATTTCCGGATAGGACTTTTTTGCCTTCTTCAATATTTTTAATTTCAATAATATTTCCATCTCCTAGCTGTATTAAAGAATCTCCTATTAAACACGCGTGCCCGACAATGTGCCCTCCGATTGCGGTTGTGGGATCTCCAAAAAGCTGTGCCGGATTAGCCATAACCTGGTTGGTTACATAAACTGCAAGATTGTGGGTTTCTGCAAGTTTGGATAACTGGTGGATGTATCTGTTAAGCCTTTGCTGCCTGTCTGCAAGCTGTCCTCTCCCGGTAAACTCTGCCCTGAAATGCGCAGTCAAGCTATCTACTATCAATAACTTTATTGGCTCTCCGTTTTTAATCATTTCAGAAATTTTTTCCAAAAGAAGCATTTGATGGTCGCTGTTAAATGCGCGTGCAACAAAGATATTTTTCAAAACTTTTTCAGGATTTGCCCCGATTGATTCTGCAATCTGTTTAATTCTTGCGGGTCTAAAAGTCCCTTCAGTGTCTATAAAAACACACTTTCCGTTAACTCCTCCTTTGTCTTTTGGAAGCTGAACATTTACAGCAATAGTCAAACCTATTTGTGTTTTACCGCTTCCATAAGCCCCAAAAGCTTCCGTTATTGCCCTTGATTCAACACCCTTTCCTCCCAGAAGATCATCAAAATTTTTGCTTCCGCTAGTAATATAATGAACGCTCTCCCTCTTTTTAGCGTAAGCGGTCCCTTCCATAAAACCCAAATCAAGCATCTCTCTTGCTTCTTCAATAGCCTTTCTTGCAACACTCGTGCTGACTCCTGCAACATCTGAAATATCTGCAGGTGTTCGCGTTGCTAAAGCCATTAAATCAAAAATTCCTGCATTTTCTAATTTAGAAAGCGTCGCAGGCCCTATGCCGGGCAAATCAGTAAGTTTGGGTTCCTCTTCAACTTCCTCTACAGTACCATCAGGAGAAGTGACTTTTTTTATCTCCTCTGCATCTTTTTTTCCGTCTTTATCCGATTTCTTTTCAGCCATACAAAACCAAAACTATGCGTGTTTATAAAGATTATTTCACTCTCAGATATAGTTTAAACCGCTTGTTTTAAATCTTTAAAAAATCGCAAGCTTCCAACAATGATAAGGTGCTAAAGCGCTAATTTTCTCCAAATAACACTTGCCAAATAAAAATTATTTCTTTTCGAGTTTTTCAATAACCTTATCTAAATTTACAGGTTTAACGTTATCAATAATCAGTTCAAGATTATTAAAATAATTATTGTTCCTTACATTTCCTGAAAAAATCATTTCTTTTCCAAGTATCTTTTCTTTTTCTGCCGAAAGATCTTCCGACTCTAAATTTATTCCCAAATCCGGAACCCTTTCATGGAACAAAACAGCCCTAATACTCTCTGTGCCGTCATCCACCACAATGTTCACTACCGCCCTTTTTTGAGGGGCAACCTTTCCGTGTTCCTTGCAAAGAAAACCTTCTCCTTCCTGCTCTGCTTTTTTGTTGCATTCAGGGCAAACATAAAAGAACCTTGGCTCAAAAGCCTGAACAATGAAACCCCTCACTCCTACACTCTCTCCTTTTCTCAAATCAACAATTGATTTTTCATGAACAATTTTTTCTTCCTTTACATTTTCAAAAGTTTCACTACTCTTCTTTATCTCAGAGAAGCTTCCCAAATGAAGCTCGTGGTCTCTCATTGAGCTGTTTGAAATCTCTACAACAGAGCCTTCTTTAATCTCACCTTTTTCAAGCAATGCAATTAAATTTGTATCCCATATAACAACCTTAACATTAGAGGTATCATCTGCAAGAAGCAAATTTACAACTTTACTTTCTTCTCCTTTTTTGGTTTGGAAGGTCCTGATAGGAGAAACAGAAACTATTTTCCCTATGGCATTAACTTTTCTCATTCCGGGCAAAAGCTCTTCTATCTTAAGTATTTCGTTATCAAAACTAATTCCAAGCTCGGCAGCAACAATCTGCGCAGCTCCTTCCTTACTAATCAATCCGGAAAGCTTTGCTCTTTTAGCTTCAACCTTTCTTTCTATTTCTTCTTCCTTCAAATTAGCAGACTCTGCAATCTTCTTCAAAATTCTTTCGTAGTTTCCTTTCATAAGAAAAAAAGATAAAATCAGTTTTTAAGTATTGTTGTTAATTTTAGGATAATAAACTAAGAAAGCAAATAATTTATAAATCATTTGAAATAAGGTAAAATATGGGAAGCGCATCAATTAAATATAAAATAATGCCTTCTTCTCCTGAAGCAGACATTCGAAAAATAGAATCAGAGACAAAAAGCCTGCTCGAAAAAGAAGGTGTTAAGGCTGTGAACTTCGAAGAACAGCCCGTGGCTTTCGGGTTAAGGGCCCTTATAGTGCTCTTTGTATGGCCTGAAGAAAGACCTCTTGAAGACATTCAGGAAAAAATGGAAAGGATTGAAAATGTTAATTCTGTTCAGCTTTTAGATATAAGGAGAGCTGTTGGTTAAATCTAAAATGCCTTTATCAAAAGAACAAACAAAACAGGTCAAAGAACAGCTTTTGGCCCAGATTGAAAAGGGTTTTCCTGACGAAAGAAAAGAGTATGCTAAAAAACAAATCCTGGAGATGGACGCTAAGCAGCTTGAAGAATTCTTAAAAACAAATAACTTAACTGCAAGCACCCAAAAAGGAGACAAAAGCCAGTGTATTTTTTGTTCAATTATTGATGGAAAGCTTCCAAGCTACAAAATTGCGGAAAACACTCACGCAATTGCTGTTTTAGACATTCGACCGGCATCAAAAGGACACACGTTAATAATCCCAAAAGAACATATTGAATCTGAGGGAAAACTTTCCAAAGAAGTGAAAAAACTTGCAGAAGAAGTTTCAAAACACTTGAAGAAAAAACTAAACTCCGACAAAGTTAAACAAGAAAACACAAATCTCTTCGGACATGAAGTGATTAATCTTGTGCCTGTTTATGAAGGGGAAAAACCAAAACCTCTTGATTCTCAAAGAGAAGAAGCTGATGAAAAAGAGCTTTTAGAGCTGCAAGGAAAACTAAAACTCTCTCAAAAACCAAAAAAAGCAGATAAACAACCTAAAACTAAAAAAGTCAGGAAATCTGAAAAACTAAGGCTTCCAAGAAGAATACCTTAAACATGATTCCTAAAACAAAAGACTCCAGAAGAAAATTACATAACTAATCAAAAACACAACTGCAAAAGGGATTCCCTGGCGGATTTTTATTTTCTTGCCTTTCATTTTTTTCTTAAGCAACATAATGTCTTCTTTACTTAAACCTTCCCATCTGGCTTTTACTATTTTCTTATTCTTGCCTTTCCCAAATTTAAGAGTTTTGTAAATCCAGTCTCCTTCTTTCAAATCTTTAACACTAACAGACTTTATCATTGAACTTTCATCAACAGATTTTGAATAAAGATGAAGCCAAGGAAAAAGAAAAATAAGCATTCCAAGATAGACAAACAACACATCAAATATGATTCCCATTAAAACAGAAACCAAAGCAAAAATCAAAACCAGATTGTAATACCTTTTATAACGTTTAAATTGTTTTTTGGATTCGCGTTTGAAGCTTTTGTAATTCCTAAAAACTAAAAACAAACTTGTGAATAAGGTGTAAATTGCTCCCGTAATTAAAAAAAGCATCAAAAAAAGAAGCAGTATCTCTAAACTCATAAAAAAAGTTTCTCCCAATGCAATTACAGGCCCGAGAGCAATTAAAAGTTTGGCGTCTCCCCCCGCAAACAACTTAGTATAATAAAAAATATTTCCCACAACAAAAAACACTCCTAAACCCAAAACTCCTTGATAAAAAAAGTTAAATCCAGATAAACTCAAACCCGAAGAAAACAAACTGTGAAAAAATCTAAAACCCAAGGCAAAAATAATCAGAGAAAAATTCAGCCAGTCAGATATTTCGCGGGTTTTTAAATCCTGAATCGTTGCGAAAATGACCCACACCAATCCAAGAAGCGCTAAAAAAATAATTTCCCACATCGCTATTTCTTTTTACCTTTTTTCTTTGAAGATTTTTTTGATTTATCGTTGCTCTGGCTCTCTTTATCCTTACTTTTGCTCTTACTTTCTTCACTCCAGGTTCTCTTACTTCCCCCCTTCTTATAAGGATGTTTCTTTTTCTCTTTATATTTATCTTTTTTCTTTTTACGTTTTTGAGGAACTGCGTAATCCATTGTAATTAGAAAAATGAAAAGTGTTTAATAAAACTTTTGAAGTGAATTATTCTTCTTCGCTCAACAAACTAGCACACTCTTGTGCAAGTGCAGGACACCCTGCTATACCATAAGAAGCGTAGGACTGATTAGTGGAAAACTTATAACACGTTCCTCTTGAAGCTTCATCCGAAAGACCTTCAGCTTTTAAGGTTCTCTCAAAAGTGCAAAAATTATAAACACTTTCAGTAGCGCACGCTGAGGAACAGCCCGTAACTACCGCATCCACGTTGTTTGTGGATAAAAAAGGCAGGATTTTACTCCAACCTACTGTAAATCCCGCAATAAGAATAACAAGTACAACAACCGCTAAAACTATGAGCACAATAGCATTTGTGCTTAAACCCTGACCTCTTTTTTCTCTAATGAGCATATTAAGTTTAATGAAATTTTGTTTATAAAACTTTCTTTGCTTTCAGGGAATTTGATATATCACCTCTAAATTTCCTTTCTTTGCCCGTAAGTGCTTTCCATAAGATTCATCTTCTTTTACACCTACTAATGCTACAGCATCTTCCTGAGAAAAACCTAGATTCTCAGTGTAAAAATCAAACTTCTCTTTTTCAAGCTTTACAGTTTCAATAACAGAAATATCAGAGATATCTTTGACAATTCTGCTGCCGTTCAGATAGAAACTTAAAATAGCCAAGCCGCAAACTGCCAAAACTCCTATTACGAGAATAGTTACAGGTATGTTTGCTTTTTTGTTCATTTTTTTCATTTTATTAGGGGATGGTTGTTTCTTCTTTTAGTGCAATGATTTCTAAAGATTTATTTTCATTGAGCCACACAGTTTCATCAGCTTTTATATAACTACTATCAACAAGATACCCTGATCTTACTAAACTCGGTTTGCTTCCAAAAAACTGGTTTTTAAAATCCCGAGGAAAGTCATTTAATATGATTCCAAGCCAAATGCCTTTTGGATACTCATCTTCAAAAATCTCAAAAACTTCCAAAGCGAGATCCCCTGTCTGTTTATTTAAGTCTCCTATCTTTATTTGATTATAAATATCTTTATTATTGGTGGATAAATATCCAAAAAAAGATTTTGAAACTAAAGTATCTTTTTCGGAGCTGAAACTCACTTTTTTATTGCTTGATGAAAACTGCGCTAAAAATATCGTTACTGTCAACAAAACAATAATGATTATTGTTGCAACTATCCATGTTAACGTTGTTCCTGTCTGCGCTTTTTTATTCATTTTAATTTGTGTTTTTCTCTGTTTTTCTTACAATAGAAAGTATTTCTATTTTATACTGTGAGTTTCCGTCTTCACTGACAGAATAAAAGCTTCTTTCAAGACAATACGGAAGATTTCTGCTACTTTCAAAAGAACATGAATCTTTCCACTGGGAATTTCCGACATTAACATCAACAAAAACTTCAGCTCCGTTAAATTCTGAAATTTTCAGTTCCGCGTAATATTGCTCTTGCTCTTTCCAGTTATAAACATCTTCTGCACCAAGGTTTAAGGTACACTCCTGCAAAAAGTTTTCTGGGGTTAAATTTAAAGCTTTTTCTTTAAGGATTCCTGCATGAGACACACATTCTGCTACTTTATCTGTTAAAATATCTGCTTCTATTTCTCTTACATCATATGGCGCACCGTAAAACAGCGCCACAATATAAACTATTGCGCCTGCTACTATGAAAAGGATTGCAAACCAATAAACCGAAACTATTTTTTCCCCTTTTTTGTCCATTTAAAACACCATTATCAATTTATCTCCGTCAAAATAATATTCAAACCCAATATCATTAAAAAAAGAATAGCTGTAGCCTTTGCTGTCTTCATCCAGCTTCACACGAACCACATTCCCATTTACTATTACGGGCTCTTTTTCATACTTATTTTTATTTGTGACTTCAAATGCATCTTCCATACCTAACTGAATTGTCATTCCTTGCTTTGCAGAATCTATAATGAGTGCGATTTCTTTCGCATATTTTTCTTCCAAAACTGCCCCACCTCCGCCTTTGGTGAAAAGAAAAGTCAAAAGTATTGCAATGAACAAAAGATTAAGAATTATGAAAATGATGTTTTCTGTAAGGATATTTGCTTTTTTGTTCATTTTAAGCTTTTGTAATAAACTCTTCACAACCTATCTTTTCATAATTTTCTGGCGTGTTTTCTAAGATATAAACGGGATAAGCAAAATTTTCATACTCTGTCGTCCAAAATTTTGAACTAAAAGGATTTAATTGCTCCGTAATTATCCCACTTTTGAACCTTCCTGTTAAAATAAAATATTCTTTACTTAAATCCAGATTATTTTCAAAATATCTTTTAGGGAAAAGTCCTCGCAAATCAGATAAATCATTTGAGGCATATAAATATTGTGAATAGGTTTGTGAACTAGACTTCTTGTTTTCCGACAGATACATGTAAAATTCTTCGTGAGTAATCTCTTCATCTAATCCTTCAAAAGAAACAAGTGAACAAACAGCACAAACATTTTTATCTAACAATCCTGGAAATTTGCTCACATAATCAATCTCTCCTTCTCCAAACATCCACCAGCAGTCAGCCATTTCTTCGGCGAGGGCTTTCATAGTTTCATTTTTAGTGGTTGCTTTTACCTCTGATGTAGAACTGAAACCTTCACACTCTCCGTCAGAAGAAATACACAAATAATTCGTCCTGCAATCCAGAGGAGAAGATTTAAAATCTGTTTTCTCGCTCAGTAAAACAGAGTTCCTGCAGATTTCTTTATTTGAAGTCGTTCCAAGGTCAAGCCTAAAAATTAAAAAAAGTATTACTGAAAAACTAAGAATCAGGATTATAATTGTAACTAATTGCTTCGTAGTCATTTCCCCTTTTTTATTCTTTTTTTCCATTATCATATCACTCCCAAACTCCTTAGCATTAAATAAATTCCTGCAAGCGCGGCTCCAAAAAACACAATCCAAATCAGGTACTTGATAAATTCTTCCATATCCATTATATTTTTGAAATTTCTCCCGCATTAAAATCTGCGCTTAACCTAACAGGAGGGTTTTTAATTTCAACGCTCTTCCTGAGAGTAAAATCTGATGCCTTGCATATCCCTTCTTCCTGACACGAATTATAATTCTTTTCTTCACAGATGCAAATCTCCCCTTTAGCTTCATTGCTTAAAATCCACCATCCTTCAGGATTATAAATTTCTATTTCCTGTTCTCCTGCATTAGAAGCAGAAATTATCCTGTCAAGAGAAGCTTCGGCAAATTCCAAATCTTCATTGCTTTTAACATTGAAGTAAACTGAAGTCAAAAGAAAAACCAAAAATCCTATGGCTATGACTCCGAGTATAAGTTTCAAGGTTTCTTCGGCAAGCAAAAATCCTTTCTTATCCATTTTAAATCAGCAAAGAGATGAAACTCCCTGCAACTGTTTCATTTCCTGTTTTAAAAAATTCAAAAACATAATTCCTGAAAAACATATACAACCCAAGAACAACTATCACAAAAAGCAAAATTCCTATGATTATTTTTACTAGGTTATTAAGTGTTAATTCCATTTAACTTCCTCCTGTAAAAAGATTTTTTACCGAATCCACAAGTGAAATTCCTTTATCTTTCAGAATCGCCACAGCAATCACAAGTATAGCCAAAACCGCAACAGCAATGAGTATCCAGGGCAAATAATCGGCAACAATTCCTCTTTTACTCTTACTTTCTTTCCAAAAACCCTTCCTCTTTTCCATTATTTAAAAAAGATAAAACTATTTAATAAACTTAACTAAATCAAATTCCCGACTACAACACTAGTCAAAATAAACAGTGCAATTGTTGAAACTAAGCTCGTCACAAAAAACAACGTTATGCCTTTTGTCAGATTTTTTCCTGTTTTGCTTGTTTTTTGAAGCTTGTCTTCTCCGGAGTCTATGGTAACTAAGGCGCCTGTCAAAATAAAAATTATTTGGATCAGGTACACTCCCACAATAATCTGCAAGTAATAAGGAGGAATCATTGAGGTCACATCAAATATATTGATTATGTTTCCTAAATTTCCTGCAATCTCCTGTCCTCCAAGCTCGGAAAGTTTCAAACGCGTTAAGATTGTTGTAATCATTGCGGCCAACCCAACAACAACTCCTGAAAGAAGCGGGGCCAAAAAAGACATATTTGATTTCATGTCTGAAATAATTTCTGCAAGCATGTCTTTCAAACGATTAGTTATTTTCTGTATGTTTTTTACATACTCTGAAATACTCATCAAACTCACTGCAGCAATTTTCAAACCTTTTTTGGCAGACTCAACAAGAATCCTCATGCTCGTTGCAATTAAATCAGAGGGATAATAAATTATTGCCCCTCTTTGCTTGTCAAAAATGGCTTTCTCAAGGCTCATTCCCATTTGCCTTATATTATAATTAACTCTTCTAAAGAAATCTTCAGTAATCAATCCTTGTGAACTTTCAGCAACCTTCCCGAAAGCTATCTCCGGAGGAACCCCGTTCCCTATGCGATTTCCAAGCTGAAACAAGGAATTATTAAATTCTTTTTCAAGCTGCTTTGTCTTGTCTCTTTCAGCGATGAGCTCTTTTGTGCGACCTTTGAAAGACATTGAGAAAAACAATGCTATGCCTAAAGGAATAAGCATGCTGAGTATCAAGGCTCCAACACCCAACGGCCCTGACAAACTCCCTCCGGATTCAATAAACCCAAAAAAATCTCCTTCAAAAAATCCCAAACCTATCTGTGAGAAAGAGAGGTCTTTTTCAATTCCGATAGCGCTCGGAAGTGCGGTATACTGAAAAATAAGAGGCAAAAACCCTATAAGAATTAAAGGCAAAACTACCAAAACCGCAATAAAATACGGCTTCTTAGATTTGTATTTATGATATAAAGGATTTCTTTCCAAGAGGGTTGACTCTCCATAGCCTCCCGGACGGAGAAATAAAACCTTATCCACAAGATAAAAAACCGCAAAAGGAATTATCAGATTAAACAGTATAAAGACATGAAGCGTCGTTAAGAGTCCGCCAAGCATTGCGGAAGCCAAAGGCAGCAAGGCTAAACCAAGGGTGGGTAAGACAACTCCAAGCATATAAACATTTGTCAAAGGGCTTTTAACCTCATGAGTAAAAGCAAGCATCTTATCATAAACCCCGTCAAGAACAACCTTAAGCGACTTTTCCAGTGTTGAAATTCTCCTTGAGTTATCAGGTTCAAACAAACTGCTCTCAATCAAATGGAAGGCTTCAATGAACTCCGTGCTGTAATCTCTCCATATCTTCAGATAATCATCCAGACTCTCTTTAACAGTTGAAAACTTTCCGACCTGGACATTATAAAAAACTTTTTTGAAATCCAGTGCCAAGGGATACTCTAAATTTTCTGACGCAAAAGCAATGGCTCTTTCAAGATTTGGTGTATGACGCATATAAACCACAATATAAAGTATCGCGGGAACCATCTGACTGCTTGCTTTAAGGCGCCATTTGTTCGCCAAACGTTCGGGATAGCGATTCATAAAATAAAAAAGAAAAACAGACAAGGCAGTTACCAGAATGAAAAACATGACAGGAAAATCCGCAACGCTTCCTTTAATCAAAAAAATTGCTACAGAAATAATCAAACCTAAAAAAAACACAGTCAAAAAAGACATTACGCTAAGAGTTAAAGGCTGCCAGGGTTCTAAATCAAGATGTGCTATCTTAAGATTTTTTTCAATTTTTTCCCTGTCTTTCTGAGAAACGTTAAGTTTAATCAAACTCCCTAAAGATTTACACCATCTCTCATAACGTGAAATATCAGGAGCCATCTCTTGTTTAAATCTCATATAAGACTGGCTATAATTGCTTGATTGTGCGCTTGTCTGAGTATTTATCTTGCTTTCTATTTTTCCGCTGTACTTCCTAAGAATATCATCAACGTTTGGTTTATCAGGATTCTCTTTATTGCCCACTGTATGCCCCTCTTTTTACTGAAAAGAAATAGTAAAATTCCTTAATAAACTTTAGGGGATTAAAGCTTCCTCTTTTTTATTTCAGAGTTGAGCCATTTTTGCCATTCCGGGAAAACCCTCTCACTCACAGGCAAGCCAACCTCTTCACGAATTTCATCTGAAATCCTGTGGAAGGCATGGTTTGAATCAACTGTAAAATCTGCCTCAAGAATTTTTTTGTTTTTTATTTTTTTAGCCATATCTACGGTTTCCTGCTTTATTTTTCCGCGAAGTAAGATATTATCATATACCGCATCCCAATTTCCTGCCCAACCCTTAACACTTGAAGCTATGTCTTTCAAAACCTCACTATCTCCATTAATTAAATCTTCACTCGGAACAAGCTCATCTTTTTCAACATCATACCTAAGTAAGTCGCTGAATCCTTTTTCTTCCAAAGGGTCTTCTTTCCAGTGCTTTCTTACTTCTGACAAACGAACTAAACGCTTCCATTGGTGCAAACCATCAGGACTCTTGATGGGGTTTGCAACCATAATTATGTCTGTTGCTTTGAAACTTGTGGCTGGCACGTTTAAATCATTGACAACACGGTCAAAAACACCGTAAGGCGAAGCGCCGTGGATTGTTCCTGCAACAACGTTCGCCAAGGCTCCAACACGCATCGCCTCGTAAAGCGCTTGGGCTTCCGTGTTGTGTAATAAGACCCCTCCAAATCCCCCAATAAAATTTTGTGTGGGTTCAACTGATAAGTCATAAACAAACTCATCTTCATCCAAATTTATCTCTTTAATTTCTTTTATCTCATCAATAAAAAAATCTCCAAAAGCAAAATTTTTCAATTTTTCAGATACTTTACAATTAGGATCAGAAACAACTTTTTTAAGATAATTTTTACTACATTTTAAAAATCTGAATAAATGCCTATATCTTCTAGGGTACTTAATTAAATGTTCTTTCAATTTTTTCTTATCAAATCTTACAGAATTAGATTTTGTATGCGCCCATTTTTTAACAATCATCTCAGGAACATCTCTTACGAACCCTATTTCCTTAAAGAATGTCTCTACCATTGTTCTGTCTTTAAATTCAATAATCCATAAACCTTTTTCCCTTTTATTTGATGTTTCCCTTCTCATTATTCTTCCAACTATTCCAAAATTCAACAACAAATAGGAAACATCTTCTGCAAGCTTTTTAGATGTTGAATAATACCTCACACAATTACCAGAACTTTCCGAGCTTGTAAAACTACCGTCACCAGAATAAAGCGCCCTTAAAAATGAAGCTATTTTTCTTTTAGAAAGTCCAAAAATAAAAGAGGGCACTCTTTTATCATAGTGGAGTCTTCCGCACTCTAACCTAGAAATTAATTTAGTTAGAGGTAAACAAGATAATTTATGTTGAACAGAATTCCCATAACCTTTAACCTCTCTTTTATTAGGAGATAAATTAAAAAGACTCTCAGATATGTTTGTAATGTCCTGAATTATTTTTGGGTTAGAATTTGTTAGAACAACGCTTCCCCCTCCTTCTTTATTCAAGGAATAATATCCTTCAGAAACATAGTATCCCAAAAATCTACAAAACTCTTCATTTACAGGAATTAAAGCAGGAATCGTCAAACTTGTTCCTTTTTTTACTTTTAAATTTCCTATATTATAATCTACCTTAGCCACACTCATTAAACCATTAAATGACTCAAAAGGAATATTTGTTTTTTGGTTTTTTCTGAAATAATTATAAATATCTCCTGAATTTATATTGCAGACCTTGGTTGCCTTTTTCCATCCAAGAATTTTAATCGCATTCCTGACATCTTCTTCATAATTTTGAACTCTAAACTCGGGTAAATAATCAAAAACATTAATAAAATCAATATCATTAAATCCGGAAGGCATTTGGCCTGGAATGACTATCTGACTTCCAATTTTTAAATCTTTACATTCAATAGGAGAGATTGAAAAATCTTTTGTGGGGGCAAATAAACTATGATCATGAGTAACTGTAACCTCTCTTCCTGTTTTCGTTTTAATTCTTAATAATTTTTTTCTTTTGGGATGTTTAACAAAACCTGTTAGTTTAGACAATTTTGTTTTCAAATTAAATCCGATTGTGGGAACATAAATATTTTTAATATCTTTTCCCTCTATCTCCTTGATTTTAATTCTTTTTAATTTTCCATTTTCAATAATTACAACATCTTCATTGCCCCTTATAGAGCTTCTGACCTCTCCAATTATTAAACTAGAATCCCCCAAACGCAAACTCGTACGAATTCCTTCATCTGCAGAAACCTCTGTTCCCGTTTTCAGCAAAGCAGAGCGAACCTTCATCCTTAAAATATCGTACTTCAGCTTTCGAAGTGACTCAACAGGCAATTCCAAGGAATCTTCAATGACAATAACCCTGTACTTAGGAATTATTTCCAGCATTAAACTTCCGAGTAAACTAGTTTTTCCGCTGGATCTAGTCCCCGCCACGAGCAATGTCCGAGAACCATCAATTAAAAAACTCATCAATCCCGCAGTAAAAGAATTAATCATTTTATTTTGAACAAATAACGGCAATGTCCAAGGATCTTCTCTATGCCTACGTATTGCGTATGCCAAACCATCCGGGCTCAAGGGTTGTTGAATTATTGCAATCCTTGCTCTTAACTTTCCAATTTCAAGCTGGGTGTCTAAAATAGGATTCGCTTCATCTAAAGGCCTTCCAGAAATAAGTCTAAACTTTGCCGCCCAAGAATCTACATCTTCCTGGCTGGGAATTACGTTCGTAAGGCACTCGTCAAACTCCTGATGTCTTACAAAAATAGGGGTTTTAGAAATCGGCGCGTTCAAAGAAATATCCTGTAGTTTTTTGTCCTGCAATAAAACCTCTATTAAACCAAAGCCTATTGTGTGCCTGACTAAAATCGTTGCAAGCTTATTCAGATCTTTATAATCTACTCTGATGCCTTTGCTCTTTGCCAAATCCTGAACTAAATCTTTGGAAATATTGAAAAAAACCTGCCTTGTTCTTTCGGTGTCTGTGAATTCTTCAGCTTTAGGCTGGTGCTCAATTAAAACCCTCCTCGCAAGATTAAGCAATTCAGAATGCTCTTCACTTAGGTTGTTTTCAGGAGGAGATAAATGGTAAATAAATTTAGGTTCATCCCTCTTCCTTAAAATAGTCACTAAAGATTTATCATACTCATCAACAAAAATCTCATACTGGTCAACTATTTCTGCTTTTCCGGGCAAGTCAGAAACCAAACGGGTAAAGGTAAAGTTAGGAATTACATCTGGCTTAAACAATTTATGGTAAATTTCTCTGTCTCCTTTCTGATAAGAATCCAAAAAAGGCTGCGCTTTCTGGAGTATCTTTGTATTTTCCAAAAGGCTTAAAACTTTTTCCAGTAAAGAAAGATAATTGCTTTGGTCGCTTTTCTCTCCCGGAGCAAGCTTGTCTAAAAGAATTCGTCCTTCAACAATAAACTTTTTCAAATCAGCGTATGCCCTCAAAGGGTCGCGTTTAAGAGTGGTTAAAAAAGTGAAAACCTGATTATATCTTTCTGGAAAAAACCTCTCGTTAGATTTCGCCAGCTTTTCTTTAGACAAAACTCCTTCTTGCCTATAAAGGTAAACATACAGGTGAGCGATTTCTAAAAGCGAATCAGTTTCTTCAGAATCATAATTGTAATCTTTTTGTTGTGAAAAAACAACTCTGGAAACGTTTGGATTTTCAATTAAAATATCAATGGCATACTCCATTACTTGTGGATACTCGGCAAGACTTGGAACGTAGGGAGCTCCTTTATAATTAATATAAAGAATATCCTCCCCTCCTTTTCTTTCAACATGATATCCTTCTTGGCTTTCCTGTCCTTGTTGTTGTTCTTGCCCTCTTTTTTCTCTTTTTTTCTCTTCGTCGCCTCCGGCCATGCCTCAAAAACGAGAATAAAGTTTAAATTCTTTTGTGTTAATCACAACAATTTTAAACTAAAACGCCTTTGGATTTTTATGGCTGGACAAAATCCTGAAGAAACCCAACAAAGTTATGCTAACGAAATGAATATCAGGATACGTGATTTGGAGGAAAAACACCGTATGCTGAAAGACAGACTCCTTCTTGTCGGGCAAAATCTCATTGAAATGCGTGAAAAACACAATGAAGAGTTTACTGAGATGAGAAAAGATATTGAAACGCTGAAAAACAATATAAAACGCCTGATTTCTTTCCTCGAAACTGCCTCATCAGAATTTTCCAAATTTGCAAAAAAAGAAGACCTTGAACTGCTTGCAAAACAGGCAAAAATGTTTCAGCCTTTAAACCTAAGTGAAAACAAAAAAGAGTAAAAATAAAGATTTAAAAAAATGAAAACCTTAACTAAAACAACAAAAATTTAAAATGGGAGTTCTAGACCAGGTTACGGATATGCAAAGAAGGGGTGTCTCTGAGCAACAAATAATTAACAAACTTCAGGAGCAAGGAGTCTCTCCTAAAGAGGTTAAAGATGCTATGGGAAGGGCACAAATAAAAAGTGCGGTTTCAAGTGAAGGTTCTCAAAACAAAGGAATGCAGCGTTCTATGATGGGGAGCCAAAGCCAGGCTCCTAATCAGAAGCAAAATGAGCAGGGTAAAAAAGGATATTATGAAGATGATTTGGACGTCCCTTCTCCCGGGCAAAGGGCAAAACTGGATAATTTTTCGAGACAAACAATGGAAATGGGGCAGGAAAACACTCAGAACCAGCAACAAGAACAAGAGCAAGGTACTTACACTCCTTCAACAACACCACAGTTTTCTCAACAACCACAGCAAGGGTATGGAGGATATAGTGAAGGAAGCTATGGGGGTTATCAAGATTACAGCCAAGGATACGAAGGCTATGGTGATTATGGACAGGAAGCTTACGGATACACAGATACAGACACGATGATAGAAATTTCAGAGCAGGTTTTTTCCGAAAAAATTAAACCTCACTTGAAAAAAATTGAGGAAAGCTCCGAATTTAAATCCTTGGCGGAAACAAAAATTGAAAACCTTTCTAAACGTCTTGAAAGATTGGAATTTCAAATAGATAAGCTCCAGGCAGCAATCCTTGAAAAAGTAGGCGCTTACGGAAGAGGGCTTGAAAACGTCAAAAAAGAAATGAAGATGGTTGAAGAGTCTTTCTCTAAAATGGCTAAAGGGCTTTCAGGAACAACAAAAGGTACCACAACACGTAAATCTTCAAAAAGGAAAGGTTCAGGAAAAACCAAAACAATTCACAAATCAAAAAAGACTTCTACAAGAAAATCCGGAAAAACAAAACGTAAAAAGAAAAAAAGTTAAACCCGACAAAGAAAAATAGTCACAAACTTCCTTACTCTTCCCCTTCTCCTCTCAGTCCTTTAATCCAAACTCCTTCAGGACTTCCTTTTGGCTTGTCTTTTCCTGCAGCCACTACGGCGACAACCAAAACAATCAAAGCAATCCATGGAAGCCACGGCATCCAGTTGTAGCCAAATCCCGGAAGATAAGAATAAACACCTGTTGCACCCGCCGTGAGTGCTAAAACAATTATCAAAATTACTGCTCCCAAAAAATACATTGTATAAGCCATTGCTTTGCTTTTTGGGTCTGTGAACATTCCTAAAAAAATCAGCGCTAACAATAAAACAGCTAACCCGACACCCACTCTGGGAAAAACCTGAGAAAAAAATCTCGGAACAAAATCAAATTGTAAACTTAAAAGTCCAATTGCCAAAGCAATTATTGCATTAATGGTTCTTCCGGTTGCGTCTTTCCTGCCCCCAAAAAGTTTAGTCTGAACTAAAATTCCGTAAACGACTGCAAAAATAAGCAAGAAAGGAAGCATATAACTAAAAACCCCTGCCTGTTCCCATGTAGCCAAAACGTTTCCAAAAGTTCCTCCATAATACCCTCCGAAGAATCCTCCTGACTGCAATGCAATAATATCTGTTAACCCGGTTAAACTCATGGTAATAAACAGGAATAAATATTTATAAATTTATGGTTGATAAAATATTCAATAGAATACTTATTCACTCTTTGTTTTCAATACCAAAGCCAGCGCAATAATTATCACTGCAAAAAATGCTATATTTGTCCAAAGGTCTGCACTCCAGCTTTGCCTAAATAAAGCGTCAAAAATAACTCCTTGAATTCCCAAGATGTAAAACAAGGCAATCGCGACTGCTAGAACAATAACTCCTCCTGCTGCCCACGCTAATTTTCCTTCGGGGAGCTTTGCTTCTTCTCCCGTAACAAATCCCCAAAGCAGCAAAGTAACAAGCAACACAACTATGGCCACAGTAAAAAACAAAATGAGGTTACCTACAACAACCTTAGGAAATACTGCTCCTACAAAAATCAGGCCTATTACAAAAGCAACAAAAGCGTGAAGCTGTTTACTTTTATCCCCAAAAGCTTTTGTCTTTTCCAAAACCCCGTACACAATAAAAAATATCAGTAAAAAAGGTAAAACAAACTTGCTCACAACCCAATTTTGTAAAATCGTCTCCGTAGCCATTTTTATTTTGTCCTCTGTTGACCTTAAATATAATTTACAGTATTTAAATTCTGCGGAATTAGAGTATAATAATCATAAAACATTGTTAACACGTCCCCAACTCTTTTAAGAGAAAATTACCAAATTTGTCTTTTTAATTGCTTAATACGCTGTTTAAATTAAACTAAATCTTCCGGCAGTTCTTCCATATCAGAATCCTGGCTTGGAAGTGCAGACTTATTTATGATGAAAATATCACTTATAGCTCTAACAAACTGATGGGGAATAATAACCCCTCTCGCTCCCCCTATCAAAGAAAGAACGCTCCCTCCAACTTTGATTCTCCATCCATCAACCTTATTCTCCTGTAAGTTAGCCTCTTCAATCTCTCCAAAATAATCTCCTGAATCTGTGTAAACCTTCGTTCCAACAACCTCAGTAATCTTCTTTATACGCATAATAAAAACTATTTTAGATTATTTAAATACTTTTCCATGATAGGTAATGTATAATTAAAAGGTCATAGATTTTAATTAAACACAATTCTCTCTTCA
>CAZDCI010000012.1:0-28322 GCA_964503975.1 Candidatus Woesearchaeota archaeon
GAATTTCATAGACTGGTTTATATCAGCCTTAAGAACTAATTTTCGGATAGCACATAATGATAACGTAACGAAAGATTTTTAAGGTTGAAGGTTTCTATCCAATTATGGCAATTCATATAGATAAAGAAAGATTAAGAAAAGAAACAATAGAAAATCCTAAATGGGTAAGAAGATACAAACGGGGAACGATAGCAGCTGCCATAATTGGTGCAGTTTTTGGTTGGGAGTGGACAGCACGTTCTTTTACAGATTATTGGAATCCCATCAGGCAAGTTCAAACAGTAAATCAAGTTTGCGAACACGGAAAACTAGAATTAGTTTCAAATGGATTTAGATGGACACCGAACATAGAATCAAGGTTTGACTCTGAAACCAATAGAACATATTATGATTCGCCTGATGGAGAATTTTATAGAGACCACAACACAGGAAAATTCTATTATACCTTTAAAGAACGTACTGGGAAATAAAAACTTTCGCAAAATATTTCTTTCAGCAATTTCGTTTAACATCGCGATTAAGGGAAGTTTTTCTGATTCAAATATAAGAGAAAAATTTGGGTGGAGAAACCTGCAAGGTTTTGAAACTCTTTAATCGCTGTTAAGTCGTGCGGGGCATTTATGCCGAGAATCTGCAAGGCGTTATCGAGCACCGCAACGAAGTGAGGAGCGCAGAGTTAAAATCACTTTTCAGGGTGGGCAATTATATAAGAGAAGTTGTTGCGACATTTTTTGCTTCTTTTTTCTAAAAAAAGATGGGCACTTTCAGTTAAATTAATAAAACACATCTCTTTAATATATTAAAAAGATGGTGAAACCAAAAATAATTATTGATAAGGAAATCGGAGAAGAAATTTTAAGGAAAGCTTCGATTAAAGAAAAATTAAAGGAAGTGAAAGAGTTTTATCATGGATGGAATTCAATATTATTATTAAAAACCAATAAAAGAGTTTATTCTGTAAGGATATTCACATCAGATTTTGGCTTTCATGGAAACGAATGGAAAGCTCAAAAAGAAGAATATATTTACAAAAAACTAAATTCAAATAATATAAAAGCTCCAAAATTTTTTTATCATGATAAATCTAAAAAGATAATTCCTTATGATTATATTTTAATTGAATATCTTCCCGGAATTCAATTAAGTGAGATTGATGGAGCTGTTCAAAAAGGTAAAAGGAGAAGTCCAACTTTATCAAAAAAAGCCTATGCTAAAATTCTTTATGAAATTGGAAGGAGAATAGCAAAGATACATTCTATAAAAATGCCAAGGTTGAGCATTTTTGATTTTCCATTAGACAAAAATGTTGAATGGAAACCATTAAGATCTTTTGAAGAATATTTGAAAAGATGCTCTGATAAAAAACTAAAAAAGAAAATTGAAATTTATGCGAAAGGAGTTTTGGAAAAACTTCCCAAAAAACCGCGACTTGTTCCTGTCCATACTGAGATTACTTCTAGAAATGTCTTAGTGAAGAATAAAACAAATTGGAAATTTTCTGGAATAATTGATATTGAATGGTTTATGAAATGTTTGCCAGAAAGAGAATTCGCAAGACAAACACATGAATTGCTTGCCTATCATAGAGATAAAAAATTATTTAGATGGAGATTGAGAAATCTTTTGAAGGGATATTATGAAAATGGAGGGAAATTGGATTATCCAGAAACAATTCCCTTAATGATTCTTCATCATTTGTTATGGGTGTCTTATACACCTAAGAGATTTAAAGAAAATAAATGGTTATTTGAGATAAATTTAAGCGATGCAGAAAACATTGTAAAAGAATATAAGAACGTCATCTCTGAACTGGAATAGAAAGTGCCCAAATAATAATTCTGAAAATCAAGGATTTTCGTAGAAAATCCGCAGAGTTAAAATCAATTTTCAGGATGGGAAAATAAAATTAGGCGCGCCGTAGAAAACTTTATAAATCTAAAAGTAGTAACAATATTAATATGAACGATACATATCTATTAAGAGGAGTTAAACCCGAAGAATTTGCCGAAATAAAAAGGCAAGAAGCAGATTTAGTTAGTTCTGTAATGGAAGGGTTTAACGACCATTGGAAACCAAAAGTTCAAGGAGTAAAAACTACTTTTAGATACAATCCACAAAGAAATGCAATCGGAATCTATGTTGAAAGAGACGGACAACAGCAATTAGTTGTTGAAAGACAAGGATTAAGTGAACAAGAAGAAGCTGTTGTCGGAAGTTTATATCAAACACTAGAACAAAAATTAGATAGATTACGATTGCCAAGCGAAGATTGGGTTAATTCTGTTTAGGCGCGCCACTATCTTGGGTGGGTAAGAAAAGTGATTTTAATTAGACATAACATCGCGATTAAACAACCCATAGGGCTCGGGCGGAGTGAAACGACCCCGAGTGTTTTTTACGAAGTAAAAAATTTGGGAAAAATGTGTCCTGAAAAAAAAAGGGTGAGCGAAGCGAAAACATTTTTCTGTTTAATCTGCTGTTGCTTGACCGAACGAAGTGAGGCACGAGCTGGGATAAAAAATCCCCTCGTGAGTTTTAATTTTTCTTTCAGGGTGGGGGAGGAGGTGGAAGCGACGACCATTTAATTTTGAGAGATTGCCCGCCCGCTTTTTGTTTCTTTTTTCTAAAAAGAAAATGGGGGAGTTCCGTTAGTTTTTATTCAGACCAAGAAACATATTTTACTTCATCAGACCAAACACTATCGCTTGAAACTTCTATAAATCCTTCAATATTTTGTGGCACATCAAACACAATTTTTCCCCTTTTAGGCAAGCCCGGTTGCATCTGCTCAAAACTGAAAGAACCATCTAAATAGATTTCTGCTGTTGTGTCATGTTCAAATCTTCTTTCTTGATTATCAACTACTACGACATAAGAACCCCAAAGAGTTTTTGATTCTTTAGCAACATTCTCAATAGTTACATCAAAAATTAAGAAGATTCCATCTGCAAATTCTCCCTCAAAATATTCAGAACCGCCTATTTCATTTCTAGTTTCATAATCATGAAAGATATATGCAAAATTTCCAACAGTTACCTTATCACCAAAACCATAGATTTCTGGCTCATTTGTTTCTGTTTCAGAATTCCCAGCATTTATGCCTGACTCTGCTCCCGTTCCAGATGGTTGTTGATTTGAAGCAGTATCTGAACCGGATATGTCAGAAGTAGATAAGCTAACCGCATAAATTATTAACAATACTATAACCAGAGTTATTTTTAACCCTCTAGAAAGCTCAAGATTAAATTTCTCCTTTGAAAACTTATTCACTGGAGGTAATAAAATCAATGAAGCAAGAATTAAAGAACCTCCTGCTATAATTGAACCTGTAAATAAAAATGACAGCCCGCTTATTCCAAAAAGAACACCAAAAATCCAACTTAAGATTAAACCAAGTGTGATTTTTTTAGTTTCCTTTACCATAATAAAATAAAGTGTGATAAATCCTTTAAAAACCTTTCTTTTTTCGCTCACAATTTGCTAATAGATTGTTGAATTTGTTTCTTAAGCCAAATTGCTTATAGATTGCTATGGAATTGCTAAAAGCAATAGGTTTCATAAAAAGAGGGAAAAATAGGAAAGAAATTTTTATGAATTTAGATAAACCTATGATGCCCTCTGAATTGGTTATGAAAATTTACAAAAGCAACAGCAATACTTATTTTAATCTCGTTTCTCGTGCTTTATCAGAGTTGAAAAATAAAAAGTTAGTTGAAGTTGTAAATCCAGAAGACAGAACGGGAAGAATTTACAAGAGAACAAAAGAAGGTGAAAAAGTCGCAAAGGCATTAAACTGATTTTTCTTTTTTCTTATCTTCTTCTGTCTTCCTACTCTTTTCTAAAGTATGCATTCTACTAACTTGCCCCTCTGGAGGTTCCATGTTAATTTCATCTTCTTGAGGTTCCTTATTATCGGCCATATTATTTAAAAAAAGTAAGAATATATAAATTTAACTAGGAAAAATTCTATTAGCCCTATAAAGTAAAAAACATAACCTAATTTTAGAAGTAAGCTTTTTTTCTTAATTGTTTGTGCATTCATTTCATTTGCCTTTAAGAGTTTCCGAAATCTTTCCGCCCTTAAATCAATAGTTCTATTTTTCAGAACACTTTCTAAAGAGTCTCTAATATTCATACCTATTGGAAAGTCCCTAATCCAAAAGGCGTATGCTCCTAATATTCCCGAAATAAAAATTAAACTAACTGCAATGCTAAAGTTAAAATCAAAAACAGCATCTTTAAGAAAATAAATAAAGAAAAGTAAAACAAAACCTATAAGAACTTCTGCTAAATGTGCATGACTTTTTAGCAGTTTGCTATGTTCATCAAACTGCCTTATTACTTCTTCTTGTAAAACATTAAAATTGATTTTTCCGACTGTTTTTGCCATAGAAAAGAGATAAAAATGAGGTTTAAAATGATTATTATAATAAAATTTCGGCGTGAGCCGACTATCTATCCGAAGGATTAGGAACTCCTCCTAAATAAATAGAAAAATTTGGGAGAGCGGAAGCGAACCTTTTACCCATTGTTATGCGAAATTTTAATTTCGTTGGTTTTCTCGTAGGTCGGGTAAAAGAAGTTTTTCTCTTTTGCCGAAGGCAAAAGCTATCTGTTGCGAAGCAACCGCGGGCAATCTCTCACTATCTTTGGGCGGGAAAGAAAGAAAAATTAAAATTTGGGCGAAGCCAAGCAACATACATACCACCAATATCATTTAATAATATGTCTTTTTATGTGGGAAAAAGCAAAGTTTTTAAAGTTGTTTCTTTTTTTATTTGGATGAAAAGGGGGTTGGTTTCAGAGCTTGAAAGGGAGCTCAAACTAAGAAATTACTCTCCTAAAACCGTCAAAAGCTACGTATCATCGATGGGAAAGTTTTTGAAATTTGCAGGAGAGAGAAAACTGAGCGAGAGGGTTGCTAAAGAGTATTTGTTAGATGTTATTGAAAAGCAAAATCCTTCAAGCGCAAACAAGGAAAAATTTGCGATAACTTTTTTCTTCAGAAATGTTCTTAACGAAAAAGTAAATTTTCCCACAATAAAGAAAAACAGAACGCTTCCTGAAATTTTGACAGAAAGTGAAATAAAAAAATTAATTGAAAGCACAAAAAATACAAAACACAGGCTGATCATTAAACTCATTTATGGATGCGGGCTGAGAGTTTCAGAGACAGTCAGCCTAAAAAAAGAAGATGTTAATTTTGAAGAAAGGTTTATTCATATAAAACTTTCAAAAGGAAAAAAAGACAGGTTTGTTAAAATTCCTGATTCTTTATATAATGATTTGAAAAAATTCTGTGAACTTGAAAAAGGGGGTTTTTTATTTGAATCCAATCGGGGAGGAAAATTAACTGTTGCGACAATTCAGGCAATTTTAAAAAACTCCGCCAAAAAAGCAGGAATAAAGAAAAGAGTTTATCCTCACTTACTCAGACACAGCTTTGCTACCCACCTTCTGGAGCAAGGAATCGGTTTAAAAATTATACAAAAGCTCCTTGGACATTCAGACATAAAGACAACGCAGATATATACTCAAATATCTCAGGCTTCAATAAAAAATATAAAAAGTCCTTTAGATAATATACTTTAAGATGAACGAAAACTTTATACAGGATTTGCAGGAAAATACCGAGAAGCAAAAACAGCTCACAGAAAAGTTAAGGAGGCTTTCAACCCAACTCAACCAAACTGATAACAGGCGTGAGAAAGAAATGATTAGCTCTCAGATTCATGAGCTCAAAAACGCCTTGAAAAAAGTCAATCAAAAAAGCGCAGGTTCTACAAGGAAGCTTTCAATTTACAAGCAACTGCCGACGCCTCAGCCAGGAGGAAGGGTCCAGAGACTTCCTAAAAAGACTTTTCAAAAAAACAGCCCAGCAGGTCCTTCCCAATCTTTCCAATCTCCTCCACATATGCAAACCTCGCAAGCTTCTAAAAACACACAAAAGATATCTTCTTACGATTCCAATAAAGAAAAAAAGAAAGGCACGGACAGGTTCAAACTTAAAACTCTTGAGAAAGAAACAATAAAACGGTTGAAAAAGAAGCCCGATAAAAAGAAAAAGGGGGAGGAAGAGAAGAAAAAACATCGCAAACCGCATAAAACTGTAAAAATGGCCAGCAGCATGTTTTACAATTTTTCCCAGTCTTTAATAAAGAAAAACAGATTCAAAAGATTACGCCGTGAACTAATTAGAGGAAATCTTGAGTTTGTTCCTGCAAACTATCTTTCATTTATGTTCTTCGTGACTTTAGTTTCTTTCGGCGTTTCGTTTTTTATATTTGGGTTTTTCTTGTTTTTCAATCTGGTTGCTTTGCCTCCTTTTATAGTTAGAACAGAAACTGCCTTCCTCACACGTCTTTTGCAAACTTTTTGGATAATTTTTGTTATTCCTGTGGCGGCTTATCTTTTCATGTATTATTACCCTTCAATGGAGCGTAAGTCTTTGGAAACGCGTATAAATCATGAGCTGCCTTTCGCTACAATCCACATGTCCTCCATTTCAAGCTCTTTGGTCGAGCCAAGCAAGATATTCAGCATAGTCGTAGAGACAAAAGAGTACCCTCATCTTTCAAAAGAATTTACAAAACTTCTTAATGAAATAAACATTTATGGGTATGATTTAGTTTCCGCTTTAAGGGGTATGGCTTTCAACAGTCCGAGCAAAAAGCTAGCTGAACTTTTTAACGGTTTAGCCACAACAATTACTTCCGGAGGAGACTTGCCCGATTTTTTTGAAAAACGTTCCCAAACGCTTTTATTTGAATACCGGCTTGAAAGAGAAAAACAATCAAAAGCTGCCGAGACATTTATGGATGTTTACATCAGCGTAGTTATTGCCGCTCCTATGATACTTATGCTTTTGCTTGTCATGATGAGGATTAGCGGACTGGGAATTTCACTGAGTACTAACATGATTGCTATTGTAATGATTTTGGGAGTCACCCTGATTAATGTTTTGTTCCTTACGTTTTTACACTTAAAACAACCTGAAGGGGGAACATGATGGAATTCAAAAAATACCACTGGATTGGAATTGGAATAGGTGTGTTAATCATGAGCATGTCGCTTTTGCTTCTAAACACCAAGTTTTTCTTCTTTGTTTTTGGAATCGGAGTTGTTGTTTTAGCTTCACCATTCGTTTTTTCAGTAATACATGAAAACCGTGTGGCAAACGAGAAAGAAGAAATGTTCCTTGAATTCGCAAGGAATTTAGTTGAAAGTGTTAAAACCGGGACCCCCATAAGCAAAAGCATCATCAACGTAAAAGACAAGCCCTATGGTGTTTTGTCAGAGAATGTTAAAAAACTCGCTAATCAAATTTCTCTTGGAATACCTTTAAATAAAGCGTTACAAACTTTCTCAAAAGACGTAAATAATAAAACAATCTCGCGTTCCTTAACTTTAATAGGACAGGCGGAAAGGAGCGGGGGAGAAATAGGTGAGATTCTTGAGTCTGTTACCGAAGCAGTTACAATGTCTGACAAACTTAAAAAAGAACGTAAGGCTTCAATATCTACCTTGGTTGTCCAGGGTTATATCATCTTTTTTGTTTTTATAATTATTATTTTAGTTATGCAATTCCAGATACTTCCTATTCTTACGGGAATTTCAGGGCAAGGTAGCGGGGAACTTGGACTGGGTTTCATAGGCGGAGGAGAACCAATAAACCAGCAAGAAATTGCAAACTCTTTCCTTTACTTATTATTGATACAAGGGTTTTTCTCTGGGTTGGCAATCGGAAAACTTTCTGAAGGAACAATCAAGGCAGGAATAAGGCACTCTTTTGCGCTCATGCTTGTAGCGTTTTTAATATCAACAGGAGCAAACGTCTTGTTTGGGGTTTGAAACAAAATGAAAGCAATAGCTAAGTGCCCTAAATGCAAAGAAACTATAAAAACCGAGTGTGGGGGATGTATAGTGGCAAATATCTGCGCCCATCATAAATGCAAAAAGTCTAAAGAAGAAATTATAACTAATGTTAAATGGAAAATAATTGAAAAATGAGAAAAATGTTAAAAAGCAAAAAAGCGTCCCATGTGGGTTTTATCTTGTCGTTTGTAATTTTCATAACCGCTGTGGTTTTTCTTTACACTATTCTTCAGCCAAATTTCCAGGTGAGCACGGAAAAGAAAAATGTCCTCACTCATTTAACAGGTGAAATTGAAAAAAACGTGACGGCAAAACTCACAACTATAAGTTTAAGTTCTTCAGGAAGCTTTACTGAAGAGTGTTTTGAATTTGAAAATCTTTTAAGTAATCTGGATTTGAACAACAGAATAATAGTCAAAAACACCTCGGGAAGCAGCTTAACGGCATACACTTCCTCGTTCGGAAATAGTTTGGTAGTAGACAGGGGAGGAGACAATACCATTAACTTCTTCAAGGTTCTTGAATCTGAAGAATTCTCTCCAATTAACGATGTAGGAAGCTCATGTAGTAACAATAAATCTTTTTCCGAAAGCGAATACACCTTAGGTTTGGTTAAAACAGAAGGGTTCGTTTTCAGCTCAAAAGTGTCTGAGTTGAAAATTACTTATGATGGAAGTTATCAAACTTTAAAATCTGAATTGAGTGTTCCTGATTCAAGCGATTTTATTTTTAATTTTACGTATCAAAACGGAACAGACATTTCTGCAGGAAATCTTCCTGAAAGTGTTCAGACGCAATTGAGTGTTTATTCTGAAGAAAAAGAGATACAATATATAAACTCTAATGGGGATAAAGAAACGGGGACGCTTACGGTAATGGTTTATTAACCTTATAGATAAAATGTTAAAAGGTAAAAAAGGATGGATTAGAATTGTTGAAGCTTCAGTCGCAATTCTTTTTCTTGCGGGAGTCATGCTTTTGGTTTTAAATCAGGGACGCATTGAAATCGGAGAAGGAGTTTTTGAAGCTGAAGTTCATGAAAAACAGATTTCAATTTTAAGAGGTGTTCAGCTGAATGAAAGTTTGCGCTCCGACATAATTGAAGCGGATGTCTCTTCAGATGTGATATGGGAAGACGCGAGTTTTCCTCAAAGTGTTAAAACTTACATTGAAAACAATAAAGGAGGTTTGAACTGCAAGGCAAACATCTGTTCAATCTCAAGCGAGTGCACCTTAAGGAACCCTGAAGAAACAAACATTTACTCAGAGTCAGCATTCATAAGCGTGACAACAACCCAGTCACCCTCTCCAGGTTATAATCCAAGAAAACTTAAATTATTTTGCTGGGAGTGAAATGAAAAAATTTGAATTTTTAGAGCACACCGCTGACGTAAAATTTCGCGTTAAAGGGAAGAATCTAAATGAAGTATTTGAAAATTCAGTTTTGGCCGTTTCGGATTTTCTCGCAAGAGGGAGAAAAATAAAACCCATTAAGGAAAAGAGGGTTTCTTTGAAAGGCTCTGACTTAGAAGAGTTGTTTTATAATTTTCTTGACGAACTTGTTTATTTGCTGGATGCTGAAGAGTTTGTTGTTGCAAAAGCAAAACTTGAAGCTGGTGAAAGAACAAAAACACTGAAAGGAACCTTGTTTGGAGATGACGCTAAAAATTGCAAAGACTTAGACCATTTTAAGGCGGCAACTTATTCTGAAATGTATGTCAAACCTGTAAAAGGTAAAAACGGGAAAAAACTGTGGGAAGCTCAGGCTGTTTTGGATGTGTGATGGTGAAAAGTTAAGGTTTTTATAAGAAGACTTCTTTGTTATGTTATGAAACTTAAAAAACTGAAAGAGAATGTGTGGGAAGTTCCTAAAGAAGGGAAAATGCTTGTGCCTGGAAAGATTTTTGCTTCCGACATACTGATGGAAAAAATAAAGGAAGATAAAACCCTTGAGCAAGTAAAAAATGCCGCAACATTGCCAGGCATTATAAAATACTCTATAGCGATGCCGGACGCGCACCAAGGATACGGCTTAAGTGTGGGAGGGGTTATAGCGTTTGACCTGGAAAAAGGAATTATTAGTCCGGGAGCTACAGGCTACGACATAAACTGTGGGGTTAGACTCCTTACAACAGATATTGACAAAAAAGATTTTCTTAAAAAAAGAAAAGAAATAACCCATCAGATAAAAAGAGACGTTCCGGCAGGCGTTGGGAGAAAAGGAGAGTTTGAATTTAATGAAAAAGAACTCAACGAGCTAATGGAAAAAGGGGTAAAATGGTTTGTTGAAAAAGGATTGGGTGTTGAAGAAGATATTGAAAACTGTGAAGATTCGGGATGCATTCCGGGAGCAGACTCTTCAAAAATAAGTCAGAGGGCAAAAGCCCGCGGAAGAAAACAACTTGGAACTCTCGGAGCAGGGAACCACTTTCTGGAAATACAGTGCATTGAAAAAATTTTTGACGAAGAAACAGCGAAAGTTTTTGGTCTTGAAGAAGGGAAAGTTTGTGTTTTAATTCACTCCGGAAGCCGCGGGCTTGGCCATCAAACATGCTCTGACTATCTAAAGATTTATGAAAAAGAGTATGGATTTTCTCACCTTCCTGAAAGAGAATTAGCTTACGCCCCTGTAAACTCAAAATTAGGAAAAGACTATCTTGCTGCAATGAGGGCCGCTGCAAATTTTGCTTTCTGTAACAGACATATGATAGCGCATCAGGTGAAAAAAGTTTTCAAGAAATACTTCTCTGATAAAAATTTAAATCTTGTTTATGATATTGCGCACAACATAGTAAAATTTGAAACTTTCACAATCGACGGGAAAGAAAAAAAACTTTGCGTCCACAGAAAAGGTGCCACAAGAAGTTTTGGAAAAGAGAGGGAAGAGCTACCCAAGAAATACCAAAAAACAGGACAGCCCATATTTATTCCGGGAAGCATGGGAACTTCTTCTTATGTTTTAGTTGGAACAAACAAGGCAAGGGAAATCTCTTTCGCTTCCACCGCTCACGGCGCAGGAAGGGTCTGGAGCCGGACTTATGCAAAAAAGAAACTCAACATAAAAAACTTAAAAGAAGATTTGGAGAAAAAAGATATTTACATTGAGGCCGGAAGCATCCGCGGAATGCTTGAAGAAGCTCCTGAAGCCTATAAAAATGTTGATGAAGTTGTCAGAGTAAGCAATGATTTGGGAATAGGTAAAAAGGTCGCAAGGCTAAAACCACTCGCCGTTGTCAAAGGTTGAAAAAATAATACAATGTGGTATCAAAATTACACTAATTTAAATCATAATTAAGAATTTTCATCGGAGATACTAAAAATAAATGTTGGCAATACTCTAACAAAATAATTTTATTAATGTGAAAATGCAAATTGGTTTTAAGGCATCCTAGAAGGGATAAATTACAGAGCTGGTAAAGGATAAGAATATTTATAAAACATATTTCTATTATTAGTTTATGAAAAAAGGTGAGAAGGATAAAAGAGGGGTTGGAAAGATACAGTTAGTTTTAATCTTAAGCATCATAGTTATTGTTGTCGGAGGGGGGATTCTGGTTTATAATTTAGCCGGTTTTGATGGGGAGTCTGATCTTGAAGGAAAAAGTTTATCTGACGTTGCATACGGGTCTACAGGAGAATCCGAGCCTGTTTCAAGACAGTGTGCTTTTGCATGTGAAACCGAACAAAAGGCAAGTTTCTGTGACGTTCAAAGAACTCTTCCTGACGGAACAAGTAAGACATGTGAAGCACTTGCAAGCCAAAATTTGTATAATGTTGAATCGTGCTCTTCAATTTCATGTAATGAAGTTTTAGATCAGACATGTGTTTCAGGGCTTGGAGGAGAATGGACAACCCCTGAAGCTGATGGGAGCTGTCCTGCGCAAGAAGACAAATTTGTAAGAAAAAGAACTCCTTCAGATTCGCCCCCAACAGCAGGACAGATATGCTGTTATTATTACGAATAAAATGAAAAAGAGAGAGATTTTTTTGCTGGGAGTATTTCTGTTAATAGTTCTTGCCAGCACTGGATTGATTTCCGCTGAAGGTTCTTGCTATATTGATACTGTAAATATATGCAATGGTAATGGACATAATGTTGTCATGAAGCTTTCTTCAGGAGATAACGCTCATGGAGAACTCGCAAGCGAAAGCAACTATAATTATGCTTTGTGTTGTGATTTTGGTTCTGGAGGGACAACTTGTGACGGAAACAATAAAATTCTAGGATTATCGGACGTAACAAACGCACATGCAGAAAGACCTGAAGGCTCAGCCTATACTGAAGAAGTTTGCTATGATAGTGTTCTTGAATGTTTTGGAAGTGTTGATGCTGTAGCAAGTGAACAGGATGGTGAAATTCCTGTTATTTCTATATCTTCTGAAACAAACGCGCATCTAGGCTCTTATAATTTTAACATAATCTGTGAGGTCAATCTTTGCGGGAACAATAACATTGATGAAGGTGAAGAGTGTGATGATGGAAACTTGAACGACGGAGACGGCTGTAGTTCAACGTGTCTGCTGGAACCCGCAACCCAGTGTGACAACGATGGTGTTAAAGAAAGTGGAGAAACTTGTGATGGGGGAGATTTGGACGGGAAAAGCTGCACTTCTCTAGGATATGACGGGGGAGACTTGAGCTGTGACGATAGCTGTGAGTTTGACACAATTTCATGTTATAATGATCCAGAGGTTGCTGAATGCAGTCTTGACAATGCTTACTGGAGTTTGCAAAGCGACGGAATCTCTGCTTTAACATCGAATGACAATCCGGTTAATAATGAACGACTGGTGTATCTTGTCTTGGAAGGAAGCAGCTGCAGTACACTTCAGGTTGAGTTCACCGTTACTGAAGGGGGTGCCTCTTCTAAGGGCGATTGTGAAACTGATTTGGGATGTCAAAATCCTAACAATGTAAATTTCAATAGTGATGTGGCAATTGGGGAGTGGGAAGCTTATTACTTTAATGAAGGAGGACTTAACCCTGAACCCGAATATTATTTTACTGCCTCTCTTAGTGCAGACTCTTCCAAAAATAAACAAAGCAACGACCCTTTGCTTAAAGTCAGCGAAGATTCTGTGGATGATTACTGTAACTTGGGACCTGTGAATAGATGTAGTGATTATTATACTCCTGGGAGCGGAAACCCTACTGCAGAAACAGCATGTAACGACGACCCTCATTGGTGTGACGTAGCTTCAAATCCTGAAAATGTTGATTACGATTCTGAAGCAGATGGTTATGCGTGTCAGTGGAATTCCACAACTTCTGTATGTGAGTTTGCAAACATATATACAGGTCCAGGAGGAGGACTAGAAAGTATTGAACTAACTCCTTCAAGTGCAGCAATAGATGAAGGACTTGTATTTGACGGCTTTGAAGTATTTGCATATTACACTGATGAAAGTCAAAACCGTGCATTAAATCCAAGCAGTATTGAATCATGCAGTTCTTCAGATACAGGTGTTGCAACCAGAGTCGGAAGTTCAGGATGTGAATTCTTAGGAGTAAGTGCAGGGCAAACAACAGTAACTATATCATATACTGAAGCAGGAGTTACACAAACAGACACTGCAACATTGACTGTTGTTGCTTCGGGAGATGGTCCTGTAGAATCCCACATAAGAATAATTCCAACTGAAAAGACAATATTGATAGGGGGAACTTCAGGCTACACATCTATATTGCACATGTCTGATAATTCAGAAAGTGATGTGACTTCCGGGACAAGTTTCAGCTCAAGCAATACAGGGGTTGCAACGATAAACGGAAATGTTGCTACAGGAGAAAGTGCAGGATTTAGTGAAATAAGTGGAACATATAATACACATAGCAACATCGCATTACTGCATGTTGAAGAAACTCCTCTTCCATATGAACTTACAGAGATAGAACTAACTCCTTCAAGTGCAGCAATAGATGAAGGACTTGTATTTGACGGCTTTGAAGTATTTGCATATTACACTGATGAAAGTCAAAACCGTGCATTAAATCCAAGCAGTATTGAATCATGCAGTTCTTCAGATACAGGTGTTGCAACCAGAGTCGGAAGTTCAGGATGTGAATTCTTAGGAGTAAGTGCAGGGCAAACAACAGTAACTATATCATATACTGAAGCAGGAGTTACACAAACAGACACTGCAACATTGACTGTTGTTGCTTCGGGAGATGGTCCTGTAGAATCCCACATAAGAATAATTCCAACTGAAAAGACAATATTGATAGGGGGAACTTCAGGCTACACATCTATATTGCACATGTCTGATAATTCAGAAAGTGATGTGACTTCCGGGACAAGTTTCAGCTCAAGCAATACAGGGGTTGCAACGATAAACGGAAATGTTGCTACAGGAGAAAGTGCAGGATTTAGTGAAATAAGTGGAACATATAATACACATAGCAACATCGCATTACTGCATGTTGAAGTCGAACAAACAGGGAGTACTGAAATCGGAAGGTGTGTATATCATTATATAGACACCGGAGACACGTGTGATGATGACGGTTACTTGACTGTAAATTACACTGCGAGCTGGGATAGTCCTACTGGAGAACCACGCCCAGCTTCCTGTCCTGAAGGAATGCAACAAAAATCATATGAATGCCCTGCACAAATACCTTTGCCTTTCTTCAACATTTTCAATTTCATCGCGGCAATCTTAATAATCGCTATGATTTATATAGGAATAAACGTTAAGAAAAAGTAAGACGTTAAGAATTAATCTTGTCAATCTGGTATATGGAAGATTGTCCAAATCTTTCACTTCCACAGCAATCAATTTTATCATTAAAGTCAAAATGCTCACACTCTGATTGTGAAGTTAAGTGAAAATTCTTTTAGCTTGTTCACAAACAAATTTATAAACTGATTTTCCTTTTTTGTTGAAGAGAAAAGATGGTGGGAAAAAAGCATTTTTATTTTGTTGCAATACTTTTAATTGGATTGTTTAGTCTAAGCTTTATTTTAGCAAGTTTCAACATAGGAACCCCTGATTATTTTATTGAAGATGTTTATGGCCCAGAGTTTTCAATAAAAGGCTGGGTGAATATTAGCTTTGATGATGAACCTTTAGATTCAATATTTGAAGATTCTTTTGGAAATAATATAACTCTTGGAAATGCTTTAAGCAAAAATCCTTCTTACTCTTATACCTGTTCGCCTACAGACTGTGAAAACGCTTACTCTGCAAGCAACGCGCAGAGTAGTAAAACCCTAAATTTGAAAACAGGCGAAGAAAAACTTTTAGGTTTGAAATTTACTGGGGATGTTGAATCTGTGGATAGTGTCTCTTTTGATGTCTCAAGTGATGCAGGGGCTGCTTGTGGGGAAAGCCAGCTAAAAATAGACATACTTAATGACGGGGAAATAGAAGTAATAAATAACAAATCCTTGGAAAATGTTTGTGAAAACACAAAAACGTATGGATGTTTTGATACCGAAAAAGAAACTACTGAGCCAATTCTTAAATCAGAACCTTTTTGTGAAAAGATTAACTTGTCTTCAGCCCCTGGGGTTGTGGTGGGGGCGTGGATAAAAAACAACTCGGGTTCAGGAGCAATCACTGCCGAACTCTTTAACTCTTTTGGAGAAAATAAAGGAGAGTGTAACTTACAAACCTCTTCATCCACAGGAGAAGAAGTTTCTTGTGGTATAGATTATCAAATTATAAGTGAAGAAGAGTATTTCGTGTGTGTTTACTCAAATTCTCAAGAAAATAATTATAGAATTCAAGGATACAGCACAGATCCTGATCATTGTGGAGGATACAGGGGCGTAGGAAATCCGGTTTCTGCAGAATTCAGAATTTTTGCAAAAGAAAAGGAATTTGATTCTTTCGGTAGCAGAAGTGTAAACAACTTTTTATCTGATGGGACCTCTCTCGCTGTTGAAATTCAAAACTATCTTGAAAACAGATTCGGCTCTTCAATGAATTGTGGAAGTGAAGGGTGTGTTGTCCCTATAAAAATAATTTCGAACGCTCCTCAAAGTGTTACTTTAAACAATCTTGATTTGGTTTATAATGAAAAAAACTTAGGGCAAATTCCAGAGAACAAATTCCACGACGTGACTGAAACATCTGCGGAAGTAACATCATCAAGCGGCTTTCAGAGGGTGTTCCTTGACAATTTAGGTTTAACGGTTCCAGGAGAAATTAATACGTATGACTACACTTTAAGTCTTTCAGGGCAGGAAGTATTCAGCGAGAAAATAGAAGTTAAAGATGCTCCAATAATAAACTCTTTGAATCCTGTGAAGACAGCTTCTTCAATACCCACAAAATTCAAACTTAAAATTACATCAGAAATAAACGTTTCTGATTATGTTTGGTCTTTTGGAGACAACTCTACAAACGTAACCACTCTTGGAAATTCCACAACACACATTTACACCTCTATCGGAAATTACAACCTTAGTGTTAAAGTTACAAACATAGAAGGTCTTACTTCAGAAAAAACTTTCAATGTGAACGTCACTTTACCCATTGAGTTTATCAATACAAGGCTTGCAGAACTAAATTCAAACTTGAATTCTGTAAGAAACAGCATTTCTGATTTTGAAACTTTTCACAAACAGGGAATTGAGAGCGTTTTAAATCTTGATTTTACTGAATCTGAATTAGAAAGGCTCCAAAAGGCTTATGGTGACGCGGAAAACGAATCTGATTACGTATTGATAGTTTCCGATCTGCAAAAACTGGATTTGCCTGAAGCCATAATTAAAAGCCAGGAGGCAGATAATTTTGTTTTCTTTTCAAAAGAAGATTCTATAGATCTTGAAGTGTTAAAATCAATAGGGGGAGGAACGTATGATGAATCAAGGATATCTGATTATAAAGAAGCAGCAGTCGCATGGCAGCAACAAAACCTTATAACTTTCATCAGCTTTGACGAATTTTCTCAGGAAAAAAACGACAAAATTGAGCCTTTGCTTAAATTTTTCACGATAAGCGTGCAGGAAAAAACATCCATAGATTATCCTTATTACTTAATAATTCCCAAGCTTGCGAATATGGAAGTCTCGGGAGCAGTAAAACAAACCGAAGAGTATTATTATAAAGAACTCTTTCCAAACCAGGAAATTTCATTTTATACTTCTGAAAACTATGATTTCATTAATGTACCTGCATTTATTTCTCCTTCAATAAACCGTTTGAGTGTAAGCGGAGAACTGATTGGAGAAGTTGAAAAAGAATCAAATCTCGGATGGGTTATTCTCGCATTTGTTATCTTAATAGTTATTGCACTAATAATTTATGTAATAATGCAGGAATGGTACAAACGTAAATATGAAAGCAAGCTGTTCAAAGACAGAAACGATTTGTATAACATGGTAAATTACGTAAATAACGCTAAAGAAAAAGGGCTTTCAAACGATGAAATAGAAGAAAACCTTAAAGATGCCGGATGGGGCGGGGAAAGAATCAGGTATGTAATGAAAAAGTATGCAGGCAAAAGAACAGGCATGCTTGAAGTCCCTATTGACGCAACAATAGGGTTGTTCAGCGGTAAAAGGAAAAAGGAAAAGGTCATTTCGGGGAAAAAAGGTAAGGCGCCTGTTTTTGTAAAAATACTCTCAATACTTTATTTCATAAACGCGGCGATGTCTGTTTTAGGAGCGATAATTGTTATTGTCTCTTTCCGCAGTTTCGAGCAGTACTTCCCTGCAGTATCTCTCGGGGGTTACTTTTTGGGAGGAGTTTTAATAGCCCTGGGTATTTTGAGTCTAGCAATAGGATGGGGATTATGGAAAGGTAAAAACTGGGGAAGAATTCTACTAGTGATTCTTGCAGTGATATCGGTATTTGGTTCCCTGTACTTTACAATAACCGGAGGAATTGTAGGGTTACCTTCTTTTATTATAATTCTTGTTCTCAATGGAGCAATTGTAGGATATCTGATGTTCAACAAAAAGAGCAAAGAGTTTTTTAAATAACTAAAACATCACACAAAACTTTATTAAATAATCTTTTTAAAAAGGATTAGGCAAAACAAAAATTAAACAACGAGAAGAATTTATGGCTAAAGGACTTAAAGGATTTTTCAAGAGAATATTTTCCCGCATATTTGGAAAAAAGGGGGATTTAAAACTCGGGTTTTACGGGCCTCCGAATGCGGGCAAAACAAGCCTTGCAAACCGCATCTGTAAGGATTTCACGGGAGAAGAAATAGGGGAAGTGAGCAAAATTCCTCACGAAACGCGCACTGTTCAGTTTAAAGAAAAGGTTGAGATTGAATATAAAGGAAAACATATGACTTTCAAGATGGTTGACACTCCGGGAATTGCAACCAAGATTGATTATGAAGATTTTTTGAAGTATAAGATAAAGAAAAAAGATGCTAAAACGCGTGCAAAAGAGGCAACTCAAGGAGTCATTGAAAGCATAAAATGGCTTGACGATATGGATGTTGTTGTGATTGTTTTGGATTCTACAAAAAACCCTTATAATCAGGTGAATATTACTATAATAGGTAATCTAGTTGCAAGGAAGATTCCTGTTTTAATAGTAGCTAACAAAACTGATTTGAAAAGCTCGGATATTAAAAAAATAGAGTCTGCGTTTCCTGAATATGATGTTGTGGGGATTAGCGCCAAAAAAGGCAAAAATCTTGAGGAATTTTATGAATCAATCTTTAAACTGGCCAAAAAAGCTGGTTGAAGAAAAAAGTAACATTAAAAAATATATTTTACAACATATATAATAAAGAATAAATAAAAAAGCTAAAAAGAAGCATGACAAAGAAAAAATCCAAAAAAAAGAGGAAAACCAAGAGTTCTCAAAAAAGGAAAAGAAGTCTTGGAAAGCTGAAAGGTTTTTCAATACAATTTTTGCCTTATTCTGAAATACGTGATTTGGACAGCAATGAAAGGATAAAGAAAATACTGGATATTGTTTTAGGAAATAACATCTTAATTTTGCAAGGAAGACTTCAGCCTGAAGAAGAGACTCGTTTGATAGGAGACACAATGGCAATGATAGGGCATGTTAAAGACTTCAAAGGAATTGAGCTTGCGGTTATAGAAGGCAATGGGAGAGGCAAAAAAATAGGAGTTATTGAGAAAATGAAGCGCGACATTGCAAACACCCTTTCAGGCGGAGACCTCGGTGCAGTTACAATTCTTGGTCCTGCAACGGTTGTCAAAGAGATCAAAAAGAATCCTAAGAAGATAGAGTTGTTGCTGAATAAGTAGTTCTTTCTTGATTTCTTCTAAAGGCAAAATTTATAATCATTCTCTGCTTTAATTGTTTATGATTGTTAAAGAGTGTGAATTCTGTAAAAAAGATTCAAAAATGGTAAGATCTGATCAGAAATTTTGTAGTGTTGTTTGTCAGAAAAGAGATTATAATAAAAGACCTGAAGTAAGAGAGAAAAATAGAATCAGGGCAAGAGAATATAGAAAGAATAATCCTAAGTGGAGAGAAAGACATAGGCTTTTAGCTAGAAAGCATAAAGAAAAAAGATCAACGTACAATAAAGAATATTTTCAAAGATCTGAAGTGAAAGCCAGAAGAAGGAAGCGGGCAAGATTGAGGAGAAAAAGAGATAAACATTATGCTATCGCCGATAGACTTAGACGTTCATTAAACCATGCATTAACAAAATATTCTAAGAAAGGAAAAATGATGAAGTCTAAAAAATACGGTCTCGATTGGGAAGAAGTAATTGAAAATCTGAAGCCTTTTCCTGAAGAAATAGAAAAATTTGAAATAGATCATATCACTCCTTTGCACACATTTAATCTTGATGATAAAGAAGAAATTAAAAAGGCTTTTCACTATTCAAATCTACAGTGGCTAATTAAAATAGAAAATAGAAGAAAGGGTGGAAAAATCATGGAAACAAAAAATTTAAATTTAGGAGGTAATTAAAATACCCTACCAGTGTGTGAGATGCAGTAAAATCATAGATTCAGGAAGTCGTGAAATCATAGAAGGTTGTGATAAGTGTAAAAGTCATTTTTTCTTTTACATCAGGGACGACCAGATTGACGAGATGAAGAATAAGATTGTGGAAATCCCTCATGAAGAGAAGAAAAAAGTTGAAAAGGACATAAGGGACATTGCGGGAATTACCGACCCTTCAAGTCCTGTTATTCTTGATGTTGAATCTGTAAGAGTCACGGGAGAAGGAAAATTTGAACTTGATCTTGTAAAGCTTTTCAAAAAAAACCAGCCTCTTATTTATAAGTTAGAGGAAGGGAAATATATTATTGACCTGGCATCCACAATGAAAAAGTCGGCAAAAGATATTAAAGAGATTCAGGAAAAGGGGTGAGAATGGCTAAAGCTAAAAAAATTAAATCAATTCTCAGCCAGGCTCTTAAACAGATAAAGCCTTCTAAAGAAGAACTAGATTTTATAGAGAAAAACTTAAAAGAAATTGAAAGAAAAATAAAATCTTCCATAAAAAACAACAAAATTAAAGCGGATTTTTTTATAGGGGGAAGTTACGCCAAAGGGACTTTAATCCGTAAAGACGCGTATGACATAGACATTTTTTTAAGATTTGACAAAAAACACAAATCTGAAAGTTTATCAAAATTGGCCGAGAAAATTTTGAAAAAAGCCAGGTTGAATTTTGAAAAAATTCACGGCTCAAGAGATTATTTCAGAGTTAAATCCAATGAAGGATTGTTTTTTGAAATAATCCCTGTATTGAAAATTAAAAAGCCTGACGAAGCTGAGAATATTACTGACCTCTCATACAGTCACGTCAGGTATGTCAATAAAAAAGTAAAATCGCAAAGGCTAAAAGATGAGATACGTCTTGCAAAAGCTTTTTGTTATGCTAATAAGTGTTATGGGGCAGAATCTTACATAAACGGCTTCTCAGGATATGGTTTGGAATTGCTGGTTTATAATTATAAAAGTTTCCGCATGTTTCTCAGCGAGTTAAGCAAGATAAAAGAAAAAGGGAAAAAGGTTATTGACCTTGAATTTGTCCACAAGAATCGGAAAGCTGTTTTGCTTGACCTCAATGCCTCCAAACTTCAAAGTCCTGTTGTTTTGGTGGATCCTACATATAAATACCGAAATGTCCTTGCAGCTCTAAGTGACGAAACTTTTAAAAAATTCCAAAAATCCGCAAAGGCTTTTCTAAAAAACCCTTCAATAAGGTTCTTTGAAAGAAAAAAAATAGATTTTGAAAAGCTGAAAAAAGATGCTAAAAAAGAAAGGTATGATTTTCAAATTCTCAAGATTAAAACTGACAAACAACCAGGAGATATTGCCGGCAGTAAATTGTTAAAGTTTTATAATCATCTCACACGAGAAATCTCAAAATACTTTACAATCCGCGAAAGCGGATTTGAATACAATCAAGACAAAACAGCAACCTGCTTTTTCAATGTCAAAAAGAAACGCGAAGTTCTCATTCAGGGACCTAAAATAAACAACGAGCGGCATGTTAAACGTTTCAAAGCCAGGCATAAAAACGCTTACATAAAAAATAAGCGTTTATTCGCAAAGAAACAGCTTCCTAAAAGCCTTGAAAGTTTTTTAACAAACTGGGGGAAAAAACACAAAAAGAGAATGAAAGAAATGAGTGTTGTTGGGTTGAGGCTTGGGTGAAAATTAAACTGTTTGGATATCTGTCTCAAGTTCTCTTTCCAAAAAAGGTTTTTCAAAATAGATTCCTTCTGGAGTTTCGGGTCTTTCAGGTCTGCGCCACAAGAAACTTCCTGGAACCAATAGCCAAGGATCAATAAAATCTCCCTTATCGTTTATCAATGCTTCATAAGAAGTTTGACCGTAATCTAAAACTTGGTGTACATAATCTAAAAATTCCATCTCATTTACTTCTCTTAAATCAACATACACTGTATCTTGAAGAGAGTTTATAGCCCATTCTGCATCCTTAGAATGCACAAGGGTATTTGTTAGAAAAGATCCTGCAACAATATAGCCTAAAGCAAGTGTTTTTTGAAATCTGTTCATTTTACAACTCGAGTAACATTTTGTTTGTAGGGATTCCTAAAGCTTTGTCAAATCTAACCGAGAATCTTGGTTTTCCGTCTTGACCGAAAGTTACATTGAAATTTCCGTGAGTAGTTCCTTCTTGTGCCCCGATACCTAAAGAATAACTATTTCCCTGCTTGCTTATGTTGAAACTTCCTGTAACATAAAGATTGTCTATTTCTCCAACATCATAAAAATTCCTGTATCCTGTTGCAGAAAAGCTGTCATTGTCGCTTCCAAGAACATCCACCAAATTAAGATCAAGAACGTTTTCTCCATAAGTATGCGTTAAAGTTCCGTTCCCGTAATACAAGTGTCCTGGATTTACGATAGCTCTTGGCGTGAAAAAGAAATCGGTCATTCCTTCTATGCCTCCGTAGCTAAAGCTTCTTCCTTTCCCCGAGCTCATCAAAAGGTTATGTGTATTTACATCGTTAGAAAAATTTCCATGATACCTTGCTCCTGGTCTCCATCCGTCTCCTATAGCGTTAGACTGAACAATAATTCTCGCTCTTTCAAAATCCAAGTTGTTTGCATTAAAATCTGCTTTTGCATTAAGCTCATACTCTCCTAATTTTCCTCTAAAATATCCTCTAAGATCTGTTCCGTCTTCTCTAGCTTCATTGTTAGTATGTGTAACTCCGAAGGCGACCCTTTGGTTTCCAAATCTCCTTCCTGCCTTTAAGGCGCTAAACTCTGACTCCGGTAAAAATGCGCGCCCTACATAAAAAACATTATCTCCTATATCAAAACCTGCTTCTGCCGCCAAATTTCTTTCTTCTAAAAGAGAATCTATACTGTGAGTATCTAAATTCCCATAAAGAGCTATTCCTCCTTTCCAGTTTTCTCCGTTCATAAGAGGATTAAAAGAAAATCCTATGTTTTGAAGTTTTTCGTCCAAAAAGTCTGCCCCTATATAAAATTGGGTTGTTGCTCTTCCCGTCAAATCCTGCCATTTTACTTGCGGGCTATAAACAATTCCTTCTTCAGTTTCTTTAATATCCGTTCTTGCAAGCCATCCGTCGGTATTTGGCTGAACTTGTTTTGTAGTTGTAGTATCTGTAGAAACATTATTTGAAGTCTGAGCTTCCAAACTACCAAAAGGCAAGAAGCTACCTAAAGCAAGCATCCCTGCTCCAACAATCTGTGATAGTTTTGGTATTTTCATTTTAAAAGCTCTTGCTTACAGAGACTCCTCCAGTAAATCCGTTTTCAACATCTTCTGATAAAGAAGTGAAGTGATTAATATAAGGACTAAAAGAGACTCCTTTTATACTGAAAGGCGCACTTAAAGTTGTTTGTGCGTGTGTAATTCTCTTTCCATCTATCATTGCGTTCATGTTATATCCTAATTTTCCTGTAAGATTTAAGCCCGCATTTTCTCCAAGAGACATGCTTTCTGAAACTGAACCCTCTATATAATCTCCACCCCCGAATCCAATTAAATGGTTGTATGAAATGGAAGGATTCAAGGGAGCATTCAAAGAAACTCCTGTGTGAGGAACGTATCCTGTAATCCAGCTTTTTTCTGGATCGTCATAATCGAATCTCATTACTCCTGCATTAACAGATAGGTTGTCTGACAGAGGTTGAATATATGTCAGGTCCGTATCTAAATCAAAGAATTCTCCTTCTTTTACATGTCCCACCAGAGACAAGTATAAATTTCCATAGTTTACTCCTAAATTTTGTTTGAAGTGAGGAGAGTCTACAAAAGGCAAGCCCCAAAATCTGGATTTGTTTTCTAAACTCAAGCCCACATTGTAATTAAATGTATTTTCTTGAACTTCTTCAATTGTAGTCGTATCATTTAAAGCGCCATCGTTAGTTGCCTGAGCTTCCAAGCTTTTTGGTGCTGAAGCTAAAGTCAAAAGTGCTGCTCCGGTTGTTAGTATTTTTCCGAGTGTTTTCATTTTTCTTTTATCTCTTTGTTTATTTTGTTTTTTAAGAATTGTTGTGGTTTAATTATCTCTTTATGCTTCTCTAAAATCCAACCAATACTGGGTTTCTCCTTGAGGTCTTTCCTCTATCGCAATATCAGAAACATCAAAAACAGGGATTCCACCCATATAAAATTCTCTTTCCAGTAAAGCCAATTCGTGTTTTGAAGGGGAATACTCAGGAAAAAGTGTTTCCATCTTATTTACTTCCTCCCTCAACAGCCTTGTCAAACAAACTTCCGAAAGCTTGTGAGAAAAATTCGGAATTTATCCAGATTGCAATGTCATCGGCGCTTGAGCCTTTTTCTGATTTTGTTAAGTAAAGCAGGATTTCTTTCCTGTCCACAATAAAGAACTTGGCTTCAACATCAACTTTCTTTACCGGAACTTCAAGAGCTTTTCCGGCTTTCTTAATCAATTCTTCATCTCCTGAAAGTGCAACCTTAACCGAAATTTGTCCTTTTTTCAAGGTGTCTATCGTTTGTTTAAAAAGTTTAACTTTTGAAAGAATGTCTTCGGCATTTGTGCAAATTATTACTTCTTTTTGAGCCTCTTGGAGTATTTCTCTCAGATAATTTGAAATATTTGAACGTCCTTTTATAGCAGCCGACAGGTCTTCACGTTTTACAGGGTTAATTCCTTCGTCATAAAGTTTCTTAAGCCTATTAAACTCATCCGTATCTTTTACCTTCCCAAGACTTTTTATTCTTTCCTGAGCGTCTCTTTTTACATTATTTTTAAGTTTTTCAATTATTACTTCTGGTTTAATTCCTATGTACTTTACAGGCTTTCCTAGTTTGACGATTGCAAAACCTTTCTTCTCTAAAGATTCCAAAACGTCGTAAGTCCTTGAACGCGGAACGCGTGATATTTGAGCTATCTGTCCGGCTGAAGCAACGCCTTTCCCGAGCAAAGCTAACCAAACCTTTGTTTCATACAAATTAAGGTCAAAGTAATCCTTAATCTTGTTTATCATATCTTGTTTTACTAACATTTTATTTTATCTGCCTCCTTAATTGATCCATCTCTTCTTCTCTTATGATTATCTTATCGCAATTTACATCTGCTTCTTGAAGAACTCTTACTAAAGATTCTGGATCTTCAAATTGACTATAATTTCCTTCAAAATAAATTCTCCCCTCTCCATCTTTAATTGCTTCAATTGTTCCATTATATAATCCCGCAAGTAACCTCAACCCCGTCCCTATTCCTTTATGGGTTTTATAACCTTCAGGAAGATTCATATCTATCAATCCTATATTTCTCATACCAAGGACTCTTTGGGCATCTGTTATGGTTGCATATTCCGGAGGGGTGCAATTTCTTAAACTACCTTCTTGGGCTTCTGCTTTTCCAGCATACATTAAACCTGCTAAGCCCATTCCTATCAAAGTTTTCCTTAATATTCTATTCATTTTATTGTGTTTCTCTTTCGTATTTTATTTTAGTTGAAGCCACCGATCCTTTGTCTAAAGGATTAGCTGCTAAAGTATACGTCTTATCTCCCATAGGTAAATGAAGAGCCTCAGTTCTTCCTATAACTGTTCCTCCCCTATTCCATCCTTCTGGAATAACAACTTCGTTCAGATGTCTTGAAGGAATAAATACTCTTCCATACAGATAAAAAGTGACTTCTTCTGGAGATACAGAACACTCATCCCCATATTGTCTTATAGCGCTAACATCTTCCTCAGGAATTGTGCGTCCCTCACGCCCTAAAATTCTACCAGCTTCTAAAAGTAAAAGCTCCTTTAAAGTGATTGTTTCTCTTTCATTTGTCATTTTATTGTGTTTCTCCTTCGAATAATAAGCTCTTTAGCCTCTCTCTAAGATGTTCATCTCTCTTTAAAATTGCATCACTGCACCAGACACTAGTCAGACCATCCCTGTTTCTAAGAGAGAGTCTCTTTGGGTTTCTTTCAAAATATTTAATAATTGCCTCATACCTAGAAAGGATTTCTTGGTCTCTTGTTGCTGGTTCTCCGTCTAAAATTAGTGTTCTTCCATTTTGAGTTCCAACATACCAAAAATAATCCTGGTTTAGTGCTGATTCTTCTGTTTCTATTGTCATTGTAAAGTAACATATTTACAGGGGTTTATAAACCTTTCTATGTGTTGTTTTTTAAAAGTGACAACATAACGACAAAGTTTTTAAAGTGTGTTTTTCATTTAATTTTTATGGCAAACGGATTTGGATTAGAGGAGAAGAATGAAAAATACATTGGATATATTGGAAGATGGGTAATCATCAGTCCGTATAATTCTCATGACAGGCATGGGGGGAAACTCGTGGGATTCAAAGAAAATGATGCTGTTTTGAATCCTTATTATGGTCCTTTTGAAGTTGATTCTGAAAAAGGGATCGTTTTTGGTACTGTAGAAGATGATAATGGTCACAGAGTAAGTATTGATGTTCCCTTAAGTATAAGAGATAAGAGAAGTTGACGAAGAGTATTTTAAAAATCTTGCCACCTTCGTAAATAAACATTCTGAATTAGATCTCGAAGCTAAATTAAGAGCACAAAATGATTTGCTCACAAAACCAGATAACTAAAACCAATAGCCAGTAAAATTCCTGCGGTGATGAAAGGCATCGCTGGGTAAAACTTCTTTTTCTCTGAAATGAAGAACAGGTATGCAAGTCCGAGAGTCGCGCCGATTGCTACAAATATTGCTGATAGCAAGCCAAGTGTTGCGAACATAACTCCTGCAGTAATTATCGGAAAAACAATGTCTCCCCCTCCAAGGATTGCCACGTTGACCTTAACAGACTTTTTCTTCAGCTCTTCTTTGCTCAGGTCTTTTTTCCATTTTTTTACTTTTTTCTTCACGCTTTTAGACATGTAAGGAACAAAAAATCCTGAAAAAATCTTAAGCTTGTCTATCTGAAATTTAGCCATTTTTTGCATTATTCCTGAATGCCAGACCGCCCATATATCATAAACTGAAATCAAAATTAACAAACCAATAATGGTATAAACATTAAGCAAAGGAATGAATACGGCTGCAATTCCGGGATAAATTAACAACTCGGTGAAATTATGAATAAGAAAGTTTCTTTTGAAAACTTTGAAAAAGCCTAAAACTGCTGCGGCTGCTAAAACAATATATGTTTTATAACGAAACTCGGGCAACAGAGCGATAAAGGCTATTCCTAAAGCAAGTATTATCACTGCAAAAAACCAGAGTTTGAGAATTATTTCAGCTTTAAATTTAGAAAGCATAAACAGGATGACCACTGCTATGATAAAAGCTAAAACTATCTGAGAAAAAAACAGATTAAACTCAGCGTTCGTTTCCGGAGTAGGGGTATCCAAACCAAACGGTAAAACCGTCTCAGGCTGAAGATACTGTGCGGCAACATAAATTCCTATTGCCTGCGTCAAAACAAACATAGCTAAAAGCAGGATTGTTATTTTTTTGTTGTGTTTCATTATCTTATTTTTAACTTGGGTTTAATTAAATAAAGTATTATTATTCCCAAAAGCAGGGAAATTATTGAGCTTGAAAGATGGCTATTCGGGAAGAGATAAACATCCATTACTCTCCACTCTCCTCGCCAAAAATCAACTGATGCCAATGCCAAGCATTATAATTAGGAAAAAATTTTCTGTTCCTCTTTTTTTTTCATTTTTATTAATAGAAGAATTGGTTTTTAATCCTTTTGAAAAAGTTCATATAGATTTTTTTAACTTTTCATATTATGAAAAGAGTTGACTGGCTTTCAACAATGGTCTTAATATTAATCATTTTGCTTATCATATATCTAATAAAAAACAATATTTCAGGTAGTCGAAATGAGATTAAAATGGATTGATATTTTACTTATTCTTCTCGGATTATTCATAGCATATCAGCTTTTACGTGCAATCCTCGGAGGAAGTTGGCAAACAGAAAGCCTAATAATTGCTCTGCTTATTTTTAATCTTGGATTGACATGGAGATTAAGTGTAAAAGTGACATCCTCCCCACACTAAAGTGTGGGGCTTCCTAAGCCGTGGTGTTCTCTCTGGTTTCTCACGTAGTCTCTGGCTTGTTCTATTTGGACAAATCCTACTGACGCCCAAAACTTTCCACGGCTCCAAAAATGTCCCTTAGGATATCTCAGTCTTGCTTTTGGATGATACCTGAAAAACAAGTATGCAGACCTTCCTTTTAGAAGTTGCATTGCCTTGCTCGGACTTATTGTTCCCGGCAAACCAGCTACGACATGCACATGGTCTGGCATAACTTCAATCTCCAATATCTTTATTTTGTGTTCTGTTGCAGATTTTCTTATACAAGCTTCTGCAAGATTCTTGTGTTTAAACTTGGCAAACATCTTATAGCGATATTTTGGACACCATTCAAAATGCCACACAGATATTCCTACAAAATGTTTTCCTCTTTCATAGATGTTTTTATAGCTCCCGCTAATCGAAATTTGTTTTTCCATTTTTTCCTCCGAAAGATTTATTAGAAGAAAGCTACTGCTACTATCAGTTGCTTTCATTGAGCCTAGTATCTAGGCTCTTATAATCAAGATTTGTAGAAATAAAAATGTGCGGG
>CAZDCI010000013.1:0-25729 GCA_964503975.1 Candidatus Woesearchaeota archaeon
TACTTTAATATTTCTTTAAACTCAAGAATAATTAATTTTCATCGGAGATACTGTTACCCTCTCGCACACTTACCCTCTCGCATCAAGTTCAAGAACAAGAGTTCCTTTAGAAAGATTATATTTTTTAATTGGAAGGTTTACAGGGATTAGTTTGCTGTAAGCTTTGTCTTTTGTTACGGCTTTGATTTCAATGCTGCTTTCTAACTGGTTTATTGAAATATCGTCAAGACTTTTAACTCCAGGAATTCTTATTTCATAAATCACTTTGTCTGACAATCTACGAAGGTTTGTTTTAGGTTCTTTTTTTGGTAACTTAGAGAATTTTTTTCCTTTGTTTCCGGAGAAGCTTTTTGTTTTAGGTGTTTTAGGTGCTGCTTTTTTGGTTTTGGAGTCCTTCCTCTTTTTTTCTCCATCTCCAAACTTCCTCACTTTTATTTCAGGAGGTTTTCCATCAGAAGTTTTGATTGAAATGCTAACACCAGATTTTTTGATTTTTGGCTTGCCTCTGCGAAGCTCTTCTTCATCAAACTCGTTCATTTCAAGATTTCCAAGCTGTCCACCAAGACTTTTCATTAAGTTATTAAATAAGCTGTTAAATCCTAAGGGCATCCTTATTTCGTTCCCTCCCGGAATGAAATCATTTTTTCCAAGCATCCCCCAGTCTTCATCGCCTTCTTGGTTTAAGGGAGCACGGCAATACGGACAAAAGTTATAACTATCAGATATTTTTTCTCCACAGTTTGAGCAACGTTTTTTCTTGAACATACTAAATCAAGAAGGTTTTTGTTTAAAAGTCTTTCTGACTTGGAATTAAAAGTTAGATTTTTATACCTTTCTCTTCTATTTGTGTTATGAAAAGCAAAGATAAGTTTTATGTGACCACAACAATACCTTATGCGAATGCGCCGCCACACATAGGTTTTGCTTTGGAGATAGTACAAGCAGATGTTTTGGCTAGATGGAACAGACTTATTGGAAAAGATGTTTTTTTCTTAACAGGGACCGACGAACACGGGGTTAAGAATTATCAGACGGCAAAAAAACAAAGCCTTAATCCGCAAAAGTTTGTAGACAAGAACTCAAGATATTTCAGGAAACTAACAAAAGAACTGGGCATTTCAAATAATTATTTTATTAGAACAACGGACAAAAAAGTCCATTGGCCAGGTGTCGTTGAATTGTGGAAACGTCTTGTTGAAAAAGGAGATATTTACAAAAAAGAATATTCCGGAGCATATTGTTCTGGATGTGAAAGGTTTATTACAAAAAAAGAGCTTAAAGACGGAAAATGCCCTAATCATCCCAATTTGGAGATTGAATATATTTCAGAAGAAAATTATTTCTTTAGACTTTCAAAGTATTCTGATAAGATAAAAGAGTTAATAAAAAAAGACAAACTTAAGATTTCGCCCGAAAAATGGAAAAATGATTTTCTTGCTTTGATTAAAGATGGATTGACTGATGTAAGTTTTTCAAGGGATGAAAAACACTTACCTTGGGGAGTGCCCGTTCCTGAAGATGATAGTCAAAGAATCTATGTTTGGGGAGACGCACTTGTAAACTATCTTACAGGGATAGGTTTTCCTAACAAGAAATACAAGAATTATTGGCCTGCGGATATCCATGTTGTAGGGAAAGATATGTTGAGATTTCATACAGGGATTTGGCCTGGAATGTTATTAAGTGCCGGGATTGAATTGCCCAAAGAAGTAATTGTCCACGGCTTTCTTACTGTAGAAGGGAGAAAGATGAGTAAGTCTTTAGGAAATGTTATTTCTCCCTTAAAGCTATTGAAAATATATCCTTCTGACAGTTTAAGATACGTTTTAATACGAAACATTCCTTTTGGAGAAGACGGCGACTTTTCAGAGAAAATTTTAGTTGACAGGCACAATACCGAGTTGCTTAACAAACTTGGAAATTTAGTAAGCAGAGCTACTGCTCTTGCTGAGAAATATGGAATTGAGAAAACAGAGAATAAGCTTTTGAAAAAGTTAAATTTTAAGAAAATCAGAAAACAGATAGATAATTATCAGTTTGACAAAGCTCTTAACGAGATATTCGCTTTTATTGATTATTGCAATGAATTTATCCAGAAAAATAAGCTTTGGGAGGCGGATGCAAAAAATAGAAAGGCGAAGTTGTATGAGGTTTTAGATAGTATCAAAGCAATAAGTATTTTGCTTTGGCCTTTCATTCCTTCCACCTCGGAAAGAATTGCAAAACATTTTAGATTTAAAGTAGGGGAGAACTCTTTCAAGGAGATTAAGAACCCCTTAAAAGTCAAAAAAATCAACAAGCTTAGTGGGTTGTTTGAGAGGCTTTAGGGTTACTACTTTTAAAATTACCTAAATTGTTAAATATAATTGGGTCTTTTGTTTTAGATGGAAAGGGGAATGGGTGATAGGAATGTTTTAGATAAATTTGCATTAGAATTTTGCAAAATCGTTGAAAAACACGCGAAATATATTGTTGTCTCAGGATTTGTTGCCATATCTCATGGAAGAAGGAGAACGACAGAAGATATTGATATGATAATTGAGAAAATACCTTTTGAAAAATTTAAGGAGATGCACAAAGAATTAGATAAAAAGGGGTTTCACTGTTTACAGTCGGATGATGTTGAAGATATTTATGATTATCTGAAAAAAGGAGATAGTGTGAGGTATATGAGGAAAGGAACTTTCCTGCCTCCTGAAATGGAAATTAAATTTGTTAAAGATGAACTTGACGAGTTACAAATGAAAACAAGGATTAAACTTGATTTCACAGGCTTGGATATTTGGTTTTCTTCTATTGAGTTCAACATAGCTTTTAAGGAAGAGCTTCTTAAGGACAATAAAGATATGGAAGATGCCCGGCATTTAAGAATAATTTATAAAGATAATATTGATTATAATCTTATAGAGGAAATTAAAGAAAAAATAAAAAAACTGAGGCTGAAAAAATGAGGGATAAATCGCATATGGAATCTGTTGAAAGATGGGCTAATTTTGTGAAAACCCATCCTAGAAAGGAATGGAAAAAAGCAGTAAATCTTTTGATAAATGCGACTTATGAAAAGGCAGACAGTTTTTATCATAGGCTTGAGAAAAGTGAAGAAGGGAGAGAGATTTTGAAGAGGTTAAAAAAAGAAAGATTGAGCAGTTAGAAATATAACGACAACAACCATAATATATTTAAACTTAAAATTACACTAACTTGTATTGAAGGTTAAAAGATGGTGAGGAAACTGAACTTTAGCATTTCAGGGAAAGCGTTTTATACTTTTTTAGCAGTTGTTGCTGTGGTTATTCTTGCTTCGGGAGCTTACGCTGCTCTTTCAGGAACATCTCCTAACCCAGGACACTTTGCTTCTGATTTAGAGGTTTGTGATGTTTCTGGAGAAATTTTAAAGAGTGATGGAAGTTCATGGACATGTGCTACCGATGATACTGGTTCAGGCGGAGATAGTTTGTGGACAGCTAAGAACGGCGATATTTATTATGATGGTGGGAATGTTGGGATTGGGACTAGCAGTCCTGTAGCCCCTTTGCATCTGGATGGATTTTATGGAGGAACAACCGGAAAAGATGGGGTTTTACTTTATGGAGAAGATCAAGGAGGTCATGCGGGAATTGAAATAACAGAGAGCAGAACGGACACAGCGGGTTTACCCCACATAGATTTTCACAATGATGAAGTGAATGATTATGATATCAGGCTAATTTTGGGAGATGCTGATGATGATGGAGAAGGAGTTTTAAGGGTTCTTGGGGGGCCCGATTCTGAGTGGAAGAGTACTTTAAATGTTCAGGATTTGCATGTTAGAGGAGATATAAATGTGGAAGGAAATATATATAAAAATGAGGTCTTATTCGAGCCAACAAGACATATTGCAGATGGTTATTTTAAAGATAATATTCCTAAAGGAATGTCCAGAGATCCTCTTTTAAGAGGAGGGGCTTATTCGTATAATTTTGCTGTTACTCGTTCAGGATCCATCACAGGGTTGAGCGCCCTTAAAGAAGGGAATATAAATACTGGTTCGATAACTATTAATGTTCAAAAATATGATCCGAGTACAGGAGAGTATAATTTGATTTCTGGTCCAGAGATAACTTTTATCGACGAAGGGGATTCAAACGAGGTTAAATCATTTCGTTTTTTTGAAGGAGAGTACACTTTCAATAGGAACGATGTTTTAAGACTTGTTTATACTTCTTCAAGTGATTTAGATCCTTCAGAGTCTGTCCATATATCTTCTGCTAGTTTGGAGGTTAGCTTAGAGGATATTGATCATTCAGATACACTTCTCGTGAACAGTGTCCATACAGTATCTGATTGTTACTTGTATGGAGGAACCCCATATACTTCAGGATCTTACACTTTCTGCAAGTTTGGAGAATCTTCTTGTCCAGGGGGATGGTCGCAATATCTTTCCTGGTGTGCTACTAGTTCAAATACATGTACAGGAGAAACCTCTTGTACTACAGGGGATCACGACTTTTCCGACGCATCTGTAGAATTCTGCGAATATCTTGATGAAGGTGGTGCAGAAGATGTCTGTTTTGCTGGCCAACCCACTACCGGTTGTTATTAATTCCTATTTATCTTAATTATTTTATTTTAACTAACCCTGCTCCCCAATTCAATATCTTCGTCTGGTTGGAGGAGACTTACTTTTTCTTTTCCATCTTTATCCTTAGAAACAGCGGCAAGAACCATTCCTTGACTTTCGGTTCCCATTAAAGAACGAGGCTGTAAGTTTGTGAAAACTATCACTATTTTATCTTTTAGTTTTTCTTTATCGTAATGGGGTTTAAGTCCTGCGACAAGTGTTCTTTTCCCTAACCCTTTTCCTAGATTAACGTTGAGTTTGTAAAGCTTGTCGGCCCCTTCAATTTCTTCAACGTTTTCTATTTTACCAACTCGCAGATCAAGGTTTTGCCATTCATTGAAGCTTATTATGTTTTCAGGAGTTTCTGTCATAATTATTGTTTAATGTTTTGTTATTTAAAGTTTTCCTAACACTGATTGGGTTATAAAGTATATGTTGGGACATATGTTTTAGAATATATATTTTATAAAATAACTTTTAGAATTCAACTTATTTTATTGTAATCCTAATCTTTTAAGGATATTTTTTATTTCAGTGTCCATGAGGTCAAATTTTTTATTGTTTAAAAAATCTCTCGTTGTCAATTTGGATCTTAATTTTTTCCTTAAAATGTTTTTTATGTTGTTTTTATCATAAGAATTCCAATTTTGTCTCAACGAAATTTTCTCGGCTTCTTTAACAAATTCTTCCGATTCTTTTTTATATTTTTCAGTGTAAATTTCATTAGGGTTTACCTGACTGCCTATCTTGTGTGTTAGTGCCAGAGACAGCAAGGTTGTAAGTTCTTTAATATCTCCCGTTTTCCCCATTTTTTAATCCTCATTTAAAGGTTTCAAGCTTTTCATTAATTCCTGAAAGTTTATTTTTTATCAATTTTTTAATGTCTTTTAATAGCTCGGTATCCAGTAAAAAAGATTTTTTCAGTAAAGAAAGTTTTTTCTCCCCTAGTGTTTTTTTAATGAAAGAATCTATTTCTTTGGGAGAAATCTCCTTTCCGTTAAGAAAATTTTCTATCACGTGCAACTTTCTTAACTCATTGTAATAAACTTGTGATTCTTTAATGTTTGTTTCCAACAAATCTTCTGCCATCATTAATAAAAATTTAATATGGTTTTTGTCAATTTTTGTTTTTTTTGACACGGAAAAAGGCTTGTCTGAAACATAAAAATAAAACATGTTTCTTGTCAAAGGACATATTTCTAAAAGATGTCTCAGCCTCTTTTCATCATAAAAAATAATATGGAATTTTAAATTGAATTTATCTGTAAGATTTTTGTAAATTTTTTCTTCAAAATCCTTTTTTTCGTTTCCGTCTGTTAAAATAAGTATATCTATGTCATTATAATCTACTTTTTTTGTCAAAAAAGAGCCAAATATAAATATCTGTTTTACCTCAGGATATTTATCAAGAAAATTGAAAACTTTTTTGATAAGGTCTTTTTTGAAAGGAGTAAGTTTTTTGACGTTTTTTGAATAATACAATTCCACGCTTTTTTTTAAGAGTTTTATTTCCACTATATCTCCAGGTTTAAATTTATGACTTTTTTCTTTAGGGATATAAATTTGGTTAAATCTGCTTCCTTTGGAAATTTTATGAATGAATTTTTGTGTTTCCATATACGTATTCAGTACGTACTATTTATAAGTTTTTTGTTTAGAAACATTTTTTTAAGAATAACTAATTATTTACTAATCTAAATTAGAATTCAATATTTTTATTTCACCAAGCCTATTTTTTTGAAGAACCTTTTCACTGCATTTTCCCTGTCTTTTTTTGAGTCGTATTCAATTCCGAGAATTGCCGCTGCAATTTCTTTGTAAGCACGTGCAGCCTTGCTTCCAGGATGCAAGTGAACTACAGGAAAATTATCTTTTACAGCTTTTTTAACATGTATATCTTCAGGAATCATTCCTAAAACCTCAGATTCAAGCATTTCTTTAACAACTTCCGGTTTTAGTTCAATTTTGTCTTTCTTCACTCTTGTAACTATGACTCCTTTGATTGGTTTCCCGATTTCTTCTGCAAGCCTAACGGCTTTCAAAGCGTCAGTGAGAGCAGGCATTTCAGGATTTGTTATGATTATGAGTTCGTCAGCGAGTTCAATCGCAGAGCTGGCTTCTTCTCCTAATCCTGCCGCACTATCAACAATTATCCAGTCCGAAGCTTTTTTGAAATCTTTTTTAAGCGTTTTAAGTTTTTTAGGGTATGGTTTTTTGAGCTCTTTAACTGAGAGAGAAGAAGGAAGTATTTTCAATCCAGAGTCGTGCTCATAAATAGCCTCAAACAATTCAGCATCTTTTTTTAAAACATGGTTAAGATTTACAGGAACTTCAGGAGAATTTAAATGAATTCCGATGTTTGGGGTTGAAAGATTTCCATCAACAACCAAAACATCTTCTCCAAAATGGTTGATTGCGGCTGCTAAGTTTATTGCACTAGTGGTTTTTCCCACACCCCCTTTTCCAGATGTGATAACAATTATTTTTGCCATTTTGGTTTAAAAAGTTTAGGGTCCTTTCAGAACCTTAACTACGATAAGAGAAATTGTTTAGTTGTACTTATAAACTTTTCCAAGTCCTCGGCATACTCTTTAAGTTTGTCAAGATTGACATTTATCTCTTTTCCTTGATAAAAAATTCTTAAATTAACATTTTTTCTAAACTCTCCACTGCGTTCTTGTCTCAAATCTTCAAGCTTGCGGAGCATCTCGTAAAAATCCAAGACTTTTTGGAACTCTTTGTCTTTTTTGAATAGTTTTCTTACAGCTTCAAGCCTCTCTAAAGGACTTTTTGGAATTTCTTTTAGCTTTTTCTTGCTTTTGGCGTGCTCTAAAATATGATTTATGCTTGTTTCAATCAACTTTCGCCATCTAAGAAGGAGGTTATATACCACATCACAAGTCTTAGTATACTTGAGACTGACATATAATAAATGGTCTGCGCTTATCTTTTCCTGAATTATCTCTTCCATATTATCCTCATCTTTTTTATTTTGTTTTTTTAATTTTTTAGACTTTTTTTTACCCATTGATTTTTATCAAATTATTGTTAGAAGTTTCCAAACTAAAACATAGAATCTTGTTCTCTCTTTTTTCCTGAATTATTTCTTCCATTGGGCCTTAGAAGTATCCTTTATAAAGGAAACGGGGTTTTTATACTTTTCCTAATTCTTTAGGGGTAATTGTCAGCTAACTTTTCTTTAGTTTTTCTCAAAATTTCTTTGGAAACGTTAAGAACCTCTTTAGTTTTTTCCAAAGTCAGGGTTTTTGGCTTCATTCCGTTTGACAAAATGACCACTTTTTCCTCTTTCACAAACTCAAACGGGCTTTTTTGATGTTTTTCAGCTATGTCAAACAGCTCTAAAATTGTTTTGATTTCTTCTTGTTTTATATTGTATCTTGGCGCACACTTCTCAACGAAAGTTTTGAAATTGGTTTTTGGGTTTTTATAAAGAGTTATGCGTTTGAAGAGGTATTCATAGTGTAAAATGGCTTTTATACACTGGGTTACAGCTTCTTTAATCCCTTCAATAACCTTCAAAAGTATGCGCTGATCTTTAACTAAAGGATACGTCACATAAACCATATGGTCTGCAGCTTTTAACGCTTTCTCAGCATTCCCCAAACTTTCAAGGAATTTTTCCATATAAATTCAAATGAGGTTTATTTAAAATAATTGTTGGTGATTAGAAATATGTTTTGATTAACTAATTCTCTCAACGGAAACTTTATATCTGATTTTTTCTCCCGGCTTGTAACCTGTTTCCACTGCTTCAGCTCCAAGTTGTCCTTTAACGTGTTTAGGCACATGTAAAGGGACATAAAATTGAGGGCCAACGATTGAACCGGATCTATCGAAAACCCCTGATTCATGAAGCTCTTCTGTAAGTTCAAATTCAACCTTATTGGAGATATCTATTGCCATTTTTTTCCAAATATTTTGATATTTTTAAAGATTTGTGCAATTTACTATATGTTTAAGAGTTTTAAGAAAGCTGCATGATGGCTTCAGCCAGGTCCTTTGTTTCTTCCAGAGCTTTTTTTGCTTGCTCTTCCGTCACTCCGGTTTTTTCCACCACTGTTTTTATGTCTTCTCCCGATATTCCTATAGGAGCGGATTCTTCGTTTACGGAGCCTCCGGAAACCTGATACATTTCTTGTCCCTGAATGTTCATTTTAGAAACCGAAGGGTTTTCAATGACAATCTTATTCCCATCGCTTTTTTCAATACTCACTTTTAGAGCGTCTATCTCTTCTTGAGACATGCCGAGCTGTTTCATCATCGCCTGCATTTTTTTCGGGTTTAGTCCGCCAAGTCCGGGCAACATTTTAATAAATAACCCCCAAAAAAACTCTGAATATTATGATTAAAATGATAAACGCTATTACATGAGTTGGTTTTAAGTTAAACTTGCTTGCGTATTCTTCATCATATCTAACCAAGCCACCAAATGCTCCCGGCATGTGGATTTTGTCGTCTGCCATTTGCTTATCTAATCCTCCCTTTTGCAAAAGGGAGGCTCAAAAATTTATTTTTGTTGTCTTGAGCCATATTAGTAAGACAAGGGGATAGTTTTTAAAAGTTTCTTGGGTTAATTTCTTTGAGAAAATGGTTTATGATTTTAAAGAAACTGAAGAAAGGATACGTAAGTTTTGGGAAAAGGAGAAGATTTACAGGTTCAACCCCAAAAAAAGCACGGGGAAGAAAGGGAAGGTTCACAGCATTTACAGCATAGACACTCCGCCTCCGACAGTTTCGGGAGATATGCATATAGGGCACGCATTTTCGTACAGCCAGCAGGATTTTATTGCCCGTTTCCAAAGAATGTTTTTAGGCAGAGAAGGAGGGCAGGTGTTTTATCCGTTTGGGACGGATGATAATGGTTTGCCTACCGAGAGACTTATTGAAAAGTTAAAAAAAGTTAAAAGCAAGAATATGTCAAGAGACGAATTTATTGAGCTTTGCCTTAAAACTCTTAAAGAGATAACTCCTGATTTCATTCAAGACTGGAAAAATATAGGCATCTCTTCAGATTTTGATGTTTTTTATTCAACAATTGACGACAATTCAAGAAAACTTTCACAAAAGTCTTTTCTTGAACTTTACAAGAAAGGGCATATTTACAAGGGAAAATTCCCCACAATTTGGTGTCCGGAGTGTCAAACTTCAATAGCTCAGGCAGAACTTGAAGATAAAGAGAAAAACACGGTTTTTTCAGATGTCAGGTTTAAAGTTAAAGATCATAAAAAAGATTTGTTTATTGCAACTACGCGCCCTGAATTGATTCCCGCTTGCGTTGCCATTTTTGTCAATCCAAAGGATAAACGTTATAAGGATTTAATTGGAAAAAAGGCAAAAGTTCCTTTGTTTGATTATGAAGTTCCTATTATCTCTGATAAGTCTGCTGAAATGGGAAAAGGAACAGGAGCGATGATGATTTGCAGTTACGGAGACAAGTATGATGTTGAAGCTGTGAAGAGGCACAAACTAAATCCAAGAATTATATTTAATAAGGACGGGACAGTTAATAGGTCAGTTGAAAGATATAAAGGGTTAAAGATTGAGGAAGCAAGAAAGAAAATACTTGAAGATTTAAAAAAAGAAAAAATGATAAAGAACCAAAAACAAATTTCCCATATTGTTAATGTTCATGATAAGTGCGGCACTCCGATAGAATTCATTCCAACAGAACAGTGGTTCATAAAAATTTTGGATAAAAAGAAAAAGTGGATTGAACTTGGGGAAAAAATAAATTGGTATCCTGAATTTATGCGCAAAAGATATGAAAATTGGGTTAGTGGTTTGGAATGGGACTGGAACATCTCAAGAGACAAGCATTTGGGGGTTCCCATACCTGTTTGGTATTGTGAATCTTGCGACGAAGTGATTTTGGCTGAAGAAAAGGATTTACCTGTTGATCCTACAGAAAAGAAGAAGGTTTGTAAAAAGTGTAAAAAGAAGGCTATTGGAGAAAAAAAAGTTCTTGACACGTGGGCGACTTCATCTCTGACACCCCAAATAACTTCAAGCGTTGTTAAATCTTCAAACAGAGTAAAGGTTCCTTATTCTTTAAGACCACAAGCTCATGATATAATCAGGACATGGGCATTTTATACAATTGTTAAAGCCCATTTACACGAGAAAAAAATCCCCTGGGAAGATATTGTTGTTTCAGGGTTTGTTACTCTTAAAGGCGAGAAGATGTCCAAATCCAAAGGCAATGTAATCACCCCTCAGAAAATTCTTGAAAAGTACGGCGCGGACGCCCTGAGGTTTTGGGCGGCAGGAAGCTCTCTGGGAGAGGATATGGATTATCAGGAAAAGGATTTAATTGCAGGAAAGAAAACAATTACAAAGCTTATCAACGCTTCAAGGTTTGTTTTTATGAATCTTGGAGATTACAATCCAAATAAAAAAGCAAAGCCTAAAAAGTTGGTGGAAACGGACGAACTTTTTTTAAAAGAGTTGAACAGGACTATTTTTAACGCCACTATCAGATTTAAAGAGTATGAATATTCCAGATCAAAACGCAACGCAGAAGAATTTTTCTGGAAGTTTTTTACAGATAATTATCTTGAGATTGTCAAAAAGAGAGTTTACCAGGGAAAAGGCGACGAGAAGCTGTCTGCTCAATACACGCTATATCATTCTTTGTTGACAATTCTGAAATTAATTGCCCCCATAATGCCTTTTATTACAGAAGAACTTTATCAAAAATATTATAGAAGGCATGAAAAAGAAAAAAGCATTCATATCTCTAGCTGGCCCGAATATGATAAAGAAATGATGAAAGAGTGGAGTAGGGAAGGATTGGGCAAGTTTGCAAATGAGTGGTTTTTATTAATGGATTTGATATCCAAAATAAGAAAGGAAAAAACAAAAGCCAAAAAACCAATGAATGCGGAGATTATTTTGACTTTTCCAAACAAAGAGCAAGACATTCTGAAAGGGATGTTGGAAGATTTAAAAAACGTTACAAACGCTAGAGAAATAAAAGATGGAAAGTTTAAAGTGGAGTTTATAGATTTAAAGGAGAAAAACCAAAATGTCGTTAAGTAAAGATGAATTACAGGAGGTTGTTGAGAAACTTGAAGATTATAAAGGAAGACAAACAGAGCTTATAACAGTCTATGTTCCTGCGGAGTATGATATTAATAGTGTTCAAAAGCAACTTGAAGCTGAAAAATCTACCGCTAAAAATATTAAATCCACCGCAACACGTAAAAATGTGATAGATGCTCTTGAGAAGCTTGTCCGTGAGTTGAAGAGTATAAAGAAAACTCCTGAGAATGGGCTTGGATTGTTTGCAGGGAACATTTCAAAAGTTGAAGGACAACAGGACCTGCAGTTTTGGGCAATTGAGCCTCCTAAGCCCCTTAACACGAGGCTTTACAGGTGTGACAAAGAGTTTGTTTTGGAGCCTTTGAAAAAGCAGCTTGAAGTTGATGAGGTTTATGGATTGTTAGTTATGGACAGGAAAGAAGCAACCATAGGAATTCTTGAAGGAAAACATATAGATGTAATACAAAATCTAACTTCAGGAATTCCGAGCAGGGTAAGGGCGGGCGGACAGTCCAGCCAAAGGTTTCATCGTATAACTGAAGGACTAACAAAAGACTTCTATAAACGTGTCGCCGAGGAAATGAAAAAGACTTTTTTTAACAATAAAAAACTTAAAGGGATAATTATAGGCGGTCCAATACCCACAAAAGATGAGTTTATTGAAGGTGAATATCTAGTTACAAAACTTCAAGAGAAGGTCATAGGTAAAATAGATATAGGAGACACTTCAGAGACCGGTTTGGAAGAGCTTGTGGAAAAAAGCCAGGACCTTTTGGCTTCACACGAAAGAATTCAGGAGAAGCAAGAAATTGAAAAACTTTTCAAAAATCTTGGAGAAAAACCAAAAATGACTCCTATAAAAGAAGAAGATATAAGAAGAGCATTGAAGGCAGGAGCTGTTGACACGCTTTATTTGTCAAAAGAAACTGAGAAAGCCAAAGCCAAGGAGCTTTCAAAAATGGCTAAAAATACGGGAGCAGAAGTGAAGGTCATTTCTACAGAAAACAATGAAGGCAAGCAGTTCCTTAACCTGGGAGGGATTGCGGCTATTTTGAGATTTGGGGTTTGATTTGTAAGGATTTAATTTTAAAACAAAAGGTTTAAATATCTGATTATATTGGTATAACCATGGCAATAGAATTTCGAGGCAAGTTAAAGAAGTGGGGAAGATCTTTTGGAGTGGTTGTGCCTATGGAAAAGCTGAAGGAGATAGATTTTGAGCCAGAAGAGAAATTTGATTTTATAATGATTAAAGAAGAGAATCCGCTGGAAAAACATTTTGGAACTCACAAATTTAAACGTCCTATAAAGGAGATTTTAGATGAAGGAGATAAAGAGTCCTGGGACGAATGACAAGAATAAAGAAAATCAAGGCATTTATTTTCTTGACACTTATGCTATTTTTGAGATAATTGAAGGAAATCCAAAATATAAAAAGTATCAGGAATCAAAAATAATCACGAGTGTTTTCAATCTTGCCGAGTTAAATTATAATCTTAAAAAAGAAGTGTCTAAAAAGAAAGCCGATGAATACACTTCTGATTATTATAAATTTTCTGTTGAAGTTACTCTAAATGACATAAAAAAGGCAATGGATTTAAAGACGAAACACAAAAAACTCTCAATACCAGATGCTGTAGGATATATTGTGGCTAAACGATATGGTGTAAAATTCTTGACGGGAGATGAAGATTTCAAGAATTTTGATAATGTTGAATTTGTGAAAAAATAGACAATTCAAAACTTTTAAAATCACAAAGAGCTTTGATTTTTAATGGTAAGCAGTGAAACAGCAAACGAAATTGACGATGTCCTTAGAAAAGATATGAAGCTTGTTGAAGCGATACTTTTTGTTTCCGGCAGGTATCTGGATATGAAAGACCTTATCTCATACTCTGACTTGAATCCTATTATTTTGAGGGAGATAATGGAAAAACTCACGGAAAAGTTTCAAGATGAAGGATCTGCCATAAGGATTGTATCAAAAGGCTCGGGAGAGCCCGGGAAGACTGAGATGTGGAAGATGGATGTCAAACCGGAGTTTTCCAGGCTAGTGAATCGGCTTGCTGGTGGCAGCAGTGAGTTTAGCAAAGCAGAACAGGAAACCCTGGCAATAATTGCTTTCAAATCTCCCATAAAGCAATCGGTTGTGATAAAGATAAGAGGGAACAAGGCTTATGACCATATAAAAAGATTCCATGAGCTTGGACTGATAAAGAAAAAGAAGCAAGGACACACTTACGAACTTTCATTAAGCGAAGAGTTTTATGATTATTTCCAGATTTCCAAAGAAGAATCAGGAAAAGAGAAAATAAAAAGCATAGGAGGGGATTGAGATGGTTGAAATTCTTACAATAGTTTATTTAGTTTACACTTTTATAGCCTTTTATTTTTTCTTTCTTTATCTTTTAATTTATGGAAAGTATAGAAAGGGTTTTTTTTCAGTGCCAAAAAAGACAAGGGAGTATTCTCTCAGTGTCGTAATACCCTGTTATAATGAAGAAGAAAGCATAGGGGGAACGATAGAGGCAGTTTTGGCTTCAGATTACAAAGGACTGAAAAAAGTAATTGTTGTTGATGATTGTAGCACCGATAAATCTTATGAAATAATGAAAGAATATACCAAAAAATACAAAAAAGTTACGGCTGTCCAAACACCCAAAAACACAGGCAAAGCAAGTGGCTCTAAAAATTATGGTGCTAAATTTGTGAATACCGAGTTAATAGCTTTCGTTGATGCAGACTCGTATCCTAAAAAAGACGCAATAAGCAAAGCCATAGGTTTTTTTGACAATCAAAAAGTTGGCGCTGTCACAACCTCGGTCCTTGTTAAAAGAAGGAAAAACCTTATAGAAAAACTCCAGTCCATAGAATATAAAGTTATTGTTTTTACAAGAAAACTTTTGGGTTTTATAGATGCAATTTATGTAACTCCCGGGCCTTTGGCGGTTTACAGAAAAAAGGCGTTTGATGATGTAGAAGGGTTTGATGAAGAGAATCTTACTGAAGACATTGAAATAAGCTGGCATTTTGTAGATAAAGGATGGAAAATAGAAATGAGCGTTCCTTCTAAAGTTTACACGGTTCCTCCGAACAATTTGAAAGAGTGGTACAACCAGAGAATTAGATGGAATGTTGGAGGAATACAAACTATAGATAAATATAAGAAAACTTTTTTGAAATCTGGAATGCTCGGTTCTTTCATAATTCCTTTTTTTGTTCTCTCATGGATTATTGGTTTGGTTGGTTTGGGATTTTTGGGTTACAGAGCTTTTACAAGATTTGCTGTAGAGTTTTTAGCCGCTAAACATTCTATAGGAGCCCAGACGGCCTTGCTCACTATCAGAGAGGTTAATCTTACACCGAATGTCCTTTTCTTTTTTGGTGTAGCCCTCTTGATTTCGAGCCTTTCATTTGTTTTTTTGGCATTATTTTACACTAAAGAAGAAGATTTTAAAAGGCCAGGGATATTCAATGTTTTAATATTTGCATTGGCATACTTGCTTGCATATCCTTTAATACTCATCACTTCCATGTGGAGGTTCATAAGGAGGAAGAAAATCTGGTAAATGGCGTCAAAAAATGTTTTTTGGGAGGCAGTGGTTCTGACTATAGCAGTTTTTATTATCGGAATATTTGTAGGAGTGGCGTATGAAGCAAATAAGATAGATGAAATTAATACATATTATACCCGTTCTGAGATTTCCCTTTTGGATACTTTTGCTTTTGGAAGTTTAGATAAAGAGAAAGTAAGCTGTGAAACCCTTATTGAGTCACATATTGATTTTGCAAACAGGGTTTATGATGAGGCCCTCCTTCTGGAAAAGTATGAAGATTCAGGAAAGCTATCTGAAGGGTTTAAATTAGCGTATCAAAAATATGACTTATTAAGAACCCTTCTTTGGATAAATACAATGGATACTTCAAAGAGATGCGGTGAAGATTTTTCCACAGTTGTTTATTTGTATGAAAGAGAATCTGGTGATTTGGGAAAGAAGGCAGAGCACAGGGTTTGGAGCAGAATTCTTTTTGAGCTGAAAGAAAAAAGAGGAAAAGAAATTATTCTGATCCCCATAGGGGCGGATAGCAATGTGGCTTCTTTAGAAGTAGTACTTGACAAATTTAACATTAAGAAATATCCTGTTCTTATAATTAACAACGAACACATGATTACCGAGGTTACTTCTGTTGAGAGACTGGAGGATTATTTGTGATTTTCAATCTAATTTCTCTTTTCACTTTAGGTTGTTATTAAAATATTTTTTGATACTTCCTTTCAAAGAACCGTATCCAATAATTCTCGCTTTTCCATGCAAATAAACTATTTTTAATAAGTATCTGAGAATCCCTTCATTTTCAAATCTTCGTACAGAGTTTTTCAAAAATCCGCAGCTTTTTAAAAGCCCGAATTTAAATTTTGGATTGTGATTTACGGCTCTTTCTGCTATTTCACAATCTTCCCCGAAAATCCCTTCCCTGAATCCTTTAAGAGAAAAAAAGATTTCTTTTTTAAAAAACATTCCTGACTGCATCTTTGGTTTTTGAGTTTTTTCCCTGTTCAGGAAAATTTTTTTTTCAATATAGAATATAAAATCATATAGGGAAGATTTGAAGTTTTTTTCAGGGTAGTTGTGTTCGAGGAGGACGCCCGCTAAGTCCAAATCTCTTTCACTGAATTCTTGAAAGGCTTTTGAAAGAAAATTTTCGTTTTCAGGGCAAGTGTCTGCGTCTAAAAAAAATAAAATCTCGTAAGAAGCTTTTTTTGCTCCGTTGTTTCTTGCGGTTGCAGGAAACCCCCCTCTGGCTATTTTACAATTGTGTTTCTTTGCAATTTCTTTAGTTTTATCTTTTGTGTCTGGAGAGATGCACACGATAGTTTCTATTTTTACTCCTTTTTGAGATTTTAAAGCTTCCAGGGTTTTAAGAAGGCGTTTTTCTTCGTTTTTTGCAGGAATTATTATACTGATTTTTTTATCTTTTTCCATAAATTATAATTTACATGTTTATTTAAAATATTTTAGTATTAATCAAAGTTACATTCTACAATATAAAAATTAAAAAACGCTCTTAGTTTTGATATTTTATGGAGTGTTATGTTTGTGGAAGGGAAGGAAGCAAGGAGAGACTTTTTGAAGCTGTTTCTAAAAATGGAATTATAAGACTTTGTGCTAAGTGTGCTTCCCAGGAAGATTATCCTGTTGTTCGCAAACCTACAACTTTTCAGCTAAAAGAGGCTGAGAAGGAACAGGAGAAGAGCTTTTATCAGACGCTTAAGGAGAAACAAGCAAAAAAGAGATTTGAACTTTCTCCCAAAGAAAAACAAGAAATCAGCCTTAGGGAAATTATTGATAAGAATTATGAAAAAAAAGCGGACAAAGAAAAAGGACCGCGTCAGGATTTAGTTGATAATTTTCATTGGAAAATTATACGTGCAAGGAGACTAAAAAAAATTTCAAGAGAGCAATTAGCCAAAGAAATCTCGGAGAGTATTGCAGCAATAAAAATGGCTGAGCAAGGGGTTTTGCCTGAAGATGATTATCGTTTGGTAAATAAACTTGAAAGTTTCTTGAATATAAAAATAAAAAAGCAAGAGGTTCCTAGTTTTGAAAAGAAGTCACAGCCTGCAAGAATTTTAAAGATAGACAGAGAAGCTGCAAAGGATTTTACAATAGATGACTTGAAAAAGATGAAACAATTAAGAGAAGAAGAGATTTTTGGAAAAGGGGATTTTGAACCGGAAGATACAGGAGAAAAAATCATTGAAGGTGAGGAAGATGGGACCGGGAAAGAAAAAGACAAAGAAACCGTTGGGTTTGTTGATCTTGATGCTGGAGAAGAAAAAGAGTTGACTGATGAAGAAATAGACAGGATTATTTTTGGAAAAGGTTAGTTAAAAACAAAGTTTTTTAAATCAATTTAATTCTAAATTATTATGGAGATAGAGATTATCAGTCAGGACAAAAATGAGATGGAGTTTAAGCTTGATAATTTGACTCTTGCGGAGCTTTTGAGAGTTTATTTGAACAAAGATTCAAGTGTTGATTTTGCTGCGTGGAAACGTGAGCATCCTTCAGAGAAACCAACTTTTAAACTTAAGACTAAAAGAAAAAGTGCTAAAAAAGCAATAAATGATGCTATTAGTGAAGCGGTTAAAGAGCTTGACAAGGTTGAAAAAGAGTTTGAAAAGATGAAATAGAATTCTTTTTCACAAATATTTAAAGAAGAGCTTTCTATTGGATTTGATGTTAGAGGTGGAAGCTAAAGAGGAAGTTGACGAAGATTTTTTGAGCAGGAGAAGGCGTTTAGAATATCTCATGCCAGGAGACATTTTTAAAAGTGAGGAAGGAGAAAAATTTGAGGTTCTGAGTGTAGGTCCAAAGAAGATGTTTGCTTATGGAAAACATATTCCAACTGAGGGAGAAGGGGAAATTAAAAGAATTTCTTTGAACAGGCTAGCTAAAGAGTATGTTTATGTTGCACATTTCCAAAGATATTAGATAACACAACAATTCTTATTAACCTTTATGATTTATTTTTAATATGAGGAAAGCTGTTAATGCTGTCATCATCAAGGAAGGGAAGATTTTACTTTTCAGAAAAAATCTTGTATGGATACTTCCTGGAGGGAAGCCGGAATTAGGAGAAAATGACCTTGAGACTCTCGCGCGCGAATTTAGAGAAGAAGCATTAGGAGCCGAACTTGATATTACAGGTTATTACGGAAGATTTTTAGGAATTACGCCTCATTCAAAGGATTTTTTAAGGGCGTATGTTTATTTCGCAAGACGAAAATCTGATGAAGAAATTGTCCCTTCAGGAGAAATTGAAGAAGCAAGATTTGTCAGAGATTTTGAGAATTATAATATCTCAGATATAACAAAAAAAGTATTAAATAGTCTAGTCAAGGAGAATTATTTATGAGCAAAAACAAGGTTGAAAGGATTTCTGCTGGAAGTTATGACCTGAATAAGTGGCTTCATGGAGGGTATGAGAGAGGTGTGATTACTATGATTGCCGGGCCTCCCGCAAGCGGAAAGACAAATTTCACGACGCTCGCTGCGTGTGGTGTTGCAAAAAAAGGAAGCAGGGTTATTTTTATTGATACGGAAGGAGGTTTTTCTCCGGAAAGAGTTAAGCAAATTACGGGAGAAAATCATAAAGAAATCTTGAAAAATATTTTAATTTTAAATCCTGTAAATTTTGAAGAACAAAAAGAGATTTTTGAAAAGCTTTTGGCGAGGGTGAAAAAAGAACATGCTGGTTTGATAATTGTTGATGGAATGGCGATGCTTTATCGTCTTGAGTTGGGTGAAGCCTTGCAGGATGTTAAAGAAAAAGATGATGAAAAAGTTAAAAGTGTCAATCGCGAGGTTGCAAAGCAGATGAGAATTTTGGCGGAAATTGCAAGAAAACAAAACATACCAATAATTATAACTAATCAGGTTTATAGTGAGTTTCTTTCTGAAGAGGACAGGAGAAAAGGCTTCAAGCCAGGAGTGAATCTTGTTGGGGGGCAATTGTTCAAGTACTGGAGCAAAGCAATAATTGAGCTTGAATACGAGCGCGAAAAGAGGAAGGCGATACTTTCAAAGCACAGGAGCATTCCCCGTCGCGAGCTGGGTTTCGTGATTAAAGATAAAGGAATATTTAAAAGAGGATGGATTTAATATATTGTGGAATTCAATAATATTTTTATACTTCTATATCTGTTTTTTTAGATATGGAATATAGGGCAACTTTTGAAATTGACGGTGCGGTTTCTCAAGGATTTGGAGTTAAGGAACCAGACATTTCAACAAGGAGTGAAATGATTATTGCGGATGGGGCTGAGGAAGCTTATAAAACGGCAATGTCTTTAGCAAAGAATTTTGCTGATGATTATTTAAGCAACCCTAAAACAGGATTAACAAGTGTAAGATTGTTATCTTTAAAAGATGCGAGTGGGAAGTCACTTCCTTTTGACGCCGAAAATTCTGTTGTCGAAAGAAGTACATTAGAACATTTGATGGCATTAAGACATTTGATGAAATAGAAGTTGGATTTAACCGCAAAGTAGTTCTCAAAAGTTAAAAAAGATGAACGCTTTTTATTATCATAGGTAACAGTATGAAGACAAACAAAGATATCAGGTTTGAAGCAATTAAAAAAGTAGCCGAGACACGTTTTAAGTATAAAGATTTGGGAAAGATTTCCGAAGTGAGCGCCAGTTCTCCTCCGAGCGTTTTTATCGGAAGTAAGTTACGTTATCCTCAGATGAATGTAGGCATTCTTTCTCCGCTTGAAAGAGATGAGGATGCATGGGTTTATGATGATGCTAAATACTGGGCAGAAAACGATTTTACAATAAAAGATGTTATTTCCCTCAGAGACGGATTGTTGAATTCAAGGTTTAGAGGAAAAGCAACTGATGTAAGGACTAAAGGTAAAAACGATAAATTTGTCCGCATGGCGCAAGAAATAGCTTTGGCGTCTAAACCAGTAGATGTTGAAATTGAGTTAAAGAGAAAAGTTGGTACTGGTTTGAGAAAAGACAGGATTAATATGCCTCAGGGAATGCAGGCTCCTTTGAAAAAAGCCCGCATTACGAGCAGTGTTAAAGTTGAAAGGAAAGTGGATAAAGTAATTAATGACGAAATCAAAGCCGCTCAAGCTGTTGATTATCTTTACAAAAACAAATTCAGCGAGTATGTTCTTAGCAAAATTCTTAGTGTCGGAGTTTTAGGTTTGAAAAAAGATAAAAAACTTGTTCCCACGCGCTGGAGTATAACTGCTACTGATGATATGATTGGAAAGAAGCTTATTGAAAAGGTTAAGGAGTATAAGTGGCTTGAAAATTACGAATTGTTTTTTGGAGAGTTCATGGGGAATTGTTACCTCATTCTTTTATTTCCAAACATCTGGAGTTTTGAACTTTTTGAGTTGTATTTGCCAGGCAGCTCGTGGAATACGGGCAAAGAGATAAAAGCAGCAACAGATTATGAGCTTTATAGAGGAAGAAAGAGTTACGCAAAAGACACAGCAGGAGGTTATTATGCCTCGCGCTTGCCAATTTTAGAATATTTGAATAAACAAAAGAGACAGGCCTCAGTTTTAGCAATTAGGATTGAGCTGCCGACTTACTGGGCTGCGCTTGGAGTGTGGGTATGTCGAGAGTCTACAAGGAAAGCCCTAGAAAATAAAAAGCTTGAATTTGATAGTAAGGAAGAAGTAATTGAAAGTTCTAAAAAAATAAGCATGATAAAGTTTGGATATAATCCAGAGAAAATATTAAAGAAGAGTAAATTAGTCTCTGCATTAAATCAGACAAATCTTACTGAATTCTTTTCGTGATTATTGGTTTTATTTTAAAACGGGAAGTGCATTGTCAGTACCGACAAAATGTATGATATTTTGGAAGACGTAAAAAGAATTGACCCTAGAAATATTTAATTAAGTACGTGTTTTAAAAAGTAAGTTGATAAATTAATACAAGTGAATTTAGGTAGATTTAATCCCCTCTTTTCAATATTGTTTTTTAGCCCGCTTTTTCCTGTAAGCCTCAATCCTTTCTCTGTTAGTTTCGCACTTAGGGTTGAAGCAGAAAATCCAGGGGCGTTTGCCTTTTCGTATTGACATTATCATAGGAAAGCTACAATGTTCACATTTTATTGGCCCATCTCTTTTTTTAGCAGGTTTCATTAATCCATGAGGAGGAAGCGAGTAAGTGTTTCTACACTCAGGGTATGCATCACACGCAACGAAGTAACGTTTTGTTTTAGGAGAGTATTTAATCATTAAAGTTCCTTGGTTACATTCAGGACACTTGATTAGCTTGTTTTCTTCTTTTTGCTGTTCACGGAAAACGGTTTGTGCCCGAATAAGTTCTTCACCTATTTCTTTTTCTTCCGTTTTGAATTTTTTTGATATCTTTTTTATCGTGTCTCGCGCTTTTGAAAGTATTTTTTCTTCTTTCTTCTCAAAATCTTTTTTTGCTTTTTGAATTCCTTCAACTTGCTGTTCAAACTTTCTTGTTAGTTGCTCGTCAATTATTATTGGAGAGTGTTTTTCAAGAGTTTCAATCAGGGAAATTCCTAAAGGAGTTGCCTCAACACTTGTCCCTTTGATGTAATCTCTATCGTAGAGCGTTTCAAGTATGCTTGAGCGAGTGGCTTTTGTTCCAAGGTTTTTCCTTTCAAGTTTGGAAACGATAGAAGCAGGAGAGTAACGTTTAGGAGGCTGCGTTTCTTTTTCTTCAAACTTAATCTCTTTAATTTTAACCTTCCCGTTTAAGTCAGGAATTTTATTCTCTTTTATAGTTGTAGGGTAGATTTGTGCCCACCCCCTTTCTTTTAAATACGAACCCTTTTTCTGAAATTTAACTTCTTTACCGTTGACTGTAGTTTCAAGCTCAATGCTTTTATTTTCTTTTACAGCGTCAGGCATGAACAGAGCAAGGAAACGTTTGACAATTAAATCATACACTTTTTTCTCGTCTTTTGACAAGGCTTTTGTTCCGTTGGTTTCTCCTGTCGGATAGATTGAAGGATGTGCAGGATCTGATTTTTTACCCTCTATAGGACTGTCTCTGATAATGAGATTTTCAACCTTGTAAGCTTTTGCAAGTTTCTTTAAGATTGATTTGTATCCTATTGAGAAAGGAAGCTTTTGGCTTGAGGTTCTTGGATAAGAAATTAAACCATTGAGGTAAAGGCTTTGTGCTAATTGGAGGGTTTTTGAAGGAGTTATCTTATGGTATTTGTAAGCTTCGGTTTGCAAAGCAGTTAAATTGAAAGGAGGGTTTGGTTTTAATTTAGATTCTTTCGTTTTTGTGAACGCTTCGGCCTCTTTTCCTTTTAAAGATTCAAAATCTTTTAACTCATTTTTATCAAAAATATCTTTATTGTGCAAAAGCCCAACCTCCTTACCGTTTTGACCTACTTTTATGTATATCTGCCAGTAAGGTTTTGATTTGAAACCTTGTATTTGTTTTTCTTTTTTAACGATGAGGTCAAGTGCCGGTCCCTGGACGCGCCCTATAGACATTATTCTAAAGCTTCCTGCGGCTTTGATTGCATTCATTAGTGCGCGAGAAAGATTTATTCCGTAATACCAGTCAAGATAATGTCGTGTTTCCCCGGCAATTGCCTGCCCCCAGTTCACGTTTTTTGATTTGCTCTTGTAAGACTCGTTAAGCTCTTTTTCTGTGAGAGTTGAGAATTTCATTCTTGAAGCATCCGATTGTCCCGCGATAAACCTTACAACATTTAAACCTATAAGCTCCCCTTCAACATCATAATCAGTTGCCACGGTTAGCGAGCCGGCGCCTTTTGCAAGATTTAACATAACATCATGGTATTTTTTGGTGAAGCCTGTTTTCATGGCTACATGGTTTGGAACCCATTTAATTTCAAAAATAGGAAAGTCTGAACCTGAAACGCTTTGGTTTAAAGTGAACAGGTGTCCTACCGCACACCCGACAGCGATATCCTTACCATCACGTTTAAATTCATAGTAGGCCACGCCCCGTGAGGCTTTTTTCTTCGCTTTTCCTTTGGAAAGTGCAGAAGCAATCTTGGAAGCTGCCTGAGGTTTTTCAGTAATTATCAGTTCATAACCTTTTTCTTTTAGTTTTATTTTTTTAGGCTTGTACGCTTTTACCTTGTCTGCTTTTGTTTTGCGTTTTTTATAAGACTTTTTTGATGCGGTTTTTTTAGATTTCTTTTTGCGTTTTTTATAGGTTTTTTTGAAACTTTCCATAACCTGCCTTTCATATTCTTTTACAGGAACTTCAATTGCATACTTTATATCCGACTCATCTACGGGAAAGAAGTCTTCAGCCAGTTTTTTCTCACGTGGTTTTTGTTTTTTTCTCGCCATTTAAACCTCAAAAATTCTCGGAAAGCGTGAAACATTGAAAATCCTTGTGTCTTTTATTTTTTCTTCAATACCTCCCGCTTCGTGAATATGGGCATTTATTGCAAAGTGTGGTTTGAAGGCTTCTATAGCTTTTCTTACTGCAAAAGAGCCCGGAAAACCAAACTTGTCTGATTGGCTTCCATAAGGATGTATGTGTGTTACCATGATCTTTTTCTTAACATCTCCAAGTTCAGAGTGTCCTTTTTTGAGCACCCCAAAAATTTCTCTGTCGGGAATTTGATGAATTCCTAAATTTGCGGTCCCGGCCCCAAAAAAACCGATGTCTCCGTGTTTGTGTCCGTAGCCGTGGAGGTTTACTGCGTTTTCATATGCTTTACTCAGGAAGTCAACAGTTGCGATTGATTCGTGATTTCCAGGAACTATTAAAACCGGCTTGTCCGCTTCAGAAAAAGGACCTATAAGCCCTTTAACACTTTTTTCTCCATGAGTTATATCTCCTGCTAAAACAATCAAATCTACGTTTTCTTTTTTCGCTTTTTCGGCAAGCTTTTTCATCAGACCGGTGTCTCCGTGCACATCCCCTATTGCAAGGATTTTTGTTTTTCCTGGCTTACTTGATTTTTTCATATAAATTAAGTGTAAAAGAGATATTTATAAATTTAGTTTTATTATGCCTAAACATTATGGTAGCAATAAGGCATGATGGCAGGAAGGTTTATACTAATTCAGAGTACGATGTTTCGGAATTAGACTTAAAAAGGTGCAAGGTTTGTGACGGGAGAATTGAAAGAGCTTATTTTTATGAAAGGGTTTTGGATAGGTATGGCGCACTCGTTCCTGCAGCAGTTGTTTTTGATGAAAGTAAGATGAGGATTAAAGATTCCGGGTTGAGGGTGAAACTAAAAAGTATGACAAGCGGAGCATTTTTGAATATAAAAGGACTTGAATGTATTAATGGTTTCTTGAGTGAGTTGGGAGTTGATGCTTCTCAGTTGGATTTTCTTAAAGACAGAAAAGTAAAAGGGTATTATCAAGGGCATTTTGTTTTAGGAATATCTTTGGTTAATAAAAATCAATAAGCTCTTAATCATTATAAGCAAACATAAGTGATTGAAAATATGTTTTTCGAAAGGTTTAAAAGTTCATCACTTATGGAATATATACGTTAAACCGTATGAGTAAGATGAAAGACAATTTTGATGTGTTTTTCAGAAGGAAGCCGGCTTTGATGTTGGTTTGCCTGAAGAGAAGCAAACGAGTGAAATACGGGAGCGTGTTAGCAAAGGAAGTTGACTGCACTTACAGCCACGCTGTAAAGATACTGCAGACACTTGAATCCCTGAACTTGGTCGAGTTCGAAAAAAAGGGGCGAATAAAAATAATAAAACTGACCAAGAAAGGAAGAGACGTCGCGGAAGCGATAGAGGATATACAAAAGCTTGTGAAATAACAAGTTTTACACTAGCTCGCCCCGGTGAAAGGAAATGACTAGCTGATTATTTAGTAGTTTGTATTTTCCTTAAATTTTATAAACAACAGATTCTTATGTTTTTTATGGTTAAATGGATACAAAAAATCCATCTTAAAAAAGGGGCCTTGCATCGCGAGTTAGGCATTCCAAAAGATGAAAAGATTCCTGTAAGTCTTTTGAATAAGATTATTTCTGCCAAGCCCGGAGAGAGTATAAAGAATCCAACGAAGAAAGGCAGGAAAAGAATCAGGGTTACTCGCCGTTTGAAGAAACGCGTGAATCTTGCGAGGAATTTGAAAAACATTAAGAAATAAAAAAGATTTTTATCATGCAGAATCCTTTAAGCATAAAAGTTAATTTATATCTTTAATATAATTGGCTTCAATTTTACATATTTCTTTTGGCCCCATAATTTCTGCATAATAATAGATGTATTTTTGAGGCGTATTGGTAACTTTAAAGTTTTTAATTTTGACTTTGTGTTTTTTTGCAAATTCTTCAAGTTTCTTAAGTGAATCAAAGGAAATTTCAAACGTCATGTAATGTGTTAAAGGCTCTCCTTCTTCTCCTTTCATAAGGCTTATATAAAAGTCAGAATTTTTTGGTTTGAATGTAATCCATTGATGGGATTGGTAGCCTTCCTGTACTTCATTGAAAAATTTCCCAAGAAATTTTCTTATCTCTTGGATGTATTCTTTGCAGACAAGATAGCAACTGTATTTTTCCATTTTAAAAATGGC
>CAZDCI010000013.1:25739-27896 GCA_964503975.1 Candidatus Woesearchaeota archaeon
AATGGCCCTGGAGGGATTTGAACCCCCGACACCTAGATATCTCCGTCTAGCATATCTAGTTAAGAGTATCACCGTTTAGATTGTCTATTGTTCTAAACCCTAGTGCTCTAACCAGACTGAGCTACAGAGCCATAAAATGTTAAGATAAATTTAGTTTAAAAATTTATAGAATTTTATTACCGATACTCTCTCCAAGTATGGTCGCATTTTGTACACTTGAAGAACTTCGTTTCTGACTCGTCGCTGGAGCGGGTTTGCATCGTCCAGAAGTAAGCTTTTTTGTTTCCGCATTCAGGACACTTTTGCTCAATCTCAGGATGAACCTCGGAATCTTTGTCTTTCAAAACAGGAATTTGCTTTTTCTTCTCAAGTTTTTCAGAAGTTTTTAAATTGATAGGGTTTTTTGAGCTGTAATCACATCTAGGACAACCTGCATTTTTTCGTTTAATGATGAGCATAGCGCCGCACTTAGGGCAAAATTCCATTGTAAGTATTATCTGCGTGTGTTTAAAAGTTTTGTCTTTTTAATTTTTAAAAATCATCTTTCATCACAAAAACCTCTTTGCTCTTTGGGTTTTTGAGCTTCGTAAAACATAAGTTTAATCCATCCGAAATAAGGAGCAACCCTTAAAACAGCCTTTCCTATAATCTGTTCTTCGTAGACGTTTTTTTCAAAAGTCAGTTGTCTTTCATTATTGTCTCCAACAGTTGAAAATACCTTTTTCCCGTTAGCTTCTTTTATTTCAACTATCCGGTGAATTATAGGGTTTTGTTGGTTGGCGTTGAAAATGATTACATCTCCTTCTTCAAGCTTGTCCGTGTCAGTACCTATAACGAAAAGTATGTCTCCTTTTGTGAAGCCGTTTTTTAGCGTGAAATCGCGGAAATCCAGCTCGTTGATTATGAATTCAGAGTATTTGTCGTCATGGCGCTCCCACCAAGAATCAAAATTAGTAAAAAGATTATCTTCATGATACATGCTGCAGCTTTCTACGATTGCCAAAGGCAAAGGAGTTCCTGTAATAAGTATCAACCCGGGAAAGAAAATGAATTTTATGAATATGAAAATAAACACGATTGAAAAAATCCATCCTTTTAAGCTATTGTCGCTCCAAAGCAAATACCAAAACTTTCCGAAAAGACTTTTATTTTTTTTACCACCGCTTTTTTTAGCCATAAGAGGAATATGCCTGATAAGTTTTTAAAATGTTTGATAGCTATTGTCTGCTAGTTGATTGTAGAGATTCTTCAAGTTTTCCTTGGACTAAAGGTAACAATTCTGCTAATCTTTCTTGATATTCCATAGACCTGTGTGCTGCTGCACCATATCGGGGGTTGTGAAGAATCAAAGTATTTGCGCTTCCTTCACGTCCGTGAATATGAATTAAGTCTATTCTCCCGATTCTCCTTCCTGCAGGGAAAGGCACTTCTGATTTAGCCTCATCAAAACCTTCTGCGAATGCATCTTCGGGAGAAGGAAATTGCCCTGAAAGTTCAAAACGACTTTTGTCGTAACCGTCAATTTTTGTGCCATCTCTTTTTCCAGCAAAATATGGCAGTCCTGTTTCCCAGTTTGGACTAATCCCGAATTTCTCTCGGATTTGACCTTCGTCGTTTTTTGCTAGAATGTCTAACAGTCTGTGAGATTCATCTCTTATTTCTCTTAATTCGTCTAAAGGAAAATTAACTCTTTTTTGATATCTAAATGTCAACAGGTCTGAAACGGCAGACATTGCTCTAAGGAGCCTCTTATCAGATAGAGTCGTTTCTTCAATCAAAACATGAGGACCATAAGCAAGTTCCGATTCTAGATATTCTCTGACTTTATCGTTGATTCTAACATCCCACTTTAATTCAGGCATTGTAGCAAAAGGAATTCTCTCGCTTAACTTTAGTAAATGGCGTCCTCCTAGGAAAGTAATCATATTATCTATTTCTTCTTGAGGAATACCTAAGTAATCTCTCAGGGTTGCATTTGATGTAAAAGGGTCACAGGCAGTTGTGAATAAAATGGTTTTAGCTAGTTCAGGGTTTGGAGAAGTCTGCACCATTTCTTCAACTTTTTCTGCAAATAAAGATTCCGACAATTCATCAAGACTTGACTTGCCGACCATACAATTAGGTAGGTTAGGTCTTTTTAAAGATTATTGCAATAAA
>CAZDCI010000014.1:0-25053 GCA_964503975.1 Candidatus Woesearchaeota archaeon
TTGGGTGCCTCTGGTGAGCAGTTGTCATATGGCAGGCTGCATAGCTACGCACTGTATGGATAAGAGCTGAACGCATCTAAGCTCGAAGCCATTCGCAAAACGAGACAACAAAGGCCGTTATAGAAGATAACGTTGATAGAGTCAAAGTGTAAGATTCGAGGTTCGCCGAGAATTTCAGCTTATGACTACTAAAAGCCTCATTTAATGTGCTTCCTCACAGATGTGAGTTTCTGTTACTTTATGATTGAAAATTTGGTTTTATGTGAATACTAAAATATATATTTTAGAAAGTGTATATTAAGAAATATGTTTTATAACAAATATGATAAAGAATATATTAAACTAATAAAAAATTATAAAGAAATTTATGGATTTCTTGTATCGTAAACAACCATGTGGGTTTTCACACCTAACTCTCTTAATTCCTTCATTTCTAGGATCCTCTCTATACCCATAGCAATATTCAGTGCTTTGAGCTCTAAAGCAGCTTTTCTTGTAGATTCAATTGAATCTCTTATCCAAGGATATGTTTCAAAGTACTTCCTATCTTCTTCCATAGCAAAACAAATATATTGAATGATTTAAGCATTATTATGGGTTAAACACAACACTTAAAAACTCATATTTTCTCATATTTTTGTAAGTCGGGTAGTTGACTTTCGGGACTCGGACATTAAGTTGTCGGGTGTTGAAAATGAAACAACATCGAGTTCTGAGGAAGGTCCGGCCACCATAAAAGGTTGTTCTCTAAAAAGAGAATTCCTGTGAAGGAAAGCTCTGGAACAGAAACGATACAGCTTTCGTGGAGTAGTGATTCATGAGATGAACTGAGAAGCGGAAGATATGATGAAACGGCCAACTCAACCGGTGCAAAGAAGTTTCATTAAGAAACATGCTGCATAGTGGAATGTCAACACTTTCCGTCTGATTACAGGGAAAGACAAAAGCTGGCCTATTCCCGGCTTACAAACATTTTTTAGTTAATCTTTCTAATATTCTATATGAAAAAAAGATATTTTATCTCAGGAGTAATTTTTATACTAATTATCTTGACTTTGGTTTTTGTCGGTCAAGACACCCAAACTGAAAGGGTTTGCATTGAAACCGAGAAATGCTTTTCGGTGACTCTGGCTGAAACACTTGAAGAAAAACATATTGGCTTGAGCCAAACAAGTTTTTTGGCTGAAAATGAGGGTATGTTGTTTGTTTATCAAAAGCCATTAATTCCTGGTTTTTGGATGAAAGATATGAGTTTTCCCATAGACATAATTTGGATTGATGAAAAGTTAGAAATTGTTGGGTTTGAAGAAAACATTCAACCTTGTCTTGATAAAACAGGAGAGTCTTGTGAAATTTATTCTCCTGAAAAAGAAATACTTTATGTTTTAGAAACAAATGGGAATCTTTCCGAGATGTATGGTTTTGAAATTGGAGATAAAATAATTTTAAATATTTAAATGCGTGAATTCAAATCAACAACTTTAAAAAAGTAAATCTCTTAATTTTTCTGGAAGCGTTTGAGCCAATTCCCGCTAGCACATGGGTAGGTAGCTCAGTGGGAGAGCACATGGTTATTTTAGCATTCAGCTAGATGATGTGAAACTGAAGCTCATGGCGTCGGGGGTTCGATTCCCTCCCTACCCATTTAAATCTTGACATATTCTTTGGCCCTGTCCAATTTGTATTTGTTTGAAAATCCTATCTCATCTAGCCATTTTACAATATTTTTCTTCCCATAAAGCGCAACTCTATAAGAAGGTCTTGATCCTTCTTTTACAAATTTTCTTATTTTTCCTAGTCTAAAATTTCTTTCTGACAAAATTCTTTTCAACTGATTTGCTAACTCTGAACTTACTGTTGTTATTTCCATTACAGGATATTTTTCCACCCTTGGTTTTTTAGAAACAAAAACCGTTCCGTCTGTATCCATTATCCCTCTTATTGTGTGTTTTGCCAAAATCCAATTCCTACATATCTTTTCTGGAATTTTAACCCTTTCGCATTTCCCTTCTCCATAGCACAAATTTAGATCGTTTATTAAAAAACCAGTAATCTTTTTTGACCTAAATCTCATTCTCAATCCTTTTCTTTTTACACTAAAATTTGTTTCTTTTCCCCATTCTTCTTTAATCAGTTTTTGGAGATGTTCAAAAAGCTCTACATCTGTTCTTGGACTTCCGGTAAAACCTATTTGAAATTTATTCCCATTTCTATAAATGTGCCCGTCTCCAATATAAATTCCCACTATTTCGGCAATTCCGGGAGTTATCTCCATTATCAATTGAAGGAAAATTAATATATAAAATTCTTTATTCTTTTTAATGTGATAACAAGAAATAATATAAACTAAAATATGTTTGAATTAAAATGGCAGTTGAAGAAGCGCTGACGATAATCCTTTCTTTTCTTGTCGGATATTCTCTAGACAATATTTGAGCAAGGGTTTCAAAAAGCATTCCCGGGAAACGGGAAGAGGATAGGCACATAAAGTTAATTCTTAGAAAAGCAAGAATTCATCACAACATTACAGGTTATTTTATTATACTCATCGGTTTCTTTTACTATCCTCTTATTCTTGTTCCTTTTGGTATGGGGATGATTGTAGGACATAGAGTGCGTGATGAACTTTTTTGGTTTGTTGAAAGGATTGATAAAGACATAAAAAAATTAGGGAAAGGATTAGAAAAAAGTGAAAAATCCCTTAAAAGAAAAACTAAATTGGGAAAAACCAAAAATAAAAAAGCCCTAAGAAAACAACAAATAAAATTTAAAAGACGAATTCAAAACGATTTAAAAGAATTAAGGAAGATCCTAAAATGATTTTTAATAATTCACGTAAACGCTTGTGAATTAAGAAATCAAAAAAGTTTATAAAACAAAGTTCATTATCTCAGATAGATAAAAGAGGCTACTTGACATGGTTAAAATAGACAACGCATCTGTAAGTTATCTTTTAGGAATACTAAGCATAGTTTTTGCTTTCTTCACGCCTCTTGCTGGTTTGGTTCTTGGAATCATTGGTTTGCGTCAGGCAAAAAAAGGTAAATCTGAGAAAGGTAAAAAACTCAGCACGATAGGGATAATTATCAGTGCAATATTGTTGGTTCTTTCAATAGTGCTTTTCTTTTATTCTGTATCTTCTGGATTAAACACAGGTTTCCCTGCAATATAAAATGACGAAAGGTAAAAAGGCTGCGATGGAAATGTCTGTCGGCACGATTGTAACTATTGTCTTGCTTGTCACGGTTTTGGTTCTTGGACTGGTTTTAGTCAGAACTGTTTTCAGCACTGGAACAGATGCCGTGGATCAAATTGATTCTGCTTTGCAAAATCAAATAAATGAATTGTTTGCTTCTGAAGGAAACCTTGTAGTTTATCCTGCATCAAGAGAATTGACTCTTGAGCGCGGAGACACTCCGAAAGGTTTTGCTTTTTCTGTGAGAAATGATGAAAATATGAAATCTGCATTGTTCACATATGATGTTTCTGCAAACGACATCTCTAGGTGTGGAGATTTTTCTAAATCGGAAGCAAATCAAATGCTTATAGCAAGCTCTGGAAGTTTTAACCTTGGAGCTGGAGACACCTTAGAAATTCCTCAACTTGTTAAATTTGATGTTCCTGAAACCACGCCTTTATGTACAATAGTATATAAATTGGCTGTTACAAAAACAATGGGGGGTACAGAATCTCCATATTCTTCCGCACAAATCTTCGTGACGATAAAATAAGTATTTTTTTAAATTCATTTTTCTTTGAATATTTATGGCTGAAAATAAGTTGAAACTTTATAACACTTTAAATCGCAAAAAAGAGGTCTTTAAACCTCTTAAAAATAAGTCTGTCGGCGTTTACACGTGTGGTCCTACAGTTTATTGGTATCAGCACATAGGGAATTTAAGAAGCTATGTTAGCTGGGACATTTTGAAAAGAGTTCTTTTGGCTAATGGCTACAAGATAAGACACGTAATGAATGTTACTGACGTTGGGCACTTAACTTCCGATAGAGATACTGGGGAAGACAAGATTGAGCGGGCGGCAAAAAAAGAGAGAAAAACTCCGAAAGAAATTTCAAATTTTTACTTAAGCGTTTTTAAAAAAGATTTGAAAAAACTCAAAATTCTTCCTGCAGATAAATGGCCAAAAGCAACCGAACATATTGAAGAACAAATTGAACTCGTGAAAAGCTTAGAAAAGAAAGGATTCACCTACAAGACTAAAGACGGCATCTATTTTGACACCTCAAAACTCAAAGATTACGGGAAGCTTGCGAACCTAAAACCTAGAGAATTAAAAGCAGGGAAAAGGGTTGATGTTAAAGGAAAGAAAAATAAAACGGATTTTGCTTTGTGGAAGTTTTCTTCGTCTTCCGAAGGAAAACGCCTTCAGGAATGGGGTTCTCCCTGGGGAAAAGGATTTCCTGGATGGCATCTGGAATGTAGTGCCATGGCTTCAAAGTATTTAGGAAAAAGATTTGATATACATACAGGAGGGCAAGAACACATTCCTGTTCATCATACTAATGAAATAGCTCAAAGCGAAGCAGCATTTGGGGAAAAACCCTGGGTTAAATACTGGTTGCACAGCGCTTGGCTTTTATCCAAAGGAAAAAAAGTTTCAAAATCTAAAGGCGGACTTTACACTTTGTCAGAACTTGAAGAAAAAGGTTACACTCCTCTGGATTTAAAATATTTCTTTTTTTCAGCACACTACCGCAGGCCGTTAAGTTTCACTCTTCAGGCTCTGGACAACACAAAAAACTCCTTAGAGAGACTCAGAGAAATAATTTCAAAACTTGACAAAACTAAAAAGAAAAATAAGAAGAACATTGCTTCGGCAAAAAATCAATTTTTGACCTTCCTCAACGATGATTTAAATGTGCCTCGTGCGTTAAGTTACATGTGGGAAATTTTAAGAGAGGGTAGACTTAAGGGTTCGGAAAAATATGAGCTTGTTTTGTGGTTTGACAAAGTTTTTGGGTTGGATTTAGACAAACCCACTTCTGTTAAAAAAGTAAAAATTCCAAAAAAAGTTAAAGAACTCGCAGAAAAGAGGGAATCTTATAGGCACGATAAAAAATGGGAAAAATCTGATGAATTACGAGAAAGAGTTAAAAAGCTTGGATATCTTATTGAAGATACTGAAACCGGATACAATTTGAAAAAGATTTGAAAAGAGGTTAAAAAAATGCCGCGTAAAAAGAAGAAAATTTCTAAAAAAAAGAAAAGTACTAAAAGAAAATCTTATGGCAGAAGCAAGAAAGAAAAATATGAATTCATAGATTTAAATTATAAACCTAAAGACGACCTTATCAGCCTGATTAAGATTAAACCTAAAAGCCGTAAACACTTTAGGAAAGCTGCGAACACTGTTGCTTTGGAATCAAGCGTGGGGACTTGGACAGAAACCGGAACGACAAAGGATTATGTTAAGAGACTTCGTGCAAAAGTTTTCTCAATTCAGGGAGACTGGATTAAAGTTGCTTACCCTAAAGAATTATTTGAACCTGGAAATGTCCCAAACATCTTGGCAAGCATCGCAGGAAACATTTTGGGAATGAAAGCTGTCAAATCGATAAGACTGGAAGATGTAAGTTTTCCAAAGTCTATATTGAAAGGTTTCAAAGGACCAAGATACGGAATCAAAGGCGTCAGGAGAATGATGAAAGTGAAAAAGCGTCCTTTAGTTGGAACAATAATTAAACCTAAACTAGGATTGGTTACTAAAGACCACGCCCAGTCTGCTTATGATTCCTGGATAGGGGGGTGTGATTTGGTTAAGGATGATGAAAATCTAAGTTCTCAAAAATTCAACACTTTTGAAAGGCGTCTTGCAAAAACGCTGGAGATGGCTGACAAAGCACAATCAGAAACCGGAGAAAGAAAAGGGTATCTTGTAAACGTGACTGCAGAAACCGAAGAGATGATTCGCCGAACGCAATTAGCACAAGACATGGGAAGCAAATATATAATGACAGACATAGTCACAACAGGATGGGCGGCGCTTCAGACCCTCAGACAGCAAAACTTCAAGATGGCAATTCATGCTCATAGAGCAATGCACGCCGCAATGGACAGGAATCCTGATCAGGGAGTCAGTATGATGGTTATCGCGGACTTTGCTCGTTTGATAGGGGTTGATCAGATACATATTGGCACCGGAATTGGAAAGCTTGAAGGAGACATAAGAACAATAAAAGAACTCAAAGAAGACATAGAACAAAAAAAGGTTAAAGAAACCAAAAAACGTTTGGAGCAAAGATGGAGACACATAAAACCCACGCTTGGAGTTTCTTCAGGAGGATTGCATCCCGGACATGTTCCTTTCCTTATGGAGCATCTTGGAAATGATTTGGTACTGCAAATGGGAGGTGGCATACATGGAAACAAATTAGGAACCCAAAAAGGTGCTATGGCCGCCAGACAAGCGGTAGACGCTATGATGAAAGGTGAAACACTAAGAGAATATGCAAAAACCCATCCAGAGTTAAAATCTACTTTAGATCAGTGGCGTGGTCTCAAATGGTAAAGAAAAAAATAAAAAAATTTAACTATGAATTCAGGAAAGCTTTTGCAACCGCAATAGTTGCTGCGTTTGGTTTTATAACGGCTCTGGCCTGGCGTGATGTGATAAATGAATACCTTATTGAAAAAGTCACCTCACTTACACCCTTTCAAGGGAAACTCATAAGCGCTATAATCATCACAATAGTTGCGGTCATTGTTATTATACTAGCTTCTAAATGGATCTCTGAATCTGAAGAAAAAATTAAAAAGAAGTAAAATGGTTTACAGGAAAGCTGTTTTTATTGTGGTTTATGCAAAAACTCAGAAAGGTATCAGATATCTTTTACTCAAACGTAAACTTCACTGGGTTGGATGGGAGTTTCCAAAAGGTGGAAGAAGAAAGTTTGAAAGCAAAAAACAAACTGTTAGACGTGAAGTTTTTGAAGAAACTGGGTTGAAACCTTTGAAAGAAAAAGGGAAAGTAAAAATAAAAGGATTTAATTTTAAAGGGAAGTACAAATATCCCAGAGAGTTTCCTGACCGTCCGGGAATAAAAGGGCAAACCTTTCATTTATTCGCCGCTGAAGTCAAAAAACCCAAAAACGGCAAAATCAGGTTCGGAGAAAAAGAGCACTCTGATTACAAATGGGCATCTTACAGCCAAGCAAGAAAAATAATTGAATGGCCAAATCAAAAAAAAGCTTTGAAAATTGTTGATGGTTGGTTAAAAGAAAAACTGCATTAGGCTGGAAATGCTTCCGCCGAATCTGAACACATTCACGAAAGAATCAATTGTGAAAGCCAACAAAACCATGAAGAGGGTTGCGCCTATTTTTATATAAACTTCGCGTTCAAGTATTTTTTTAATTCTATCTCCTTTTTTTGCCTTATCGTAATTCAGAGCATCAAAAGGTATGTGAATTGACGTTCTGCTAATTCCTTGTGCTGCATCTGCAATAAAAACCTGTAAAGGTGTCACAATGAAAGACTTTCCTACCCAAATCAAAGCATTTGTAACGCTCCCAAACCTCAAAACCTTTCTCCTGTGTATATCTGAAACTTTGGCAATGACTATTGTAGAAATTAAAGAAAAAGAAAAAGCCACTGAAGAGACTGCTCCAAGGGAAAGATACTTCTCTCCCAGAATGAATAAGAATATGAAAAGCGGCCAGACTACCGTCCCTATCCTGGTTTCTATTCCAAGGCCCATATATGCAATAATGTCTTTCAGCTTGTGTCCTTTGAAAAATCCTGAAAAAGAAAAACTTGCGGGCTCGTGAATTTCTTTAGACATAAACAGAGGGAGGGCTGAAACGAAGAGCAAAACCAAAGCAATTAAAAAAAGTATGTGGAATCCGAAAAAAGAAAGGATCAATCCTCCTATAATGGGCGCGGCAGCTCCCGCGCCAGAGATTAAAATCTTTGATAACCCTACCTGTGAGCCTCTTGACTTTCGTTTACTTGACCTTGTGAAATCAGTGTGGTACGCCACCCAGTAAAGTGAAGAGTATATTCCTCCCGACAAAGCCATCACCCACAAAGGCCAGTTGAAGCTTTCAAGAGAATACAACAACAGGAAAAATATAATCAGAAAAGGTATGCTGAATAATATAGAGTGTTTCAGACCATATCTGGAAGCTATCTTAGCTGAAGGAAACACACTTAAAAGATTAAAAAAACTCCACAAAGCAAAAAATAAAAAAATCGCTTTAAAGCTGTATCCCAGTTGATAGAAATATATAGGAATGAAGATTCCTGTGAGTACTATTGCAAAAGTTTTTATTGACTCGCTTGCATAAAGCTCATTCAGCTCTCTGTTTTTTAACAAGTGCAAAACTCCATGATATCCGTGCGGCATATCCAAAAAACAAAACTTTATTTAATAAACGTTTCTAAAAACTCTTATGGTTAAAAATTACAGAAAGATTGAACTTGAAAAAGGACCTGGAGTAATTCTTGGAAAAGACGAAAAAGGAAATGATGAATTAATGAGAGAGTATGAAGGAAAAGAAAATATAATTGTTCATACTTCAAAGCCAGGAAGTCCGTTTGGAGTTATGGAAAATTTAAATCCAAACAAAAAAGAAATTTATGAAGCTGCAGTTGCAGTAGCGAAACACAGCCAGGACTGGAGAGATAATAAATCAGGTGTTTCCGTAGATATTTTTACTGGAAAAAACATCTTAAAACCTCGCGGTTACAAGCCAGGAACCTGGAAAGTTAGAAAAAAGAAAACACTTAAAATTAAAAAAGAAGATATTTTAAAGTTTGAAAGAAATCTTGAAGACGGAGAGAAAAAATGACACAAGGACAGATTCAGTTAGGAAAGCAGGGGATAACAGATAATTTTATCCTTACTCTAAAGAACCATTTCAAAAAGCACACGAATATGAAGGTGAAAGTTTTGAAGAGTGCAGGACATGACAAAGAAAAAGTCAAAAGGTATGCTGAAGAAATTTTGGAAAAGTTGGGAAAAAATTACACCTCAAAAACACTTGGTTTTTCAATCTTCATAAAGAAGTGGCGGAAGCCTGTCGAGTGAAAACACTGTTATCAAAAGCAATAAAATTTTAAAAGAAAAAACCCATATAAAAAATATGGATTATGAAGACATACCAGATAATGTCTTGTATGACGACGGGCATGTAAGAGTTGAGGTTACTTCTAAAGGCAAACACGCTTTATATTTAACAGGAGATGTGTATTCTTTCAACCCTGAAATAATTTCAAAAACACCTTCGGGAAAACTTGAAGAAGCACTTGCTGAAATAGATGCACGTATTATCCCTGATGCTGAGAAAAAAGGTATCTCTCTTCATGACATTGAAATTGCAGCCCATAAGGTAAGAATAGGGGAGATAGGGGTGAGTCAGTTCCTTAAAGAAAGAAAAGAGTGTAAAAAATCTCCTTGGCAAGAACGCCATCAAGTTTCTGCATAAAAATCCGCGCAAAAATAGTTAGTTAAATTTATAAACCAATTTTATTCTTTAAAGATAGGTTAACCCGCAAAGGGTTCTAATTCCGAAAGGGATGCCTGTAAAACTTTCAAAAACCCAGAGAACAAGGTTCTCTGGCCCAAAAAACGCTTTGGTTTTTTGAGGTTTTAGATCAAACTAGAACTTGGGAAAAGATTAAAATCAGGAAAGAGATTGGTTTTGTCTAATCTTTTTCAAAAAGATTAAAAATGAAACAAGAAGTTACAATAAAAAATCCTGTATATGATTTGTCTGCTCAGGAATACAATCTCAAGCTAGCTGAAGCGCTTAAAAAAATTCCTGAATTCAAAGCACCTGAATGGGTGATGTTTGTTAAATCAGGGGCTTCAAGAAAAAGGCCTATTAGGGACGAAGATTTTTGGTATAAGAGGGCGGCAAGCATTTTAAGAAACATCTACAGACAAAAGACAGTTGGAGTTAACCGTTTGAGGACAAAATACGGTGGGAAAAAGAACAGGGGATACAAACCTGAAAGATTTAGAAGGGCAAGCGGAAAAATTATCCGTACAATTTTACAGCAATCAGACAAAGCAGGATTTACTGAAATAAAAAAGACAAAAGCCAAAGGCAAACGTTCAGGAAGAACACTCACAGATAAAGGGAAAAAATTCCTGGAGGAGATAAAATGAATGAGGGAATGATTCTGAGAAAGTACCATAATGTTCAATTAGATTCTCCATACAGAGATGTATTGGGAGATCCTCTTAATGTGAAAAGGCTTCAGGGAGAAACCGAATTGTGTTTGTACGGTGTGGAAGGGGCAATATTTCAGATGTTTGTGAATTCAGATAAAACTTATTTAAGGTCTCCACATATAATCGGGAAAGCTGAGGATGTAGAAGAAGGGGAAAGAGAGCTTAAAGACTTAGGACTTGAATTAAAACTAAAAGAAGAAAATGGGAATTAAGAATAAAAAGAAGAAAGAGAGGCTTGCAAAAGAAAATAGGAAGACTAAATGGGCTCCTTTTTGGACTGTGCTTAAAAAGTACGGAACCGGAAAAAGAGTTCATCCTTCAGCTATGACCAAACACAGAAGATCATGGAGAAGAACAAAGTTACATATTAAACCAAGAAAACAAAAAAAATCACATTTCGGTTAATAAAATTTTTCAAAAGTTTTAGATCAAACCAACAAAAAAACAATATAAAATGGCTGAACAAAAAACTCGGACTAAGGTAAAGGGAAAACAGGCAAAACCTGAAACAGGAAAAGCTAAAACTGAAAAGGATGAAAAAGAGTTTGTAATTCCTCTTAGAAGAAAATTCAGGCGAACTGCAAGATACAAAAGGACTCCTAAGGCAGTAAAAACCGTGAAAGAATATATTGTAAGGCATATGAAAGTTTACGATAGAGATTTGAAAAAAGTCAGGTTAGACAAATACCTCAATGAATTCTTGTGGAGCAGGGGTATAAAAAACCCTCCTTTCAAGATAAGTGTCAAAGCAGTGAAAAACAAAGATGGAACTGTGAAGGTTGAACTCATTGATTTACCTGAAAAATACAAATTCAAAGAGAAAAGAATTGGGAAGCGCGAGGTTAAAGCTAAAGAAATTATGGAGCAGAAAAAAACCGCCACTGAAAAGCTTAAGGAGGCTGCTGCAGGAAGAAAAGCTGATAAGGAAACTCTTGAAGAAAAAACAAAAGAAGAAAAGAAAGAGGAAGAAGAGAAAAAGAAGGCTGTTGTTGAGGCGGGAAAAGAGCTTAAAAAACAACAGGCAAAAAAAGCTAAACACCAAACCAAACAGGCGAAATCAAAAAAGCCTAAACGTCAAAAAAGAAAAGCATTGCAGAAATAATTTTTAAAACCAATCACTTCAAAACTTTCCCTGTTTCTAGATACCAAAGATACAAATCAAGCTCTCCGAGAGGTAAGTCTGTCTTTTCAGCAAGATTCCTTAAAATGTTTTCAATTTCAAGATATTTTTTCCTGTTCAGGGATTTAGGTTTTTCAATCAAATCTTGCCTAACTAAAAAATCTATTATGTGAAAATCAATAATTGCATAATCTTTGAAACCAATATTTCGCAAAAAGTGTGAAGCTTCTTTCATTCCCAATCCTTTAATATTTTTCACTAATTCCTCTCTGACATTTTCAGAGTTTAAATCTATCTGATTAAAACTCTCTCTGGCTTCATGAATATATCTTGCACGAATTGTATGGAATCTATAAACCTCTTTTAATTTTTTCTGAATGTCTTCAAATCTCCCTTCAAATATCGTCTCGCCTAGATGTTCTATTGTTTTAATTCCAAGTTCAGCACTTGTTCCCGCAGTGAGAATGCAAAAGCATAACTCACGGAAAATTTCCTTTTCATTATCTCCAACCAGTTCAAATTCTTTCATGCGAGAGTCTACAATATCTTTTATTTCTGACTCTTTGAGCTCATTAACAACAGATATCACTTTTTCCATATTACACCGCTCGCTACATGTCAATATAAAATTTTTGGAATCTCTCTATTATCTGTTAACATCTTTTGCTTGTAGAAAGTGGAAAATGGCAGATAAAAAACTTCATCCAATCTCTTTTATTCTATCGAGAATTTCATTTTTATTCAATCTGTTGGTATGTATTTTTCCGAATCTGACTAAAGTAGGGTTTAATTTTTTCCAGTGTTCTCTTGGGAATAATGCTTTTAAATCTTGTTCAATTTTCTCCTGCGTTTTATTTTTTGTCCAGCCCAAATATCTTGAAATATAACTCAGATGAGTATCCACTCCAATTTCATCTTTTCCTTTTTTGGCTAAAAAAACATTCGCGGTTTTTCTCCCAACACCAGGCAATTCAACAAGCTTATCAAAACTATGAGGAACATTTCCGTTGTGTTTTTCCATAATCTTATTAGCGCACGCAATAACATATTTTGCTTTGTTCTGATAAAAATTTATCGGCAAAATAATCTCTTCAACTTCTTTTAGTGAAGCTTTTGAAAGGGTTTCAGCGTTTGGGAATTTTCTAAAAAGCTCTTTACACACTCTTATCGTTGTCTCGTCAAGGGTTCTTGCTGAAAGAATTATTGCTATAAGAGTTTGAAAGTCCGTTTCCCAATCCTCAGCAGCAAGCCGCATCCCTTTTTCTTTAGCCAAATCTGAATGTTTTTCTATTTCTTTTAATTGTTTCAAAGCTTTTTCTTTCATAAAAAATTAAGAAGAGTTAAAGTTAAAAACCTTGTCTATAATCACTATTCGGTACATATAAAAATTTAAGAAAAAAAAATATTCAAATTTTATCAGATTTAAAGGGAAAGGTATAAATAGAAATCCTTTCATAATTTCTATAACTGAAGAAGGAGAAAATCTTCTCAAACTTATAGAGCAAATAAGGGAGGTTTACAATGAAAAATTGAATTTAAGAGAAATAAAGGCCAATAAAACAACGGAAGAATTATTGGAATTTGGTATAATAAACATTGACAAGCCAAGCGGTCCGACAAGTTTTGACACTTCTAACTTTGTTAAGAGAGTATTGAATTTGCGCAAAACTTCTCATTTTGGAACGCTTGATCCTAAGGTTACCGGAGTACTTCCTGTAGCTTTGAATCGTGGGTGTAAGCTTACTGGATTTTTTCTTGGCGAAGACAAAGAGTATGTTGGAATTATGAGATTCCATAAATCTGTTAGCTTGGAAAAAGTTGAAGAGGCCGTAAAAGAAGCGTTCACAGGAGTGATAAGCCAGTTGCCCCCTGTTAAGTCAAGAGTTAAACGTGCTGAAAGAGAGCGTGAGATTAAAAATTTTGAATTATTGGAAAAAGAAGACAAAGATATTCTTTTCCGTGTGGAGTGTGAAGGAGGAACTTACATAAGAAAACTTACACACGATCTCGGACAAGAGCTTAAAACAGGAGCACATATGCTTGAACTTCGCCGCGTGCGAGCGGGGATATTCAAGGAACTGGATGAAAAATACCCTAGTGTGAACATGTTTGATTTTGAAAAAGCGGTTGAAGAATATAAAAAAGGCAACGATGAACTTTTAAGAAAGATGATAATCCCTGGAGAAATTATCTCTGAGCTTTATCCTTCTTTGCAAATAAAATCTGAGTTTGTGGACAAAGCGCTTCACGGCTCTCCAATATTTTACGACTGGCTTAAAGATGAGAAAGCGAGCAAAAAAATTAAAGGAAAGTTTTGTGCTTTCAGTGGAGACGGGTTTATAGGTGTTTACAAGGTTACGGCTGAAGGAAAAATATTCGCCAGAGCTAAATTTGTTTTGCAGCCTATTGGAAGATGAGACACTTCGTTTACTTTTCAAGCACCGCACAAACTTCGGGAAAAGCGCTAAAAGGAGACTTAATGAAAGCCGGAAGAATGGATATTGCCTTACATGTGATAATCCACGCTTTCTTTTTATCTAACAAACTCAGAAAAAATGTTAAGCTTCATCTGGTTTTTTACGGAATGCCTAATCCTCCTAAACACATTGAGCTTTCAATAGTTCCTGAGACACAACTTAGCAAAAAGGATATCGGGAATCTTCTTAAAAAAATTCTTTACAAATACAAGGAGGGTAAAAAAACAGAGGTTCTTCCTGGGTGCTGGATTGAGAAAAAAAGTCTTGGAGATGTTCTCGGTGAACTTGAAAAAAACAAGGAAATATATATTTTAGATGAAAGAGGGGAAAACATCAAGGAAATGGAAATTTCAAAAAACTGTGTTTTCGTTCTCGGAGACCATGAAGGATTTCCCAAAAAAGAACTTAAAAGGCTTAGGAAAAATTACAGGCCTGTTTCAATAGGAAATGAAACTTATTTTGCAAGCCAAGCCGTAGTTATCGTTAATCACGAGCTGGATTTAAGGGGAATTTAAACCAAAATTTAGCTTTGAGACTTCACTTTTAAAAGATACTCTATGTCATCGATTTCAACACCTATTTCATAAAGAAGTTTAACTTCATATTTTACTTCCTCTGATATGCCTTCTTCAAGAAACAATTTTTCTTTCATTTCTTTTTTAAGATTTAATGAGTATGTGCTCCCTGTGAGATTACAGGGAGGTTGATGGTTGAATAGAGTTTTCTTCTGAGGTGATAAAACAAGGATTTTTCTTTTTAAAGTGATTATGAAAACTTAGTAAAGAACGAATATATAGAGTATTATTCCACAAGCTTTTTAAACAAAAATAAGGTTTTTTATTTGATGGTTAAGATAGTTCCTACTCCTGACTGGTTTTTGGGTAAAGATATTTTAATTGAAGCTTTTAGCGTTATTGTTTTGATTATATTTTCGTTTCTTTCTATAAAAAATTACAAGCTTGACAAAGAAAAAAGAAGCTTTCTTTATCTTGGGATTGGTTTTGGTTTGATTGCTTTGGCTCAGCTCGCGGGTGTTTTGACGCGTTTGGTTTTGTATTATGATTTCGGTCCAAGCCAGCAGATAGGTTCCGCAATAGTTGCTTCTCAGGCACTCAGTTCGGTAGATATTTTTTATTACGCAGGATTTTTCTTTCAAAGATTTTTGACTCTGGCGGGAATTTATATAATTTACAGACTGCCGCGTGAGAAAAAATCCATGTGGGATTATGTAATCGGAGCTTATTTTATTGTAATATCCTTGCTGCTGATAAATGAAGTGGCTTATCTTTTCCATTTAACTGCTTTGTTTATTTTAGTCATGATTACAACAAAATACTATAATGTATATGAAAAAAACAAATTCTTTAACACTAAAATTTTGGTGCTGGCGTTTGGAGTTTTAGCCTTTAGCCAAATTTTATTCTTGTTCTCGGAAATAGGGGTTTTGCATGTTGCGGGAAACATAGTAGAATTAATAAGCTATGTTGTTTTATTAGGATTAATCATAAGGATAAGAAAATATGGCAAGAAAAAGAAGTCGTATGGAAATAATCTCAGACATGCTGGCGATAATCCGGGAAAGAAACGGAAGCATTAAACCCACGCATTTAATGTACAAAGCCAACTTGTCCCATAAGCAAATGAAATCTTATTTGGAAGAGCTTGAAAAAAAAGACCTCATTTCAAATTATGATTCTTCATCTGATTCTGAAGAAGGGAATAAAATCGGAAGTAAAAAAAGCAAGAATGAAAAGAAAAAAGATTCCGAGATACAAATAACAAAAACCGGACAGGAATTCTTATTTAAATATCTTGAAATGAAAGAGTTTGAAAAGACTTTTGGGTTGTGAGCACCTAAAAAAGCTTTAAGTTTTATCAGATAAAACTTAATAAAGCGTTTCTTATTTATTAAAATATGAAAAAGTCAGTCAGGGTTTACATTGATGGAACAGTGCAGGGGGTGTTTTTTCGCGGATTCATCAAACAAAACGCGGAGCGTTACGGTGTCAAAGGCTTCGTGAGAAATCTTGAAGATGGCAGGATTGAGGTTTTTCTTGAAGGAAATTCAAATGATGTCAATAAAATGATTGAAATATGTAAAACAGGTCCTAAGCACTCACAAATTCGCAACGTAGAAGTTAAACAAGAAAGATTCCAAGACTTTAAAAATTTCAAAATCTTGCATATATAATAAAATGTCCAGAGAAGAACAAATAATAAAAGAACGCGAAAGGAAAATTGAAGAGCTTAGGGAGAAAGGTATAAATCCTTACCCCGCGGAGTTTGACAAGAAACACAGCATTGAAGAGTGTCTTAAAGCAAAGTTGGGGAAAAAGGTTAAGACTGCAGGAAGAATGATGACTAAACGTGAGTTCGGGAAGATTAACTTTTCTGATTTGAGGGACTTTACAGGAGATATCCAGTTGGTTTTTCAAAGCGGGAAGGGAAAAACCTCAAAAAAACATATAGACCTTCTAAATAATTACCTGGATGCAGGAGACATCATAGGTGTTGAAGGAAAAATTTTCAAAACAAAAACTGGTGAAAAATCAATTCTTGTTAAGGATTTAAAATTGCTGACTAAATCCTTGCTTCCTTTGCCTTCAAAATGGCACGGCCTGCAGGATAAAGAAGAACGTTACAGAAAAAGATATCTTGATTTAATAATGAATCCTGAGATTAAAGAAGTGTTTGAAGCGCGGAGAAAAATTTTTGAAGCGGTAAGAGAGTTCATGAAATCTGAAGGTTTCCGTGAGGTTCAAACACCAATTCTTCAGCCAATTTACGGCGGGGCAAGTGCAAGACCTTTTGAAACTAAACTGCATGCTTTGAAAATGAAAGTTTATCTTAGAATATCTAACGAGCTTTATCTGAAAAGACTTATTGTCGGCGGGTATGAAAAGATATTTGAATTTTCTTCTGATTTCAGGAATGAAGGAATAGACCGGACGCACAATCCGGAATTCACACAGGTTGAAACTATGTGGGCATATGCTGATTACAAGAAAAATATGAGTTTTGCTGAAAACCTTATAGAGTATGTAGTTAAAAAAGTTCACGGAAAAACAAAAATAGAAATTAACGGTAGAAAAGTAGATTTCAAAACTCCCTGGAAAAGAATTAAGTTTTTGGATGCCATAAAAAAAGAAACTAAAGCGGATTTTTCAAAAGTTGAAAACTTTCAGGAAGCTCACACACTTGCTAAAAAACTTGAAGTTGACACTACCGGGTGTGATACTATTGGAGAGGTTATGATTGCTATATTTGAAGAAAAAGTGCAACCAAATATAATTCAGCCTACGCTTGTCCATGACTATCCTGTTGAAGCTGCGGGACTGGCAAAGACAGCCGAGAAAAAAGAATTTTTTGTAGATTCTTTTGAACTTATAGTAAACGGGATGGAGCTCGGTTTATCGTACAGCGAGCAAAACAATCCTGAGGTTTTAAGAAATTACTGGAAGTTTGCGGAGAAAAAATATAAAAAAGGAGACCTGGAAGCCCAGCCAATGGACAGGGATTTTTTGACTGCCTTGGAAATAGGAATGCCTCCCACATCTGGACTTGGCGTAGGAATAGACAGACTGGCAATGCTCCTTGCAGACAACAATTCAATCAGAGATGTCATAATGTTTCCTTTCATGAAGCCGGAAAAATAGCTTAATCTAAAATGACAAACTACAAACTACCTATAACACGTGAGCAGGCTTTGGGACTTATCAAAAAATACAACTCTGACAAAGCAGATATAAACCATTATCTTGAATCAGAAGCGGTCATGCGTGAGCTTGCCAAAAAACTCGGGAAAAGTGAAGAAGAGCAAGAGTATTGGGCAATGCTCGGACTTTTGCATGATGTTGATTGGGGCGTAACTAAAGACAAGGTTGAAACTCATTTAACAAAAGCTCCTGAAATTCTTCGCGAGGCTAGATTTGATGACGAGTTTATCGGCATAGTGTTAAGTCATGGTTATGGGTTTGAAGAGCTACCTCATTTGGCAGATAAAAAACGCACCGAGAAAATCCAGCACGCACTTGCAGCAAGCGAAACAATTACCGGACTTATACACGCGTATGCTTTAATGCGTCCCAACAAGATGGAAGGAATGAAACCTAAGGGTGTTAAAAAGAAATTCAAAGATTCAACTTTCGCTTCAAAAATAAACCGGGAGGTCATCCGCGAAGCGGAAAAACTTGGCATTGAGCCGAGTGAGTTTTTTCAAATTGCAATAGATGGAATTAAAAAAATCGCGAAAGAGGTTGATTTGGAGTAGGAAAGTTTATATACACGTTTATATATAATAATTATAATAAAATATCAAAAACTTACAAAAATGTTACAAATAAAAGATAAGGAACACTGGCCTAATCTTAATACGGTTATTATGGTAGAAGAGACTCTAAAAAAAATGGGAGGAAGTGTTATGAAAGTGGCTGAACTCAAAAGAGAACTTCCCCGCAAGGTAAATCATAACACCTTGATGCTCATTCTTCAATATTTAGAAAATAGTAATAAAATCCTTGTCGGAATGAAAGGGATTACATGGGTACATAACCCGAGTCCAAAATTAAGGAAGGCTATTGCTGAAGGTATGGAAATATGAAAGAAGTTAAAGTAAAATTGAAATCTTGGCTTTCATTCTGGATATAATGGACCATAAAGATTGCAATAAAAAATTTGGATATAAATAAAATGACCCTAATTGTTAAATCAAACATACGGAAAGTTGTGAAAGAGCTTGATAAAGAAAACGCCATATCGAGTGTTGCTGAAGAAGTCGGGAGGGCGCTTGAAAGGCGGACAGAAGAGCTTATTGAAAAAGCTATTCAGCGTGCGAAAGCCAACGGTCGTCGCACGCTACAAGCAAGGGATTTATAGTCTTGAACACAATTAATTATTTAAATGTCGCGGGGCTAATGATTGTATGCCTATACCTTCACAAAAAGAGCTCACAGAAATTGTTAGGGATGTTTATTTGGAAAGAACCCATATCAAAGGACCTGTAATTCAGTATCAAAAGATTCTAGATTCACTACCTTCAGGAAGCAGAGAGGATGACTTTGTTAAATATGTTCTTTCAAGCATTTTAGGAGAGCGGGACAATAATGATGTCCAATTTATAACAGTTATGGAACCACCATATGTTGCATGGATAAGGTCTGAAGATTTTCCAGTTGATGTAACTGATAAAGGAATAGAAATGCTTAGAGAACGCGAATGGGGGGCGCAATATCCTATGCGAGATGGGAAAGAAGAAAAAGGGGAACACGTTTTGATAGACGATATAGAATATGTAGTAGCCAAGGCATGTGTGGAAAGAGGTATGAAAACTACTCCTCCTCCAATTACAAACTATTAGTAAACAACCTATAATAACATAATATAAAAACGCTCCTTATCTTTTCTCTCTATGCCCAAAAACAAATCCAAAGGAAGCAACATAGAGCGTGAGCTGTTTAAGCTCTTTGTTAAACATAATTACAGAGCAATTCGTGCCGCGGGAAGCGGGACTATGGAAAACGCGGACTGTGACATAATTGCGGGAAAGAAAGGAAAAGGCAAGTACGCGATAGAAGTTAAATCCAGTAAAAAGCCATACAAATACATTGACAAAGAACAAATAGAAAACTTCGTTATCTTCTCGGAAGTTTTTGGTTTAAAACCCGTTATAGCCTTGAGATTTTTCAGAAAAGGCTGGCTATTCCTCAAACCTAAAGACCTTGAAGAGAAGGACAAAAGCTACATGATAACTCTTGAACAAGCAAAGAAGAAAGGGAAAAAGTTCTCTCAGTTTTTTAAATGAACCATTTCGAATTACAGTAAATTTTTTAACCTGTGAATTCCTCAATCAATCATGGGTAAACGTCTAATCACGTTTATGTTTTTTGTTTTTCTTAATATATTTTTTATTTCAGCCTTGCAAATAACAGAAGTTGAATTGAATCCTTCAGAAGGTAATGAATGGGTTGAGATTTATAACAATGAGGGGGAAGATTTAAACATTTCAGGATGGGAAATTTGGGAGGGTGTATATGGTTCACAGGGTCCTAAATTGATTACTAAACTTAATTATACCGTCCCAAAAGATTCATTTTATATTATTGATTGGGAAGGGTTCAAATTGAACAATGATGGAGATTATGTAATCTTATATGATGGCTCAGGAAATAAAATAGACGAAACTCCTAAATTTGAAGATAATCAAAAAGACGATTCTACATGGCAGCTTTGTGATGGAGAATGGTTATTCCAAGAAGAAACAAAGGGAGACGCGTGCGTTGAAGCAAAAGACGAAGAATCTTCCGGGGAAGAGCCTTTAAACGAAACATCTGATGAAGCTGAAGCTCTCGAAGAATTAGGAACGGATGTTGAAAAGGAGACTATCGAAATATCTGTCGTTTCTGAAGAAGAGAAGGAAACCGAAGAAAAACAGAAAGAACTCAAGGTGATAAAATTAAATTTTGAAAATTCAAAAGATATAAAAACAAATACAAATACTGAGTTAAGTGAAAAGAACCTCAAAAGCCCTGAAAGTTATTCGCTTTATGTGTTTTTGGCTTTTTGTGTTTTGATTATCGGACTTTTCACGGCAAAAAAGTTAGGAAAAAGAAAAAATGAGTTCGGATGAAGAAAATAAACTGAAAGTAATATTCATTCTTGACGTTATAGGTAAGCCTCCGGAGCATCTTGTTAAGGCACTTAACAGGGTTATTGAAGAGATAGATAAAGAAAAAGGTGCCGTAGTGAAAAGCAAAAACATAAAGAAACCCACTTCTCTGAAAGACAGTCCTAATTTTTATACTACTTTTGCTGAAGTGGATATTGAATTTGAAAACATAGAATTCTTGATGATTTCCGCTTTCAAATATATGCCTGCACACATTGAGATTTCCGAACCCGAGCTTATAGGGCTTTCAAACAATGGATTGAATGATATCTTAAACGAACTTGTAAGACGTTTGCATGGATATGATGAAATAGCACGTGCAATGCAGCTTGAAAACAAAAAACTCAGAGAAAAAATAATGCAGGTCACAGGAGAGCCCGTAATTACCCCTATGACTCCAAAATCCGAGCTTACTGAAAAGCAAAGAAGAGAGCTTGAGCAAAAAGGCAAAAAGGCAAAATCAAAAAAGGCTAAGAAGACGAAACAGAAAACATCTAAAAAATCTGCGAAGAAAAAAAGCAAAAAATCATCCAAGAAAAAAACAAAAAAGTGAGGTGAAAATGCCTGAAAAACTTGAAAGATGTGTCAAAAAAGTTGAAAAGAAAAAAGGCGTGAAAAATGCGTGGGCAATATGCAAAGCTGCTATCTCGGGAAAAACCGACTGGAAAAAAGGCGCACGAAAACGCAAAAAGAAAAAGTGATTATTAAATTGTAATCTTTAGATTACAATAATTTTTATAAAAGAAAAAAACATGGTTCTTTTATGCCATCAGCTGTGAAAAATGGAATAGAAAATTTTGTGGATATGTCCGAAGAAGAAATTCAAGGGATTATGGTTAAAATAGCTGAGGAAAACCCTTCTGGAATGTCTGAAGGAGATTATCTTAAATCAAGAGAACAAGAATTTAGCGGTCTTGCGTGGGATTTTTTAACCTCTCTAGCAGAATATAATCCTGATTTACTTGACCAGGTTCTTGAAAATTATCGGACGATGTGTAGGGGGCATGGAAAAGATGATATTATTAGAGAGAAGCTAAAAGAAAAGTATGTTATAGATCTCATGTTGCGTAGAAGGGCACAAGACATTATATCTTACGATGAAAGATAGATCCTTCTTGATAAATCTCTATCACTTCTTCTTCAAAAACTTAAGCAAGCCACTTTTTTTAGTGCCTGCTTTTTTATATTTTGATTTGAAAAACCAAAAAACAATCAAAACAACAAGAACGACAAGAGCCCAGCCTATCCATTTTCCTGTTGAGCTCTCACTAACAGGTTCACAGCTTCCGAGACAGCAAGTTCCGTCCTGAGCATAAAAAATATCACCATCACACTCAAAACTTTCACCACATATCTCACCTCCAACTTCTTCGCAATACTTCGCTGAAGCCGTTTCTTCACTTTGCCCTTCTTGTGGAATGAAGTCTTTGACAAAATCTAAAATGATTACGGAGCTTGTAGTCAGGTTTTCTTCAAACACATAAGCAGTAACCAATCCTTCAAGGGTTGCTTCTTCAACATCTGAAATAATTGAAAGTTCAATCTTAACGCTTTCATTGCTGTCAAGTTCATCTATCCGAGAAGGGTTAAACTCTATATAAGGTTGTAAAATCCCGGAAACGTTTAGTTCAACACCTGTCAAATCTGCCTCTCCTGTATTCTTTAAGTAAATGACTCTTTTTGTTTCAGACTTTGTGGCCATTGAGACTTCTATGGCTTGGGTTTCAAACATAAAATCTTTTTCAAACTCTTCTGTAGGTGTTGCACTTCCTGAAGAAACAAATAATGTAAAAACATACTCTGTATTCTCAGTTTTAAAACTGATTGTCTCTTTACTTTGGGGAGAGTTCAAACCAAAACTAAAAGATTTTTTCTCGCCTATGTTTAGTTTCAGTTCCTCTGATTCGGGCTCTACACGGGAGCTTGAGTTTACTCCGACAGTAATTCTTTTATCAACCAGATTTTGAAGCTCAACTGAAAAACCACTCGTAGTGGAAAGAAATCCCGGAGAGATTGAAAAATCTGCTGTCCTGTTTGAAATCGTAAAATTTTCTCTTATCGTCTCGTCAGTAACTTCTGTAGCTTTATAATATCTAACTCCTTCTATTCTCAAAGAATAATTTCCCTCGTCTTTTCCTGTCAAAAGAGCATAAACGTAAAATTCTTCGTCTATTTTTTCAACTTCATAAACCATGGGAATCTTGACATGCCCTCTATAAAAATTAACATTTTGAGAAGTTATCTGATCAACAAAGTTTCCTGAAATTTGCGCGAAGAGGGTTTCTCCTGAATCAAACTCTTGCTTGCTCAGTTCAATCTGGGACGCTGAAACTAAAGGAAAAAGAAATAACAAAAACAAAAATAACAGGATATTTATTTTCTTCATATTCACTTAAAAGAAAAAGGGTTAATAAAGTTTATTTACTAGCCAACTTACTATAGAAAAGGAAGAGGATTTACATCTTCACCTTCATTTTTCAAAGGTAGGATCTCCGCAGAGATTGATTCACCCGAAAATGCCTCTTTAAGATCTTTCAAAATTTTATAAATTTCTGAAATGTCTTTATGAAAGATTTGCATATAACAGTTAGGCTTTCCGAGCATTAACATAAAAGAATCCGCACATTTAGTTTGTTTGGCAAATTTTTTTAATTTTCTTTTATTTTTTTCTGAAAAGTTATGTAAGTTAATTAAAATAATACTGTAAAAATATCCTATTTTTTCCATATTAAAATATGCCCTTGTTGAAATGAGAATTTTTTCTTTTTTCAACTTTTTAAGCTTATAAACTATCAACTCCGCAGAAAGATTTGTTTCTTTTGCAATATCTATTATCCTAGAATTCGCATTTTTATTCAAAACAGAAAGGATCTTTTTCTCTTTTTCATCTAGTTTATACTCCTTTAATGAATATTCATGAAAAATATTAGGCTGAGACTCAAAATCTCCAAGAAATTTTAAAGGATAAAACTCAGAAAAATAAGGTTCCATAACCAAATACTCTGATATCTTTGAACTATGTGAAGACACTATTTTGGAGACAGATTCATTTCTTTCCTGCTCGTCCTTGAAAACGAACAATACTGCTAAATCATACTTTGTGAGCAATTCAACTGTTGTAACCCTGTTTTCATTTTGTCTTAATTCCTCTTTAAATTTTTTAGTATACTCTTGCTTATTGAGCCTGAACAAAACCAAAGTCATAATACGGTACCCTAGTTTGCTGTAATTTAAAAGAGGGATATAACCTTTTATTATGCCTTGGGATTCAAATTTCTTTATTCTATATGAAACTTGCTCTCTTGAAAGATGGATTTGTTTTGCAATTTTTGAAAAACTTTCTCTCGAATTATGATAAAGATATGCTAAAAGTTTTTTATCTGTTGGCTTTAAGTTTGCTTTCATAATTTCCTTATGTTTTTATATTTATTAAATATTTCGGTTCATTTTTTTAATTAATTGGTAATTATTGTGGAAAAGATTTATATTTATATTTAACTTTGTTATTAAAACTATAAATAAAATGGAAAACAGAAAGTATAATTTAAAGGAATTAACGCCGGAATCAATGTGGTGTGTAGCTGCTGCTTGTCCTTCAATTTATGAAGTTGAAGAAAGAACTCCTGAAAGCTTGAAATGCACTCCCTTACCTGTGTGTCCCGGGATTTATGAAGTTCCTAAAAATGGTAGATATGCAATTATCGGAAAGATTGAAAAACCTGAAGAATTTGGTCTAGAAGAAAAAGTAGGAAAAGGAGAAATCTTGGTCAGCGTTCCAAAAGGATTGATTGATGAAATGGGAAGAGAGTAAAATCAAAAAGATTTGTTCTAAAATTTGTTCTAAAAATAGAGAGCTATCCAAAAACGAAATTCGTGAAAAGTATAATAAATTCGCAAAATGGTATTACTTGACCGAAATTGTTGGAGATATCATTTATCAAAAATACAGAAAGGAGCTTTTTAAAAATATAAAAGGAAAGGTTTTAGGGGTGGGTATGGGAACTGGAATAAACTTAAAATATTATAATAACTGCGAAATCTACGGTGTTGATATAAGTAATAAAATGTTGAAAAAGGCGGAAAGTAGAGTAAAGAAATTAAAAATTAAGGCACATTTAATTGAAGGTGATTCTGAAAATCTTCCTTTCGAAGATTCTACGTTTGATTATGTCATAGATTCCCTAGGATTGTGTACCTATCCTAATCCTATTAAAGCCCTTCAAGAAATGAAAAGGGCGTGTAAAAGAAACGGAAGGATACTCCTTTTGGAGCACGGTAAAAGTAATAACAAATTTATTGTAAAATGGCAAAAATGGAGAGAACCAAAACACAAAATGGTTGCAGGATGTCACTTATTAAGAAATCCTCTTAAATTGGTAAATGAGGGTGGATTAGAGATTACCAAACATAAAAGAAACTTTTTTGGCATTATTTACATTATTGAAGCAAAAAAAATAGTTAGGTGAAATTCGACTTGGGCTTGTCCTTCTCTGGTGCATTAATTGGTCTTAAAAATTAGGGTTTAGATATGTTTAAAAACTTCGGGTTCCTAATTATTTTATGAAAATAATGAAAGTTATTGATAAAAAAGTAGG
>CAZDCI010000015.1:0-23219 GCA_964503975.1 Candidatus Woesearchaeota archaeon
TGAATTTCATAGACTGGTTTATATCAGCCTTAAGAACTAATTTTCGGATAGCACACTTATGGCAATAGTAGTGTGTTTCATTTTAAATTCTTTTATAATCGTTATAGCCATTATAAGAATTATAATTTAAATACTTTCTCCTTTTTCACACCAACCCACTCTTAAGCCCTTCTTCCCAGGACATTTTTCCGAGAGCTATGAGAGCTTCCTTAAAAGTCAAAATTGGTTTTCCGTATTTATAAAAATCATCTATTGCTATACGTGGGCAGGCAAGCTCAACAAACGCGTCAATATAATAAAAATTCATAAGCTTCTCCGGCGTGAGCTCGTTCATCGTTATGACAATTGCTTCCTTTCCGGCTTCTTTCAAGTGTTTTAAAAGATACCTCACCGAGCCGAACTGCTGTCCAGGTTTTATTTCCACAATAATTCCAACTTTTTTTGCATCTTTAAGTTTGTCTATAGAAATTGCACGCTGTTTGATGATTTTATCTCTTATTCCTGCCATGTCTCTTACAGAATCGTTGTAAACATCTATCAAAAACACAGGTTTTTCAACTGCAAGCACGGCACCCATTGAATGAAACTGATTTCCAAAAATAACAAACGCGTCAACTTTATCCTGAATTGCGCGCAAACCCTCATACTGACACCCTACTATGTGTCCTTCATAATCCACATTCCCTATCTTCTTGGAAAGAATAACTTTTTTCCCTTTATCCTGATAAAACTTTTTCATCCCTTTCAAATCATGCCTATGCTGAATAGAATAACTCAATCCTATAGTTTTGAACTGTTTGAGTTTTTCAAGTGATTGTTTCATCAGCGGAGAAAGGTCAAGTTCATCCTGAACTTCCATATACAAAATGGGAAAATCAATATCAATAAAGCGCGCATGTCCAAAATGAACTATTAAATCAACACCAAAGTACTCTGCCTCCTGCACGGAAACAGAGCACGCACCCCAGCAAGTTTCTCCTGAGAAAATGATTTCCAAATCAGGAAGGGCTTCTTTCATAATCTTAGAAAGCTCAACCGCATTTTGCTTTATCCCTTCCGCAAGCTGAACTAAAACTTTTTTTGGTTTGCGTTTTTTCAGCTCGCGTACAAGTTTTTCTTTCTCAAAGTTTAGTGTCATGAAAATAAATCAAGAATAAAGGTTTTAAGGGTTTTGGTTTGAGGTTTTTTTAACACTCTTCCGCCTCTTTATTAATTTCTTTAATTTTTTATTCCATCTTTTAACATTCAAATGTTTCCCTAATAAACTATTGGAGGGAATCTTTCTTATGTGCTTTCTATCATCACTCCCTCTAAAGCCATCTCTGTAATCTGTCCAATCATCCCAAAAATCCCGGGGTTCCAACGCATCTTCAATTATCTTTGAGTATTTTCCTTTAACAACAATCTTAGGTGTGACTCTCCCACTATGTCTTCTTTTCTTTTTACTATGCTTAAAACCTGACATAGAAAAACAAACAAAAAATAATATTTAACTTTATGTTTTAACCCCATAATTAAACACTCATAAAAATTAACTCTGAACCTCGTTCTCTAAATTTTTTTGAAAAATTTAAGGCTCTATAACAACATCTCCGGATTTAATTTTACATTGGCACATTAACCTAGTATCTTTATCAAGTTGAAACATTTTTTCCTGTTCCGTTAGCTCGGAAAGATTTTCCTGTCCTTTAACGATATTTGTCATACATGTTCCACAAAGTCCATTGCAGCAGCTAAACTTAACTCCGAGTTTCTCGGCAGCTTCACGTATCTTTTCCCCGTTTTTAACTTCTATGGTTTTACCGCGCGTGTTTGTAAGCTTTGCCATTTTAAGTTAAGTTAAGTTAAAGTTTTTAAACTAATTAATTAGAAATAGATTGAGTTAAAAAGTTACTGGTTTTTTGCCTTGGAAAAGAAAAATTATCGAGTTAAAGCTTTTTCAAATCTTGAAAGTTTTTTTTGTCTCTTTAGTTCAAGTTCCCTTATTTTTTTGTCATCCATCCTTCTTAATATTCCATCATGTGCTTGTTCTAAATCGGCGCGTGTGGCTTCGCCACAAATCCAATCCACTCTACCATCACCATTGGAATAGAGCAAGTCGTCCCAGTACGCATCCCAATCCCCGCCCCAGTCACGGCCCAGCCTGCGAAGGCCTGAATTTCCAACAAAATCCAAATCACTAAGAGCCTCTTGAGCTTCGTTTCCATAAATTATTCCTTCTGGATTTTGAACTAAACCACTTGGCATTCCTGTTTCTTCATTTTGATTCAAGGCCTTGTAAGGCACAATCAAAGGCAACTCCAATCCAAGAACATATGCTTGTGAACTTAGTCTTTCCGCAATTTCACTAGGTTTGCCATCATTTAAAACAATAATACCATAATCTCTGTAGACTACATTTTCAAGCTTTCCTTCAATATCTAACCTTCTTCCTTCCTTAAACCCTGGCAACCATAAATTCAAAGGCCTTAAAGCTTGGATTTCATAATTTAAATTTAAAGGCGTGCTTGAACCAGTAATTCCTTTTTCTTTATCAAATTCAAAATGTTCGCTAAATGCAGGTATTTCTCTGTCTAAATTTGAAACAGCAGTGTCATATCTTATTCTTTGAAAACTTAAAGAAGGCTTTGCTGCATAAACAAAAACATCTTCTCTGTCTTCTTCGGTTTCTGCTCTATAAAGTGGAAGTATATCTTGAGCATCTTCCAAAACGTTTATTGTTTGAGTTTGAGTTGTCATTTTAGGTATTTTTCATAAAACTCGAAGGTTTATAAATTTTATTATCTTGTTGTAATTATATAAAGATAACAAAATTAATATTTTTCTTAAATTCAAGAAGTCTCAACACTTTCATTCATAATATGCTCGTAAGCACTATGGGCTGCAGTGCAAGCATCTGCCACTCCCGTAATAAGCTGCTTGAAATGTTTATCAGTAACGTCTCCTGCGGCGAACACTCCCGGAACGTTTGTTTCCGAAGTCATGTGGTTTATGACAATCTCGCCTTTTTTGTTCAATTTTACGCCGAGAGACTTTGCAAGTTCGGACAAAGCTATGTGTCCTATTGCAACAAAAACCCCGTCGAGCTCAAGCTCTTTTGAGCCTTTGTAAGCTTTATCAAAAACAACACCCTCAACCGCATCGCTGCCTTTAATCTCTGTAACGTTTGTATTGTTGATTACTTCAATCTTTTTACTTTTCTTTACTCTTTCACCATTGATTGGCTCCGGGTGTATTTCTTCACCACGGTAAATAATGTAAACTTTTTTTGCATGCTCTGACAAAAGCAAGGCATCTTTTGCAGCGCTATCTGAACCACCAACTACTGCTATTGTTTTTCCTTTGTAAAGCATACCATCACATAAAGCACAGTAAGAAACACCGCGGTTTTCAAACTCACGTGAGCCTTTTACTGATTCGGGAAGTTTTCTCCAACGCGTTCCCGTGGCAAACAAAAGGGTTTTACCTTCATAACTCCCTTTTTTAGTTTTGACAATAAATTTTTTCCCTTTTTTATTTACTTCTTCTGCTTTTTCAGTCTTAATCTCAACTTCATCATAATCTCTTGCATGCTCCTCAAGCTTTTTAGCAAGCTCAGGCCCTGTAAGTTTTTTGAAACCGGGATAATTCTCCACGACATGCGTTGTTGTTATGACTCCTCCCACGGGTAACTCGGTTCCATGTGAAAATCCGAGAACAAGAACTTTAAGATTAAGCCTTGCAGCATACATAGCTCCTGCTAATCCTGAACCCCCTCCCCCAAGAATAATTAAATCGTAATTTTCTTCAGCCACGAATAAAAAATAAGAAAGAGTTTATTTAAAGTTAACGTTGAAACTATCATAAAAATTATAAAACTATTGTTAATCTAAAACTCATCATACATACCAGGCATGCCTCCTGCTCCGCCTGGCTGCATTCTCATCCTTTTTCCTCCTGCAACTCCTGACGAGCCAGAGGAGCCTGAATCACTCGCAGCAATGACATCATCAATACGGAGAATCATTATCGCAACATCACTTGCGGAGTTTATTGCCTGGCTTTTTATTTTGAAAGGTTCTATTATCCTTGCTTCTAAAACATTTTCAATCCTTCCCGTAAAAAGATTTAAGCCGGCATTCTTTTCACCCGAATCATGCTTCGCCTTCAGTTCTGTAAGGATGTCAATAGGGTCTAAGCCGGCGTTTTCAGCCAACGTTGTGGGAATGAATTCAAGTGCAGAAGCAAACTCTTCCACTGCTAATTGTTCCCTGCCACTTAAACCCTGAGAAAATTCACGGAGACGTTTGGCGAGCTCAATTTCAATAGCACCGCCCCCAGGAACCACAAGTCCAGATTCCAAAGCACAAGAGACGTCCCCCAAACCGTCCTTTATCGCCCTTTCAATCTCGTCAATGACGTGGTCCGTTCCCCCATGAATAAGAATAGTTAATGCTTTTGGATTTTCACACCCTTTCACATAAGTCAAAACATCCTCTCCGTGTTTGACTTCTTCAACAATCCTGGCATTTCCAAGCTCAAAAGGAGTCAGCTCGGAAATGTTTGAAACTATTTTACCGCTAGTAGCTTTAGCAAGCTTTTCCATATCACTTCTTGCAACTCTCCTGGCTGCGTAAATTCCTTCTTTAGATAAAAGATATTGCGCAAAATCATCAATTCCTTTCTGACAAAAAACAACATTTGCTCCCGAGCTTTTAACCTTATTAATAAGCTCTTTAATTTCTGTCTCTTCCTGAGCCAGGAAACTTTTGAGCTGGTCGGGAGAAGTGACTGAAATCTTTGTCTCTATCTCTGGATTTTTCAACTCAAGAGGAAAATCAATCATTGCAATCTTGGCATCTTCAACCTTATTGGGCATGTCTTTTGAAATCCTCTCTTTGTCAACCACAATTCCCGTAATCAATTCGGTATCTTTTATCCCGTCTCCTTTTGACTTTTCTATTTTAACATTCTCTAAATCCACTTTTCCTTGCTCTCTAACCTGTTTGACTGCATTAACAATAATTGTTGCAAAATGTTCTCTTGAATCTTCCGCTCCTTTGCCCGTCATCGCAGTCATGGCTATCTGTTTTAATACCTCTTCGTCCTCAGGAGTTATTTTTAAAGAAATTTCTTGAAGTATTTCCTGCAACCTCTCTGAAGCCATACGGTAACCCTTCGTTATTACAGTAGGATGTATTTTGTTGTCAAGAAGCTTTTCAGCATTCTCCAAAAGCTTTCCTGCAAGCATCACGGCAGTAGTTGTCCCATCGCCGACCTCGCTTTCCTGAGTTTGCGCAATTTCAACCATCATCTTAGCGGCAGGATGCTCAATCTGCATTTCGTCCAAAATAGTCACACCGTCATTTGTGACTATGATATCTCCCGCCGAGGAAACAAGCATCTTATCCATTCCCCTCGGGCCTAAGGTTGTTTTAACAATTTCAGAAACCATCCGCGCAGCTAAAATATTATTCCTTTGTGCATCTTTTCCCATTATCCTTTGAATGTCTTCAGGCATTAATACAACTGGTTTATCTGCCACTTTTTATATTATTCCCCATTTAATTTTAATCCACTAAGTTTTTCTAATTTTGATTTTGTTTTCTCAACTTCTTTTCTGTTTGAATGTCCCATTGCAAATCTTTTGTTAGCATCATAATACAACGCCACATTTTCAGGCGTAACATAAACCTCTCTTCCATTCTCTGCAATTGAATGGGGATCATTCAGCAGTTCTCCTCCTAAAGATTTAATAGCTGGTTTCAAACCATCATGGTAATCACTCCATGAAACCGGAACAACATAAACAGCCATACTAAAAAAATCTTCCTGAGATATTTAAACATTATTGTGGTGAAGTTCTGGTTTTGTCTAATCCTCAGAAAAACTTCATTATTTATTTCGGTTTTTCTGTGCCAGAGAACCTTGTTCTCTAGGTTTTTTGAAAAGATTATTGTGGTAAAAATTAATGAAACTCGAAAATAACCTTTAATTTCTGACACAAAGCAAATGTAAATTATTTATCTTTAAAAAGGAGCCGGTTCTAGACGGGTGGTGGTTGGGGACGCTGACAGATTAAACTTTAAAATAAGAACCACAACATACTGTATCTGGTTCTCTGAAAAAATATGAACAAAAATCTCACAAACTTTATAAGCACATTATTCTTTATCAGTGTATGGAAACAATCCGTGTCGCTGATGTCATGACCCGTGACCCTGTAACTGTTTCTCCTGATGACGACCTTTTGAAATGTTCTAAAAAGATGGTTAAGAAAAAAGTCGGAAGTCTCGTTCTTATAAATGAAGACGACAAGGTCGTTGGGTTTTTGTCTCAAAAAGATATTTTATGGGCAATCGTTAAAAAATCTAGGAAAGATTTGAAAAACATTAAAGCCAAGCAGGTTGCTGCAAAAAAAGTTGTGACCATCAGGCCCGAAGCGGACATACGTGAAGCTGTTAAAAAAATGGAAAAGAAAAAGTTTGACAGGCTACCCGTGGTTTTGAAAGGCAAAAAACTCGCAGGTATAGTTACGGTAAAAGACATCTTAAGCTTCCAGCCTGAAGTTTATCCTGAGCTTGAGGAGTACGCAAAAATACGTGAAGAGCAGGAAAAGCTTAAAAGGATTAAAAAAGCAAAAAACCGCGAATTCATGCATGAGGGAATCTGTGAAGAATGTGGGGAAAGAGACATCCTTTATAAAATAGACGGAAGAATAATCTGCGAAAGCTGTAGTAACGATATGTAGAACAAAAAGGTTTTTTAGTTAAATATTTAAATCGCAATTCTCTTTTTTATATAATGCCAGAAAAAGATACAATATTTTCAAGCGATATAAAGTATGGAGGTGTATTCTCATTTAAAGACTTTTATCAGTTTTGCCACGAATGGCTGACTGAAGAAACCAACTTGGATGTTGAAGAAGAAAAGTATGAAGAAAAAATCCAGGGTGATGAAAAAGAGATTAAAGTTGAATGGAAAGGCACACGGAAAATTACAGATTATTTCAAATTTGAGATGAAAGTTACTTTTGAAATAAAAGGTTTGATAAATGTTGAAGTTGTTCAAAATGGTGTAAAAGTAAAAACGAACAAAGGCTCTGCCAAAGTGAAGGTCAGAGGAACTTTAATAAGAGATTATGAATCTAAGTTTGAAGGAACCTCGGGGAAAAAATTCATGAGAAGCATTTATGAGAAGTGGGTAATTCCTTCACGAATTGAGCAGATGGAGGATAAAATTGTTGACGATTGTGATGAATTTTTAAGCCAGGCAAAAGCATGGCTTGATTTAGAAGGGAAAAAGTAATCACAGTTTCACATGATAAAACGTCAAAGGAGCTTTCTCATACATTATCCCCACAACACTTTCATCATTTACTCTTTCTATTTTACCAGTAACGAGAGTTAGGGGCCACGGGGTAAGTTCACAAACTTGTATGTAAAAACCCAGATCATCTTTGCTTAAAATCCCAAAACTGGAACTTGAATCCCTTCTAGTTATCAGACCCATAATATCCCTTTGATCCTCTCCAACAAAAATTCTTTCTCCTAAACGCCTATCTAATCCTTTAGATTTAATCAGTCTCATGCAATTTATTAAAAGAAGTTATTTTTAAAGATATGCTTTACACTATAAAAACCTTTAAATAGAAATTCTTTCTGAAATTTATATGAAAAGAACACTAATACTAATAGTACTGATTTTGATGGTGTTGCCTTTTGCTGCGGCAATAAATGTTGATATTGAAAAAACAAGCAAAAACGAGGTTTACATAAAAGAGTTAGATAATCCTATAAGCTTTGACATAGAAATTACCAATAACGGATCAACAGATTCTTTCACTTTCTACAATCTGATAGGATTTGACATGTTCCCTAAAGGTTCGGTAACAATACCCGGAAACTCAGCCAAAGAAATACAGCTCCAGATAAAACCTCTTTCTGAAATAAAAGAAAGTGGATTTTACACACTCACTTATTATATAAAAGCAAGCGATGGGACCGAGCAGGAAGAACGCCTGACTTTCAAAATAATAAACCTTGAAGAAGCTTTTGAAGTCGGTTCTGGAGATGTTGATTTAGATTCAAATTCAATAGAAATTTATGTTAAAAATAAAGAAAACTTTGATTTTGGTGATGTTTCTGTAGCTTTTGACAGTGCATTTTTTGAGACAGAAAAAAGCCTTTCTTTAGGGCCTAATGAAAGAAAAACTTTCAGTGTTACACTCAACAAAGACGATTTCAAGAAATTAATGGCAGGCTTTTACACACTAAAAGCAGAGATTAGTATTGAAAGTAAAACAGCAAAAGTTGAAGGGGTGATTGAGTTTAAAGAAAAGGATTTGGTTACCACAACAAAAAAAGATTACGGGTTTTTAATTAACACTCAAATAATTGAAAAATCTAATGAAGGAAACACCTTACAGGAATCTGAAACAGTGATTAGAAAAAACATTATTTCACGTCTTTTTACTTCTTTCAGTCCGGAACCTGATGTTGTTGAACGTCAAGGAGCGAATGTCTATTACACTTGGACTCGTGAAATCGGTCCGGGAGAAACACTAACGATAAATGTTAAAACCAACTGGCTTTTCCCTTTTATAGTGATTCTATTTATAATAGCAATAGTTATTTTAGTTAAAAAATACAAAGGAACAAGCCTGGTTCTTAGAAAGAGGGTTTCTTATGTTAAAGCCAAAGGAGGAGAGTTTGCTTTAAAAGTTTCCGTACTAGTGAGAGCTAAGAAATACGTTGAAAGAGTAAATGTCATTGACCGTCTTCCTCCATTAGTTAAAATATATGAAAAATTTGGCAGCGAAAAGCCTTCAAGAGTTGATGAAAAATCCCGCAAAATTGAATGGAATTTTGAAAAGCTTGAAGCGGGAGAAGTTCGCGCACTTAGTTACATAATTTATTCCAAGGTTGGTGTAATGGGTAAGTTTGCCCTGCCTACCGCAACTGCAATTTTTGAAAGGGAAGGAGAAATTCACGAAGCCGAAAGCAATCGTGCGTTCTTTGTCACAGAACCCGTTGGAAAAGAAAAGGATGAAGATATGGATTAAAGACCCTCCAATGCCCTTAACCCTTCTTCATATTTTTTAATGTTTCCTCTTATTTTAACTAATTCACGCTCATACTCCCCACATTGTTCTTCTAACCCTTCAATATGTTCGGCACGTGCAGTATTTGTTTCTTCAAGTCTTCCTACCAAGCCTGTAAGAAAATCAATAGCAGGCTCTATTTCGCGATATGCGCTAACCATATCCCTTGCCCAAAAAATTCTTCTTTCCTCAGACGGGCTTCTTTGTTCTCTAAGAAGTTCAAAAATTTTTCCCAAAGCTTCTACTCGTTCTTCAACAGACTCTCCTCCTCTTCCAAAAGTCACTTTTTCCAATAATTTTTGATAAGCTTCAACAACGGTGGCTGGCAATTCAAAATAAGTAGTCATATCTTTAACACCTTTCATCTACTTATAAAAACTATTGTCTTAAAAAATAATCTTTAGACCAAACAACAAATCTTAAAAATACGTTTTTTCTCTTAAGTTTATATCCCTCCATAGGAAAAACATAAATACTTCTATGTGTTTTTATATCAATGAAAAAAGATGTTTTAACTAAGCTAGAAAATTTGGAAAAAGAACTAGGAAGAAGGCCTATTAAAAGAGACAACTCAAGCCTCTATTTTCTCGCCAGAAAACATTTTGGTTCTTGGAACAACCTTTTAAATGCTGCAGGACATCGGATAAAAAACAAGCAAGAAACAAAAGTTCCAAAAAAATTCTCAAAACATTTCTATTATTTCTTAGGATTATTAATAACAGATGGGCATATCCAATATGTTTCAAAAGGAGGCAAATATAGGACAATTATTTTCACAAGCAATACTGATGAAAAAGAGATGATAATTGAACTTATAAAAGAGTTGTTTTCATATACCCCTTCTGTGAGAAGCAAGAAATATGGTTTTAACAAAAAAGAAAATCATGAAATTTACATCTCTTCCAAAAAATTGTGTGATTTTTTGATCAAAAAAGTGGGTATTCCTTCTGGAGCAAAATCACTTACAATAGAAATTCCTTCTTTCATAAAAAAGAAAGGGGTAAGAGAAAAATGGGCATTTATAAGAGGTGTTTTTGACGGTGATGGTTCAATTATAAACACGAAAAAAGCTAATGCTTTCAAGGTAGCTTCCGGCTCCGAAATGTTTATAAAAGATTTGGATGACTTATTCATCTCTTTAGGGTTTGACTCAGGAAAAATCAGGAAAGAAAGAGAAAATCTTTGGCTTTTCAAAATAAATAAAATAAAAAACATAGAAAAAATCCACAGAATGATTTACAACGACACCAATAAATATTTTTATCCAAGAAAGAAAAAGAAATGGAAACATAATATTTAAAAACAAATGTAGTGATATAGTTTTAAATCCCTCCATAGCTCAGACTTTTTTAGATGTAAAAACTCTGGAAAGGGAGCAATGGTTAGAGCGCCTGGCTGTAGAGTTAATCTAAGGTGGAGATTCGGCACGCTGAATTCGCCGAAATGCTATGAAACCCGATAAGTCAGAATCTTACGGACGCTGTAAGGAAACAACGCAGTCCCCGGGAGATCCCCAGTTCGAATCTGGGTGGAGGGATGTTATTTTAGAAATTCTTATAAATCCCCATTAGATTGTTTTTTCATGAAATTAGAAGATGTGGAATGTCCGGTGTTGAACAAAAATTCAGGCGAAAAAACCTTGGTAGTCCTTCAGAAAAGAGATGGTGGCATGGAAGAAGTATTAACTGTGAGTGGCTGCCCGTTATATATCCCCGGAGAACGCACCTGCCGAGAAACAGGGGAGAGATGTAGATATATTCCTTCAATCCTTGATTTGCTCTCTTACTTGTAAATCCAAATAATCAAAAACAAAAGACTTAAATACAGTAAAATACTGTTAAAATTGTCTTGCTTTATGCAGGACACTTGGGGTCTTCGGACCCCTCTATATTCTAAAACATCTTTTACAGATTGATAATTTTTAAAAAGAATCTTCTTCTTTGATTTTTCAATGGAAAAACAAAAACTCATTGAAATTCTCGCCGCTGTAAATCTTTTGGTTTTACTTTTAATTCTTGTTTTTGTAGCGTTTGCAGTTTCCGACTCAAAAAACTATTCTCCAAACATAGAAAACTCTTACAATGTGAACTCTTACAACACACATATCTACGAATCTCCTTCACCCCTGAAACCCTATGTAGTTCATGACGGAAGAATCTATCTAACTGACAGAAACAGAGAAAGAATTTATTATGAATACGAGCCTGACCGGTTTGATTACTCAAGCCATGCAAAAAGAGAAACCTCTGAAAGTGTTTTAGGAAGTGAGTTGACAAGATACAAGGTTTATGTTGAAAATCACGAAAATGTTGGAGGATACTTTACAGTTAAATTTTATTTTAAAAATTACTATGGAAATGTTGAAAGTGAAACTATTACGCATTATGTAAAAGCAAGAGATATCGAAATGTTTCAAGTTAGATATTTTGAAGACAAATACAGTTACAGAGATTGGTGGTATGAAGTTTTCCCAAGAAGCAAGGCTCCTGATTCAATAAAAATTTATTACAATTAACTCTTAGATTAAATACTTCCCGTCATAGAAATATTTAAAAAGACCTTGAAGTTTAAAAATCAAACATAAAAACGAGGTGAAAACCAAAATGGATAAAGACCCTCTATATGAAGAAGAGGATGACTTCGAGGAAGAACTTGAAGAATTCGAACTTGATGACTATGATTAAACCCCTCACTTTTTCTTATTTATTTTTTATTTCTAAAATTGCAATGTTGTTTTCTTTATTTAACTCCTCTCCTATGTAAACAATTTCAAGTTTCAGCTGATATATTTCTTTTTTCAAACTGAAAATATTATTCAAAACAACAAACCTTCCTTCACCAATTCCCAAGGTATCTGATTCAAAAGTTTCTATTTCTTTATCATCTGCATAAACAATTATCTCAAATCCTGAAGATTCGCTTAAACCATAATTTCTTAAGGTGAAATTCAAATCTAAATATGTTCCACTCCTTGAAGCTGAAGCCTCTTCAAAAACCAAATCGGGTTGGCTTGGATAACTGTAAATTTCATTTATGAAATCCAGAATATCTTGTCCTATTGTCTGGCTGCACTTACTCACAGGATACATTATGTTGTTTTCGTTTTCCGAATGGTCAAAACCAAGAACATGAAAAAGTTCATGTATGGGAACTATCGGCCTGTCACACTTGGACTCTTTTATCAAAAGAATTTTCCCCGAAGTGATGACGTTAAAATCTCCTGACTGTGTGATGTTTGAAGGCCCTCCTTCTCCTGCAATATACAATCCTCCTTCAAGTTTTGTGTTACTGTCACAGGTTATATGAATTTGTTCATTGTTTGAAACAGGGTAAAACTCCAAAACCGTAAGACTTTCTAAGGTTTCAAAAGCACGTTCCATTTCATCTTCCTTTTGCAAAGTACAATCATCTATCTTATAAGAAATTTCAGTGGTTGGAAATCTCATGTTTTCATAAAACTGCATGTTTCCGCTTACATTCCCTATTGTGAAATTAGAATTTTTCTCAACAAAAAAGAACTCCAGCTCCTGGGTGGGTATAAACCAATACACCCCTAAAATCAAAACTACAAAAATAATAAACACCACACTAAGAATTTTTTTCCAGACCATTATTTAAAAAATAAAAATAGATATATAAACTTGATGATATAAATATTTAAATTTTTCAGATGTTTTTGCTAGTTATGGAGTTTCCACGTATAGAAGAATATGTAGAAAAATATGGGGGGTTGAAAGGAACTTTTATGTATGAAGCTGACAGGATGATTGAAAGGTATACCAATTCCAAAGGAGAGTTAATAATTCATGGGTTCCTTGAAGAATTCCATGGATTAGCCGGCAAGTTTAAAGATGACTGGAAAAATACAATGAAAGTTAAAAGTCATTCAATAGAAGGATAATTTATTGTCCCTGAGTTTCTTCTTGAGTTTGATCTTGGGTTTCTTCTTCCTGGGGTTGCGGGGTTTGTCCTTGCTGCTGAACTTGCTGTTGGGCTCCTTGTTGAGCCTCTTGAGCGGATTGAGTTGCTTGTTGTTGGGCAGATTGTTGCGTTTGTCCTTGCTGCTGAACTTGCTGTGGCTGGGCCTGTTCTTGTTGAACTTGTCTTTGTCCCTGAGCTTGCTGTTGCATTTCTTGTTGCCCTGTTTGTTCTGCAGCAGCATCTTTTTCAGCCTCTAACTGGGTGTCTGACTGCTGTGGAAGATTTGGAACCGCTCCAACTTGTTGTGAAGGTTGCTGCATAGGTTGTTGGGCTGGCTGTTGAGGAGTTTGCTGCGCCTGTGATAAAAACTGATTTACTTGTTCGGGTGTTAATTGTCCTTGTTGAAGTTGTTGCTGAATTTGATTTACTTGTTCGGGGGTCATCTCTCCTTGTTGAACTTTTTGCTGAAGTAACTGTTGAAATTGTTGGACTTGTTGGGGAGTTAACTGGGCTTGCGGAGATTGAGCTGGTTGCTGTGGTTGCTGGCCTTGCGCCTCTTGTTGGGCAGGTTGCTGAGGTTGTTGTGACTGAGGAGTTTGTTGTCCGTCAGATTGTTGCTCTTCTTGATTTTCCTCTTTTTCCATAATACAGTTTAGAAACACATCTTTTAAAGATTGCGGATTACTTTAGAGTAAAAATTTAAAATTCAAAGCAAAAAGAAGTCATTCATTGGAAAAAGATTCAAGTTCTTCTATAAAAAAACAGAGTTCACATTTAACGTTCTTGATTTTACCTTATCACCGATGTTTCCACAACCATCATTAAGAATTTCATAAAGTCTTCTCCTTTCCCTTGATTTCCCCGACCTCCAACTTTCCTCGTCCCGAAAAGTTTCATAATGATTAAGCCTAAAAAAATCTCCGTGTGAGCCTCCTACTATACCGGTATACAACGGATCCATAATAGTATATTCATATTTAACCTGTATAAGAACTACTTTGCCTTCATAATCTCTCGGATCAACCGGCATCTTACCCTCATCCATCCTTAAATCTATCATGCCTCCTTTTTAAGAATTATTGTGGTTGAGAAATAATTATATTCCAAAACATAAATGTTTTTAATTCTCTCTTGAGAACAAATTAAATGTCTGAAAAACCTTCTCTAGCTGAGATTTTTGCATATGAGCCAGATGCAATCAATTTTAACGGATTCACAAGAGAGGCAAGGATTTTCCATAATTTAAGGCATTTTCTAGGGAGAGAAACAATCTTAAAAGATCTTGGAAGAGTCGAAAGAAGCAGGAAGATTGTTGAGCCAAGTTTTCCTCTTGAATATGTTGAAGAAAGACAAAGGTTTTTCCAAAGATTGGAAGGAGAAAAAGATATTCAAAAAAGATTCTTTGATAGGGGCCTTCCAAAATCAGATGATTTGAGACAATATGCTTCTACAAAAAAATTTTAGGTTTATGTGGTGGTGTGTATAGTGTTTTGCGGAGAGCTAGATCTTATTTGGATTCTTTTGCAGACTTGCCTGAAGCGAAAAATATTCTGGAAAGAGTGAATGGTTTCAATTCTGATTTGGAATCTGTCTTAAGAGAATTAGAACTGATAGAAAATTCAAATGTTTTTGCCTTTAATTCTGCTACAGGACAATTCCAAATTATACCTCAGATGCCTGAAGGAGAGATTTCTTTTTCTCCAGAAAAAACAAGAGAATTGATAAGGGGAGCAAATCCAGAACTTGCTTATACTCTTAGATTAAAAATGAAAAAAGAGGCTCTTAAAGTGGCGGAATCATTAGAGGTGGGTTTTAGAAGAGGTGTCATGGACTGGGTAAAATCAGAATTCAAGTTTATTCCTGAAAGAAATAATTTAAGGACAAGTTTTGAACAACTTGCGATGCCCGCAAGACTGTATTCTCATCATCAAGGAATTTTGGAAAGTACTGAGGAGTATAATGAAACATTGGCAATAAGAATGTTTGAAGAAAAACATGAGGGGGGTTGGAAAAAAGTTTTTGAAGAAATGGGTCAGGATGAGTTCGCTCAAAGAGTTTCTGAATTTTTTGGGAATGGTGTATCCCCTATACCTTCTCCAATATATCCTATATTTGGGAACCATTATGATATTAGTGGCTTAACACCTCCTTTGCTTTTAGATATATGGGGAGGATTTTACAAGCCTTTCATACCGATAGGTTTTAAAACAGATTCTTCAGAAAGAAAGTTCTTTTTAACAGGATTGCATAGTGGAGGAAAAAGTTTTTTCTTGGAAAACATTGTTTTAGCTTCTGTTCTTGGGAATCTTGGGTTAAGCCTGCCTGCAAACCATATAACACTTCCTCGCCACGAAAGAATCTTCTATTATCGGAATGAAGGTGATACAAATGGCGGAGGTAAATGTGAAACAGAACTAAGAAGGGTGAGGGAAATTATTCAGGAAGCGGGTGAAAGAGATTTGGTAGTTATCGATGAGCTTTTAGATTCAGCAAATGCAGGAATAGCAACGGCTTTAAGCCCGAAGATTTTTGGTCAGCTAGTAAACTCTCCTGCAACAGTTTTTATTTCTTCACATAGAAATTCCAATTACCAATGGCTCGCGGAAAGAGGGTGGACTTTACTGCATCCTGGCCACACAATAGATGACGAAAAGGTTGTTCCGACATATAAAATAGAAAGAGGCTCTCCTAATGAAGAAGCCAACATAAAATATATGGAGGCTCGATATCAAGATATTTTTGGAGAATAAACGCCCAAGTTAAAAAGAAAAAATCCCGTAAAAAGACTAAAATATTTTAAACTCATCAATCATAGACTACCTTATGGAACAAAAAGAGGTTCAAAAAACAACTCAAGACCTAGGTGTTTTTTCAAAAAGCTTCTGGAGTTTGTACCAAAATGGAGAAGAATTAAGGCCTTTAAAATTCAGTAATGGAAAAACCCAGGAAGAAGTAGTCAAAGAGCTTGTTGACCTTTCTAAAAATCATAAAGTCATATTTCTTCACGGAACATGCGGAAGCGGTAAAAGTGCTATTGCTTTAAATGTTGCTCGCTCTCTGGGAAAAGCTTCAATAGTTGTCCCGGTCAAAGCTTTACAAAGACAATACGAAGAAGACTACATAAAACACAAATACCTGAAAAAACCTAATGGAGAAAAGATGAAAATCTCCATGATTACGGGAAAAGACAACCACGATTCGGTTATCATGCCAGGACACTCTTGTGCCCATCCGGAATTGCCGGAAAACATTAAACTCGTTGAGAAAAATCTTGAAAAAATAAGAGAATATATTAGAGACAACCCCTTTATGGAAAACCGCAGAGGTATCAGTATGCACAACTTAAGGAGAGCTTCGGTAGCTGCAGCAAACCCTCACTGGAGCCCAATCCTTCCTTCAGAATACGAGTTAAAAGCGCTTACAGATGCACGTAAAAAACGATATAAAGGGGTCTCAAAGGAAGAATTTACTTTTTATCACAGAAAACCAGGATGTACATACTATGACCAATACCAAGCATATTTAGATTCAGATGTAATCATTTTAAATTCAGCAAAATACAGGATAGAAATGGCGCTTGGAAGGAAACCTTTAACTGAAATAGATATTATTGACGAAGCCGATGAATTTCTTGACCAGTTTTTCCAACAAGACGAACTCAACCTGACAAGACTTTCAGCAAGCCTGAAATCAACCTATCCGGAAAATCCAAAGGCTCAAAAAAGTCTTGATAAAATTAAAAAACTTTTAGAGTTGGAGCTTCAAAATAAGAAAGCCACGGGTATTGACAAAAACAAGGTTTTGCATGTTTCTGACACAAAACTAAAAGAAATTCTTGAAATACTCTCTTCTGACAGGGAACTTGAGGCCGAAATTATTCTTGACGAATTAAATTACGCAAACCAGGCTCTATCTGTAGCGCAGGACTTCAAACATACAATGAAAGAACTTTATCTGACATATAGAAAAGACAAACAAGAAACAGACAAAGGAAACGAAGAAAACATAATTGTTAAATTTGTTAGCACAGACATTTCAGGAAAGTTCCAGGATTTGCTGGACAAGACAAAAACACTCATTTTCATGTCAGGTACCTTGCATAGTGAAAAGATAATTAAAAAAATTTTTGAAATTGAGAATTATGCAACAGTGGAAGCCGAGAATTTGGCTTTCGGTTCAACCGAGATTATGATGACAGGAAAAGAGATTGACTGTAGTTACTCTAATTTTAAATCAAAAAAACACTCTCGTGTAGATTATCTTGATGCGTTTTCTGCATCAATAAAAGCCGCAAAAGATCCAACACTAATACAAGTGATTGCTTACAGGGATTTGCCGACCGAGGAAGAAAAGAAGCTTTTTGATTTAGACTACATGCTTAGCTCGGAAGAAATAAAATTCTCACAGAAAGAAGACAAAACAGGCAAAGAAGTTTCAGATTTTAAACAAGGCAAACAAAAACGTTTATTCAGCACGAAGTGTAATCGCGGAGTTGACTTCCCGGGAGATGTTTGCCGTTCTGTAATCTTCACAAAGTATCCTAATCCAAACGTCTCTGACACGTTTTGGAAAGTTCTTCAAAAAACTCATAAAGATTATTACTGGGAATTTTACAAAGACAAGGCATGGAGAGAATTCCTTCAAAGAATCTATCGTGCTTTACGAAGTCCGGATGACCATGTTTACATCCTTTCACCAGACTTGCGTGTGATAAACGCTGTGAAAAAGCTGCAGAGAAGTGAGAGTTGAGAGACTTAAGTCAAATCCTCACAAGCGCCTCTCCATCACCATCATTGTCCAAACCATGAATATTTCCAAATCCTAAATCAAAGCAGTAATAAATTTCTTGTGCCTCGCTTTGGCTTTCAAATATACTCTAATAAAATCTCACATAAGCAAGATTAGAAGCATTACTTAATCAAATCTTTCATATAAATTAAGTGTTTTTCTACAAAGGCTATAATTTCTGATTTTTTATTTGTGTTTAATGAAATCCCCGTATAGTTCGGTTTCTTATGGATTAAAACCAATTTCTCTTTTGACAATTCTTTTATACATTTTTTTAAATTTGGAAATCTCTTGAAATGCTCTAACCTATCATATTTAGAACCCCAATTTCCTTTTCCACGGACAAGCTTAGCCATAATTTGCGCTTTTTCTTTACTTAACGGCATAAATTTATATAAATTTAAAATATTTAAATGTTTCTAAAAATGAAATATTCTTTCACTAATAGAAATATTTATAAACAAATAATCTTATAATATTGTATGAAAACCAAAAAAGAAAAATCTTTGTTTTTGGAGCAGTTTGGAGATACGCCTCAACTGAGAGTAATTGATTTTCTTATTGAAAACCATTTTTTTGATTTCCCTTTGACGGAAATTGCAAGAAAAAGTAATGTTAGCTACAATTCTCTTAAGAAATTTATAGACCACTTTATAGACTCTGGATTTTTGATAAAAACAAGAAGAATTGGAAAATCTGATTATTATCAACTCAATCTTGAAAACAAATTTGTAAAAGCTTTAATAAAACTTGATTGGGCACTTACTAAATCTTATATTTTAAAAGAAGAAATAGTTTCTCAGCAAAAATGAGAATCAAAAGAAATTTTATCTTGTTCTGATTTCTCAAGAATGTTTTTAACTTGTTCCAAATCCATTCTTCCCAAAAAGAAGAACAAATATTTAAGGGTTTCTTTAAACGCCCATGCCGGGAATCGAACCCGGATCGCATCCGTTCTGCGGATTTTCAAACTTCCTCTCCATCCAAAAGGAGAGGTTGCTGTAAGGGATACTTTGTTTCAGTTCCTTACTTCTCTCCAAAAGGAGGGGTTACTGTAAGGGGAAACTTGGTTCCCCTCATCCGCGACAGGGATGAGTCATAGCCATTAGACCACATAGGCAATATATTATTATGATAGAATTAATTTTTAAAGGTTACTTTTTCTCTTTTGTTTGTTTTCTTGATTTTATTTTTCTTTCCTTTGGCTTTCTTCCCGGCTATCTTCTTCTTCCCCATATGCTTTTGTAAAACTTTTGGAAGTGTCACAGAGCCGTCTTTGTTTTGAAAGTTCTCCAAAATAGCAACCATAATTCTAGATGTGGCTAAAGCCGTGTTATTTAAGGTGTGTAAAACATATCTGTTATGTTCTTTATCAATTCCTTTTATATCCAAATCACGAGCTTGATAATCTGTGCAGTTGCTTAAGCTTCCGACTTCTTCATAACTCTGTGTTGTCGGGCGCCAGACTTCAATATCTAATTGCCTTGCTTTCCAGTCGCTCAAATCTCCGGAACACATTTCAATAACCCTGTAAGGAAGCTTTAAAGCTTTCATTATCTCTTCACCGTTTTTTTGCAACTCCTCAAAATATTTCCACGAATCTTTTGGCTTGCAAAAAATGAACTGTTCAACTTTATTGAACTGGTGAGTTCTCCATAAACCTTTCTCGTTAATTCCGTGTGAGCCAATTTCTTTTCTAAATGACATACTGTAACCAAAATACTTCAAAGGCAGTTCGCTCTCCTTTATTGTTTGGTCTGAAAGCATCCCTAAAATCCCGTGCTCGGCCGTTGGTATGAGATACAAATCTTCACCTTCAATCTTGTAAATCGCATCCTCAAACGCTTTTAAATCTCCAGCGGCAGAAGCAACCTCTTTGTCAATCATCAAAGGAGGCTCAACATACTCATATCCCTTTTTCAACATAAAATTGGTAGTAAAATTGATTAGCGCACGATTTAACAAAGCCAAATCTCCTTTAAGATAATAAAACCCGCTTCCTGAAACTTTTGCTGAAGCTTCAAAATCTCCCAAATCTAATTCTTCAATAAGTTCAACATGGTTAAACTTAGGCTTTGTCTTTTTTGGCCTGCCCCGTTTTTTTATAACTTTATTGTCTGCGTCTGATTTGCCTTTCGGAACTTTTGGATGCATAAGGTTAGGAATTTCATAAAGCTCCTTATCTAAAGATTCTTTCAAATCTTTTTCCTGCAACTCAAGGTTTTTAAGTTTCTCAGGTATTTCTTTAGCCTGTTTTATCAGTTTCTTTGCTTTTTTTTCATCACCTGATTTTTTAGCTTTGTTGATTGTTTCAGAAATCTTGTTGCGTTCATGTCTTAAATTATCTGCACGAAGCTTAACATCTCTCCAGCTTTTATCAAGTTTCAAAACACGGTCAATAACTTTCACATCACGCTCTTTTTTGCGCATATTCTTACGGTATTTCTCAGAATTCTCACGCAAGTCTTTGATATCAATCATATCTTATTTAGATAAATATTGTATTTAAACCTTACCCGCTCAATTTCTAAAAACCTTTAAAAACAATCTAAACCACTATGTTGTATGGCGGAGGTGAATGTAACAAGCACAGTATTGCTTGATTCGTACAATCAGTTTTTATCAATTTTCCCTTCATACTTCCAGACTTTCATAAACATCTTCCTTTTAGTTCTGCTAATAACTATTTACGCTGTTTTGGTTTGGAAGTTTTACAGGTTTATAGGCAGAAAAAATGTAATAAATCTCAATTTGAATAAATACAACACTTCCGAACATCCTTTCTTCACGAAACTCCTTGCAGGAGTTTTATACTTTCTTGAATATATCATAGTCTTGCCTTTCCTGATATTTTTATGGTTTGCAGCATTTGCTTCATTCCTGATTTTGTTATCAGACAGCCTGGAAATTCAAACAATTCTGTTTTTATCTGTGACAATTATTGCTGCCATAAGAATGACTTCTTACATCCCAAAACACGGAAACGATGTAGCACAAGAAATAGCAAAAGTCATACCTTATACTCTTTTAGCAGTGTTCATTTTAGACCCTCAGTTTTTTGAATTCTCACGCGTCATAAATCACTTCAGCCAACTGCCCTCGCTATACAGCAACATCATAACATATCTTTCTTTCATATTCATACTTGAAATAATTTTAAGGTTCTTTGACTTAATCTTCACGGCATTCGGTCTGAATGATGAACCCGAGAATGAAGAAAATCAGCAAGGCAATCAGCAACAGAAACAGCAAGTTCAGAAGTGATTAATCTTTTTCGATATCAGGGTGTTTGTGCCCTCTCTTAGCTCTTTCAAGGAGCATCTTAATGTGTTTTCCTTTCTCTTTTTCATAATGTTTGTCATCTGTTTTAAAATCTTTAATCATGTTTGCAAGATACTCTCCTCCTAAAAAGTGGGGCGTCAAAACGTAATCTGCTCCCAGTTTGTAAAGTTCTAGAGCATCATTAATATCATGGGCACGCATAATCAAGATAACATCAGGATTTTCTTCTTTAATTGTTTCTATAAGAAGTGCATTGGTTTCAAAATCAGGAATTGTTGAGACCGCAAGTTTGAGGGTTCTGAGGGGTAACTCTCTGAGAAGCATTTCATCATCAACATCCCCATAAATAGAAGAAACTCTTAGTTTTTTCAAATCAGATATAACATCAGGATTGAAATCAACTACAAGATACTTTTTATTTATTTTTTTGAAAGAATTCAAAATCCCAAAACCAATTCTGTTATATCCGAACAAAATGGCGTCGTAATCTTTTTTAATTTTTATCTTTTCCTTCAGCTTTTTCTTCTCAAAAATTGAAAGTTTATTAGAAATCAGAGGAAATATTTTATTTGAAAACATTATCATATACGTAGAACCTGCAATAGTTATAAGCGCTATAAGAGTAACAAAAGACAATATCTCATTTGAAATGTGGCCTACTTTAACCCCTAAAGCCACAATAATAAGTGAAAACTCACTAATCTGAGCCACCGCAAGTCCTGAAAAAAATCCTGTTCTTTTAGTATATCCTTTGAATCCCATTAAACTCATCACAATTAAGGGGTTTCCAAAAAGAACAAACACTGAAAGAAGAACCGCAGGAACAACATATTGTCCTATGTTTGTTATTGCCATTTGGGAACCTAAAAGAAGAAAGAACGAAATCAAAAAGAAATCCCTCAAGGATTTCATTTTGGAACTTATTTCGTAATTGTAAGGAGAAACGGAAAGTAAAACCCCTGCAATTAAAGCCCCAACTTCAATTGAAAGTCCAATGAAGTAAAAAAGAGAAGCTATGCCCAAACCCCATGCAAGAGAAAAGACAAAAAGAAATTCTTGAGACCTTCCTAAAAAATTATGGAGTCTTGGGAGAAGATAAATACTTACTGGGGTTAAAATAACTATCAAAAACAATCCTTTAAGAATCGTGAATCCAACCTCGCTTACCACGTTTCCTCCCGAAGAAAGTGAAGAAATAATTATTAAAATCAAAATAGCAACAAGATCCTGAACAAGTAAAAATCCTATAGATATCTTTCCATATAAACTCTCAAGATCACTTTTATCAGAAAGAAGTTTCATTATAATAATTGTAGAAGAAAACGCGAGGGCTATGGCAATGTATAAAGATGTTAAAGAAGAAAACCCTAATAGTGTCGAAATAAAATATCCTATTGTGAACGTAAAAAATATTTGTCCTATTCCTGTTATTAAAGATATTTTTCCTACCTCTTTAATTACTTTCGGGGACAAATGTAAACCCACAATAAAAAGCAAAAAGGCTATTCCAAAATCGGCAAAAATTTGAATTGCTTCTATATTTGGAAGCATCTGAAGAAAAAAAGGCCCGGCAATTATTCCTGAAATAATATATCCTATAATCAAAGGCTGTTTAAGGAGCCTCATTGCAAGCGAAACAACAAGTACGACAAAAATAATAAGACTCACCTGTGTAAAAGCTTCAACCATTTTAACCTCTTTGTTTAATATAATAAATAGGGGAGGTATAAAAAGGTTTTTAAATCAAATTCAAATTTATTTAATATGGCGAAGGTAAGAATAAAACTTAACAGCACGGACATAGATATGATTAATCATATCTGCGATTCCATAAAAGGAATAGCAAAGAAATCAGGCATAGAAATTTCCGGTCCTGTTCCATTGCCAACTAAAAAGCTTAAAGTCACAACCAGAAAAAGTCCTGACGGAGAAGGAACTGCAACATTTGATAATTTTGAAATGCGCATTCACAAGCGTTTAATAGACTTGCCGGCAAATGAACGTGTCTTGCATCACATCATGAAGATGAAAATTCCCAAGAACGTAAACATCAAGATTGAGATGAAGGAATAAAGTTCTAAAAACAAATAAGGCTTTGCGCGAAAACTAATTGTGTTTGCTGTAGAAATCAAAAACTCTAAGAATG
>CAZDCI010000016.1:0-5618 GCA_964503975.1 Candidatus Woesearchaeota archaeon
GAAGAGAGAATTGTGTTTAATTAAAATCTATGACCTTTTAATTATACATTACCTTTTTTTGGAAAACAAATCCTCATGAGATATCATAGGCTGAAAAACCAAATCAGTCAGCTCGTTCTGTTAGGCATACTAAATTGAGATGATATAAATGTTACAGTGAAACGTAACATTTGGACGTTAAATGTTACACTGTAACGTAGCATGGAATTGATGAAGTTGGGGAAACGGCATATCTGTTTGAGAAATCCAAGTAACTAAAATTTACCATAGTAACTAAGTGTTATGTAAAATTTTTAAACGTTGAAAATGTATTTTTATCATGAAAAAAATCAGTTCAAAATACGCTGAAAAAAAAAGGCAGAAACGGAATCAATGGCTCGTTGGAGGGATTATGATTTTCCTTATGGTTATAAGCACTTTAGGATTTGCCCTGCAGGGAAGTTTTGGAACGGATACCTCTGAAAGCGACACAAATACTTACAATGGGTATGAATTTGAAAATGTCAATGGGTTTTGGGTTTTGGGAAGGTTTGTTTTTGCATACCATCCTACAGAAGTTCCCGACATTGGAAACTTGGAAAAAAGCGCAGAAGATTATGAAAATTTACCTTTGTATGTTTCTTCTGATGTGCTGCCCCAGGCAGAATCTGAGATACGTGTAAACCTTGGACAAATAGCTTCAAGTGTTAAAAACAGAGCATATGAATCTGAATCAGAAACTTGCAGCGATAACTTTATAATCATTAAACAAGGTAATAATAATGAAATAACTCAAAACGAAGGGTGTGTTTACATTACTGGCTCGAGCGAAACCAATACAGTAAAAATAACCGACCAGTTTTTATATAAAATTTTAGGAATAAGGTAAATAAAAACTTTTGAAAGGTTTTTAGATTCAAACCGGGAAAAAACAAAGAAATAAAATGGTAAAAAAGAAGAAAAAGAAAAGTAAAAAAAAGGGCCGGAAGGAAGAAGAAAAAGATTTAAGTGAAGATGAAAGATATAACAAGATGCTTAAAAATTTTCTTATAGGTGTGGGCATTGTTGCTCTGATTATTATTGCAGGGTATCTCATAGTTCAGTCTTTTTCTGTTTTTGAAGTTCAGGGTGTAACTTTTGATGTTAAAAAATTCTGTGATAGCGGACCGTGTCTTGTGACTTACCATACTACTCTTCCCGTGATTCACGATGGAAAGAAAGCCACATATAACTTCTATCTTAGAAATGACCCAAGGAAATTAATTCAAGAGGTTCCTTTCAATGGAGATTTTAAGTTGGGGGAAAGCGTGGCTGTTAAAATAACTTATAATAATCATTGCCAAGGATACGAAACCATTGCTACTGAAAATCTTTTAAACCTTCATAGGGTATCCGGAATAAGTGTTGTCAATGGCCAAAACGCAACATGTGAAAGTTCTTTTGGAGATTCATTCATTCTGATTCAGGAAGCAAACGAGACTTCTGTTGTGGAAACCAGCCAAGGATGTTATGTGATTAACGTTAACGAGTGTGAAATCTTGGAAGGCACTGAAAGATTCATGGTTGAAATGTTTATCGAGATAAACAGGTATATTTAACCATCTAATTTTTAGGCTGGTTTAATCTAAATTTTTTGAAAAACTTATTAGTCGTATTTCTTCTTGGCATAATAGGTTATTATTGCTAAAAGCGACAAAATCAAAAGCACTCCAGTAATTATCTTGGCCATATAATGTGCATCGCTTCCGAAAAACATTCCTATCAATATCAACAAAGCTATCCAGATTCCCGCTCCAAGTGCAGTAAAAAGAGTGAATTTATAAAAATTCATTCTCGCAAAACCTGCTGGCAATGAAATCAGTTGTCTAATAACAAAAATCAGTCTTCCGATAAAAGTAGTTATCTCTCCGTGTTTTTCAAAGTACTTGTCTGTTTTTCTTAATTTGCGTTTGTTTAGAAACAAAAACTTTCCGTATTTATCAACCAAAGCGTCTACAGCCGTTCTCCCTAAAAACAAAGCAATGGCATAGTTTATCCACGCTCCTATAAGACTTCCAAACAAGCCTGCTAGAAACACTGCAGCAAAAGACATCTCTCCTTTGGCAACTAAAACTCCTGCAGGGATAAGTATAACTTCACTGGGAAAAGGAAAAAAAGAGCTTTCAATCATCATACCTATCAAAATTCCTAAATATCCTAATTGATTGATTATTTCAAGTATCGCACTAATCAGATTAGAAAAGACCATTATTTCTTTCTTTTTATGCTATTAGCCAAAAACTTTATGTCTGAATAAAAAGGTATTTGTTTTATTTTAAAGTATTTGACTTCCGCAAACCAGATTAAAACTACAAAAACCGTGCTTAAAGAATACCAAAAAAAACGGTGTGTGATATCAAAGAAACTTGAGCCATTATAAGCCATCAGACTGAGAACAAATATTCTCAAGATGTTAATGATTAAAAACACTATAAAGGCGAAAACAACCATCTTTATTCTTTTTTTAATCTTTATGTCTGGAATGGATAAATTCAGTATAAGCAAAAGATAGTATGCTGCTCCCGCGATGCAAGCAGAAACAAACTCTATGGGAAGAGAGTTTTCAATGATCAAAACTATTGGATTAATCAAATCAACCTGGAAGAAAATGCTCAAAAGTCCGTAAACAGGATAAACGGTCAAAGGCCTAAATGCATAATAAAACAATGCCATTCCCGGTAAAGCGACAAGAACAAGAATCAGGTATCTGATAAAAAGACTTTGCAACTTTCTTTTCACATTTCCTGATAAACCTTTCCTCTTTTTAACCATCAAAAAATAAAGCAAAATGTTGTTTAAATAGTTTGTGAGATTTTAATTAAGTATAAAATTACCTGCAAGATTCTACTACACGTTCTAAATCTTGTCCGCTTGGTCTTGGAATATTGATCTGGTTTGCGGAAACACTCACGGGTATTTCTGCCCTAGAATAAAATTCTTCTATTTCTTTAAAAGTTGTTAAACCTTCTATACCATCTTCATCTACACAGGCGTATGCTTCTCTTCTTAAATTAAAATACTCTTCAATCGCATCTCTTCTTTCTTCAAAAATTTCTGGCCACTTGGAAACATCAAAGGTTCCTGTGCTTATGGAAAATCCTAAAAAAATCGCAAGAGTTGTTGCATAGGCTGTATGACCGATCATTTTTAAAAAATACTTTGGAAAACTCTCGCTACAAGAATCTCTAAAAACATAAAGCATTGAAGTGAAAGGCAATTTCCTCAAAACCTTTTCTCTCAAACTTCTTTCTTGATTTTTGGTTTTCATATTTCTAAAAAGAAAATAAATTTACTTCCTTGCAAGCTTCACTGCCACAACTATGATTATTATTACGAGTATTATGTTCAAAAGTCCAAGTCCCCAAAGGTATCCGCTTCCTCCGATTGCAGCTCCGGTAATTCCAAACAACCCTCTTGGCTGAATGTTTACCTGGACAGGCTGACTCATCGTTTCTCCGTCTGAAGTTAGTTCTATGAAAAACTCCTGTGTTCCTTCAACACTTCTCATTACATCCAGTGTCAGGGTTGCTTCCCTCATTTCTCCGGGAGCCAACATCATTTTAGGAGTATCCACATCAAAAGAATTCGCCCATGATTCATATCCGGAAGCACTTACTTCCAGGCTTCTCACTTTTTCTCCTGTGTTTGTTACTGATGCTCTTATTGTAAGCTCTTCTCCCGCAGTTCCTCCTGAAACAAGGCTTGCAGAAACTAAAACAGTGTTTTCAAAACCACATTTTCCTTTAACTTCAAAAATTCCTAAATACTCGGCTTTGTCATCTTCGCTGTTTTCAAAGACCTCATTATCAGACAAATCTTCATCCTCATAAAACACGAGTCTAACTGCGTAAGATTTTTCTACTGCGTCACTTGGAATCTCAAAAGTAAATCTTATTTCCTCAAAATCAAATGCGTCTATTCCTGAAGGAAACTCAACGACTTCGTTTAACCCTAACTCGTTGTTGAAGATTCTTAAAAACACTTCATCATCGTCAAGGTCTTCGTCATCAATGTTCCATGCTTTTAACATAAGCTCAACGCTTTCTCCACATGAAACAGTTTCCGGATTTAAAGTCATGTCCCCTGCAACTACAAATTTTTCGTCTGTTATTATTTCAATGTCTCTTGAATTTGAAACTCCTGTTCTGTCGCCATCAAACTCATTTGCGTCTCTGTCATCAATTTCACCTATTGCTCTTACATAAAAAGTGTAATCTGTATGTCCTCCTCTTAATTCCTCGGGGTCCACTAAAAGAGTTATCCTAACCCTTTGATCATCTCCAGAGTCTAAATCAAAATCATTAATGCTGAAATCCATATCATCTTCATCCAAGACACATCTCCTTGAATCTTTATCATATAAGCAAGTTTCTAATTCTATGTCTTCAACATCCCAGTTCCCGTTATTTTCTACCTCAAACTCCACTTCAACCTCGTCTAAAGGATACCAAAAATCTTCATCATCTCCAAATCCTTCCAAAGTATCAAACTGCAAGGTTGAAATTCTTAGGTTAGCTTTATTTTCACCTTCAAAAAACTCTTTTTCAAACTCAACATTTATGCTTATAGTATCGTTATCTGAGGAGTTTGTTGAATTGACTCCTTCAACATTGAATTGGGTTGTATAAACACCAAGGTTAAAATTAGAGTCAACACTTAACAGCTCAACCTCAAAAACTATGAAAGAAACTTCTGTTATTGTGCCTGTAGATGTTAATTTAATTTCCGCAACATCTCCTTCGGAATCTGGTATCTTTTCTGTTTGAGGGGTTTGGGAAGTCAAATTGAATGATCCGTCAGCGCTCACGTTAACACTTTGTGTTGGTGTTGAATTCGTTAGCGTAACTGTTTCTGGCGGTGTAAGTGTCAAAGCGCTAACCAAACTAACCATTAAAAATACTGCAAGAATTCCGACGCCAAACAAGCCTAGTGTTTTGTTGTTCATTTTATCTTGTGTCATTTTTGAGTGATTAAGTCTTTTTAAAGATTTCTGTTATTGAGAATACACTTTCATTTAGCAATATCAGAAAATTTATATAACTTGATTATCCTAATATTATAAAGTGTACTAATATATGGCTCTGTCCGGATTGAATAAATTTTGACCTCTAAAAAAAGAATAGTTTGATGTTCTCCTGAGGAAACTTTGATTTTTCTTTTAAGGTTATAGACAATCACGTGCCATCCAAGTTCCCTTTGTTTCATAAAGCATTTTTTACTTCTCAAAAAATGAATTTGTGTTCTTTTCAGAACAGAATTAACTGTTTCATTAATACTTCTCCTTCCAATAAACTCAGGTAATTCCATGCATTGTCGTCGATAAAATCCTTTTGGTTTCTTTCTTTTAAAGCCTCTTTTATTCTTCTCTCTTACTGGTGCATAAAACTCAATCCCATTTGCACGGGCAATCTCGTGCAAAGGTTCTGAATCGTAACCTTTATCCCCGAGCCCAATTATATCTTTGATTTTATTTCTTTTAAAAATCCTTTCTGCAACTTTAACATCATGTTCTCTGTACGTCAATAAACTAAAATCCAAAATTATTTGAGTTTCCACGTCGATAAAAAGGTCTGCCTTAGCATAAGGCATGTGTGAGACAC
>CAZDCI010000016.1:5628-20871 GCA_964503975.1 Candidatus Woesearchaeota archaeon
CTCCGATTCTTTTTTCATAATGTCTTGATCTCTGCCACGAATCAAAACCTGTTCCATCAATTGAAGTAAGATATACATTTTCAGGTAAAAGCAATTTGCAAAGTTCCCTTATTATTTTCATACCGAACATCTTTAACCAATCGTGCAAAGTGCTTTTCTTTGGAATTTTCTTCAGCCCCAAATAAGAAATCCATTTAGATTCACTCAAATTCTCGTCGATAAAAGCCCTTATTGATTTTCCACTTCTGTGAAAGAGGATTATTATAGAAACTCTTTGGTAGTTTGTAAATTCCTTATTTCCTGTTTTGTTGAAATGTAAGGGTAGATCTGCAGAATGGAAAAGATTAATTAGTTGTTCTTCTAACTTATTATTAAACCTGGGTAGGATTTTTTGTTGAAGCATATCCTACTCAGGTTACTTATCATTAACTAATTTTCGGTTAAACTCCGGACAGAGCCTAATATATGTAGAATGGTTATTAAATCACGTGAAAATTCTATAGCAGCCTGGACGTTTCTTGTAGGCGTAGTCCTTGCGGTTCTTGCGGGTTTGTCAACAACACTTTTTTCCATACCCTTCCTTATTAGATATAGTGCTCAAATTTATGCTATTTTAGTCATTCTCGGTTTAGTCATTGGTTTTGTGAACAAAACAGGTAAAGACTCTCAAACATTTCTTTGGGCAGGGACAATCCTTGTCATAGTCAGCAAATTCGGAATGGACAGTATCACAGGTTCTTTGATAGGAATAGGTATTGGGGATGCCGTCGCTTCAGTCTTTGGGGCCTTGCTTGCCTTGTTTGTGCCAGCCACGATAATCGTTGCCTTAAAAACAGTTTTCTCAGCTGCTAAGATTTAGAAAATTAAAAAATCCCCAATGGATTTATTTGCACTTTATTTTAAGTATAACTTAACGAGCAATATTTTTGTAAACAGAATATGAAAAAATTCATTGGCATCGCTTTCAACCCCTTTCAAAAAATACTCACTCAAATCTGCCCTTTTCTCCCTCTTTCTCCCTGGAGAGAGGCTGTTTGTGGATTTTCGCAAAAGAAGGCGTCACGATAACCATGTTCTCGCCAAAACCGGCGATGTGTCCTTCCAAAGCATCCGCGGTCTTCTTGATTTTTGAAATTGCTCTTTTCAACTCTATAGAATCTTTCTTTCGAAGATGTTTTATATCAATTATTGCAATTGCATAACCTTCTCTTAAAACGTTTAAAATATCTGTAACATCATCATAGTTCTTTAAGACAAAAAGTTTGACGAAAATCTTATGCTCTTCTTCCTCTGCTCCAAAATCTATCTCTAAATAATCCTCCGATAAATCTTCTGAAGGAATTGCGTCTGAAAATGCTTTTTTGATTTTATCCAAAACCATACTAGTTTATACTTGGAGAGATTTATAAAGATTTCGTCAGTGTTTTGTATACTTTAGAGATATAGAAAGATAAAAAATTACTTCATAACTTCTTCTTTTAAGCTTTTAAGCTTCTCATTCAAAGATTTCTCTTGTTTTTCAAGAGAAGACATCCTTAGCTCAAGCATTTTCTTTTTGTCTTTAAGTTCCTTAAGAATTTTATCTTTGTCAGATTTTATCATCATCTGCCCGATAATTTTGAAAACCTCATCTCCTGACTTTTCCACCTCTTTCAAAGCAGATTGCGTCTCGGAAATTTCCATCTGAAATGCCTGTTTTTGCATCAAGGTATTTTGTAAGTTTTGCTCAAGCATCTGGAGCTCTTGCATTTTTCTTTGAGCTTCTTTTGGATCTTTTTTGTTTTTCTTGTCAGCCATTTTAATATTTTTATTTAAAAGATTAAACCGCCTTTACCTTCTTTACTTTTTTACGCGGTTTGTAAAAAATCTTGCTCCCGCAGTGCGGACAAACAAATCTTTTATTTAAATCCTCCGCCTTTATCTTCTTTGCACAATCAAAACATTTGTACGTTGCCATTTTCTTATTTATATGATTTACTTTAAATAATATGTGTTTGAAGCGAACTTTTTTCCGCAGGTTTTACGGGTACATTGCCAGATTCCTTTTGAAACTCTCTTCACTCCGAGCTTCCCGCAAAAAGGACACTTCTGCTTTTTTCTCTGTTTCTCCTCTACCTTAACTAAGCTGTCCTTTGCACGCTTTCCGTATCTGGCTCCAAAACGTCCTGCTGATTTTGTCTTCTTTGATTTTGTGGGCATTTTATCTTTTATATTAATAGGTTAAAGCTGTGGTTTTTAAATGTTTTAGTTTCTTTTTATTTTTATTAATTTAAACAACCCTTTTTGTCCTGATTTTATCTCAACTACCTTATTTTTTAACCTTGTATTTATTACATATGAAATTGTGCTTTTAGGAATGTTCAATTCTCTAGATAATTCAGAAACATATGTCCCTTCCTTATGGCTTTTTATTGCTTCTAGAATTTTTTTTGTTAATTCTTTATTTTGTCTTCTTGCCATTATTGTACGTATGAACAAAAACTTTATAAGTTTATTTGTTTTTATTACTGTACATATGAACAGAAAAAAGTATCAAAGATTGTCTTATGAAGAAAAAGAACTCTTAAGAAAATTAACCATTGAAGGGAAAAGTCTTAACAAAATATCGCAGATTACTGGTTTAGGAAAAACAACTATTTATTATCATGTTAAAGATTTAAAACCGAGACAATGGAGAAAATTAATTGTTGATCTTAATGATAATAGAATAGGTGAACTCATGGGCGCCTTTGCTGGGGACGGTTCTTATTATTATTCTAGACACAAAAAGAGCGGTGGGGGAAGACATATTATAAGATACTCTTTATCTATTTCTAAAGATAGAGAATATGCGAAACACCTAAAATATCTCTTGATAAGATTAAACTTAAATCCTTTTTTATGTTATGGTAAATATACCAATTCTATGGAAGTGAGGGTCCATTCCAAAGAGTATCTTAAATTGATTAAAAAATATCTTGTATGGGAAGATAAAAGAACATATTCTATTAGATTAAAAAATAAGTTAGAAAGTTATAGCGAGGATTTTATCAAAGGTTTTGTGAGAGGAGTTATGGATACAGACGGATTTGTTGAACCATATAACGTCTCTTGCGGATGTACTTCTGAAAAACTTATTCTAAATCTTGCTGAAATATATGATAAATTCAAAATAATTTATAAGTTAACACGAAAGAAAAGGATGCCTGAAAGAAAAGACTTATTTTTAATAAGAGTTAAAAAAGAAAGTTTGATTGACTATTTTAATCTGTTTGGATTTTCAAATAAGTATAAATTAGATTCTTTAAAAAAATGTCTTAAAAGACATGGGGCCAGGCGGATTTGAACCGCCGACGCGAAGTCCCAAACCTCGAAGGATACCAAACTTCCCCATGGCCCCTTAGATAAAATGGGGCTGAATTAATTTATAAAACTATTTCTTTTCTTTTTCCTCGGGTTTTTTCTCTTCAGGTTTCTCTTCTTCCTTCTTCTCTTCCTCGGCTTTTTCAGGTTCTTCTCCTTCTTTTTCTTCGCCTTCTTTCGCTTCAGCTTCTGCTTCAGCTTTCGCGGCTTCCTCAGCAGCAGCTTCTTCTTCAGCCTGCTTAATCTTCAACTCCTCCTGCTTTTTGACTTTTTGGAATTGCTCTTCAAGCTTCTTTTTCTTCTCGTCGGAAGTTTCAGTTCTTTCTTCCTGAATCGCTTTGTCAAATTTGCCTTTTTCAACATCTTTCATTGCCTCCTCGGCAGGCTTTCCTTCAATCAATACCCCAAGGCTTACACAGCTCCCGACAACTTCTTTAACTGCAGCTTTCAAATCTTTTGCGATGATGTTTGGCAGCTTGTTTTTAGCAACAGAAATTATTTGTTCGATTGAAGCGTTTGCAGCTTTATTTGTTTTTTGTTCTCCCGAACCTTTCTCTAATCCAAGTTCTTTTTTGATGAGCTCGGAAACGGGTGGAGAAAAAACCTCTACGCTTATTTCCTTGGTTTTAGTGTCAATATCAACTTCAACAGGAACCTTCATTCCTTTAAACTCTCCTGTGGCCTGGTTTACCTTTTGAATTACTTGTCCCATGTTTACGCCTAAAGGCCCTATTTTTTGGCTAAGCGCCGGACCCGGCTGCATGCCTCCACCTTCAACTAAAAGACTTATCTTCATTTTGCCTTGACCTTTTTGGTTTTCATTTTATTTTCGGGCCCTCTTCTTCTCCGGATTCATCACGCCTTATCACTCTAACATTATCAATCTTAAGCGTTACAGGCAACGGGACAACCGCTCCAAGCAAGCTTACAACGACTTCTTCTTTTTGCTTATCCACGCGAGTAACCTTGGCTTTCTCCTTTTTAAAGTGTTCTGAAATAATTTCCACAATGTCTCCTTCTTCAATTGAAACGTCCTGAACCGAGGGCTCAACCATGTTTTCAATTTCTTCGTAATCTACTGTTTTCCCTATGATGCCTTTTACGTAAGGAAGATTAAACACAGATTCCTCGGCACTCTCTCTATCTTCAGCTTCAATTATTATATAGCCTCTCAAACCATGTGGATGGAGAACTGCATACGTATTGAGCTTCTTTTTTTTCACTCTGTCTGCTATCATCTCCACAGCTCTTCCTTCTTTATTGGTTGTTACTTTTATGATAAAAATCATTTTTCTTAAACTCAAAAATTTAATTTAGTTTAAACTACCTCTTAACTATCTAAGAAGTAGATGTAAATATTTAAGGATTTGGGTTTATAAAGTTATTGCTGGGGTTTTGGGATTGTAGAAACTCATCAAAATTTGTCGAAATTAAACGCTTAAGTTAATGGATAGTTGATTGTTACTTTCATTAGATTCTTCAATCAGATCTTCGAAATCAACTATCGCTTCTGGACGATAAATTCCTGATTGTGAATAAGTCCACATCATGTAAGCTCTTGTCCAAGTTCCCGGCTCAAGATTAGCAGAAGTCATTCTTTCAGGATTTTCATCTGTTGAATTAGTATCAACCATCCAATAAACATTATCTGTGGCAATTTCACCAATATTTTTGACTGTAAATGCAAGCACAACTGTTTTTTCCTTTATATTTTGTATAGCTAAATCTATTATAGTCAAATCTGGTTTCATACATGAGCCATTTGAACATCCATGCTCACAATCTTCAATAGACTGCATTGTCATATTTATAAAACAACTTTGATTGGAACACCCCTTATTTGTCATATTTATATAAACGTCGCCATCATAACAAAAAGCACTGCTGTTTTCATTTTCTCCACAATCCTCAACAAATTGTGATGTTGTATTTTCAAAACAACTTCCACTAAGGCACCCTCTATCAGTAAAATTCATGTAAACATCTTCGCTATAACAGTAATTACTATTATTTTTATCCTCTCCACAATCCTCAATAAGAACTGAAGTATCGCTGTATATACAGTAAGAATCTTCTGTTCCTGGGTTTTCGCATGTATGTTCTCTGAAAGATTGATAAACATCATCTTCGCTACAAATCGGCTCTCCGACAAGCCCATTTTTTCCACAGTCTGCATCCTGATAACACTCAATGTTTGGATTTGATTTACATTGTCCATTTTCACAACCCCATTCACAGGTTTCCACAAAAGTTTCATAACAATCAAAATAATTCCTCCAACAGGCATCATGACTACAACCTCTTCCAGTGCAACTTTTTTTCCTCCATTTATCGTCCCCTGAACAATAATAGTTCCAGCCGGATTCTGAGTATTCTCCACACTCTTCCTTCTTTTCCCCCCTGTTATCACATACATCATACCAATAAACATCTTCATCTGAACAAAGATAGTACTCTTGAGAGTTACAAGTCACACAGACACCATCACCATCACACTCTTGGTTTTCCCCACAAGAAGTGTGCTTTTCAGCATCAGTATATGAATCGCAATTTGAGTTAGTGCAAGTACCGCTATTCCCTGAACAAAATTTGTCTACATCATGATAATTTCTGCAAGCAGTATCTAAATAATCGCAATCTCTCTCACCACATTTTGTTGAAGAAGAATAATAATTACACGTAGGATCTCCATTGGTACAATACTCGCAAATTCCGCAAGTGTCAACTATAGAAACCGAATGAGAATAACCCGCACTGTTTCCGTTACAATAATAATCATATTCTGCACAATAATTTGTGGAAGTGGGTGAATTTGAACCGTCGCAAAAATAATAATCTTCATATCCTGTTGGCTGGCTCCCTACTGATTTGTATTTATAAGGTCTGCTCCTCATATCACAACAAGAACCCTGGATGCATTCACACTCTAACTTATTTATATCATAATTAGGAGTTGAATACTCATCATCTTTTACATATTTACCTGATAGTTCAACTAAACCGTAAACTTCAATTTTACCTTTGTCTCCCAATTCCTCAAACTGTGGCCCCAAATCAACGTCATTAAAAGTATGGGAATATTTTACTTTTGAATCCTCGCAATCTATACGAATCCTAAGGGCTTTTTCTATTATTAAATCATCAAAAGAAAAAAGATCGGACTCCATTAATTTTAATTTAAGATCGGCTTCAATATAATCGTTATACAAGCAATGAACCGCAGAATTGAGGTTACCAGAAGCTTTGAATTCACCTTCAATACTTATGTCTATCTTCTCACCTCTGCCATTACCCATAACACAGATACTTGAGGGCAGAAAAGAACTAAACTCAATTTCGCTAGAGGCCAAATCATATAACAAACCGTCTCTCACAATATAACTTGTTCCGTTTTGCTCAAAAACTTGGCCGTCGGTAAGATTAATATCAACTACTACTTCGGTTGAATTTAACTCTGTTTGATTTTCTTTAGTGTTGTTCTTAAATGTCTCGTTTTCTTCCACATAAGAAGTTTTATTTTCCAGCGTTTGATTTATGTGGTTTGTCTCAGTTTGATTTTTTTCAGTATCATTTACAGATAGTCCATCTTCCGGTGCATAATTTGTTGTTTCGTTGGCATCAAAACCCTTCATATCTTCCACGTCATTTACACCCGAAACCCATGAATTCGCACTGCCGCTGCTTCCTCCAGAGCCCGAGCTTTTTTTGGAATCTTTTTTAGAATCTTTGAAAATAATTGCTTCCTTCTCGTTTTCAGAAGAGTCCAAAGAGGTTTCGTAAATAGTTTGTTCCTTATCAAACAATGTAAGTCCTGTTCCAAAAACACTCTCTCCACTGTCTGAACCTTTCACCGCGTTCGTTATAACCACCCCTGATGAAATAATTAGGATTGAAACCACTAAAACAGCAACCGTTACTCCTCCTTTTTTGTTTTTCATTTTAGTTAAATCCATTATTTCTAAAAGCATCCAATCTAGATTTTATTTCTTGCCCAGGAACCTTTACAATATAAAGACTGGGAATTCCAAACATATTCAGCATCTCTTGATTGTTTAATTCTTCTTCTAAATCCTTCTCATAGCCAATATAATTAATTGCAGCATTTGTACCATCATCTTTTGTTATAAGAAAATCTACATAAAAACCTTCTGAAGCTCCCAAAGAAAGCAAAACATTTTCTTCAAAATTCTCGTAAGAAGAGCTGTGTCTGCCTAAATATTCCGAAATTATGCTATCTGCCTGGCTTTCTGTTGGAGAAACGAAAGAATATTCTGCAGGTGTTGAATCCGCCAACGCTTTATTATCATACGCTGTCGCTTCCACACTATTATTCCCTTTAATTATATCAACTAACATTGAAGAGTTGTTATCAACGTTAGAAGAGCTTCCCTTATTAATCCGAACAACAATATAATTAATGGAGCCATCAGGGTCGCTTCCTGAAAAAGTATACTTTACTTCCCCTTCATTTCCAAATTCATGAAATATCTCTGTATCTGGCGCCTTATTTTTAGGCTCAACACGTGACGGGGGTGAAGTAGGATCATCACTGCAGGAAGAAGCACCAAAGACCAATGAAGAAGCCAAAAGAGTTGCAGCAACGCCTCTTTTTAAAAAGCTCAAAGGCTTTAATTTCAGGCGTTTTTCAAGGCCTGTTCTCATATAAATGCTTAAAGAAATAAGGTATTTAAAAATTTGTGTAGCGTACATCTAAAAATCACTTAAAATAACTCATGATTATGGAAACAATAAATCCTACCAGACCTAAAATTCCTATGCCTGCAGCGGAGACTTTTGTAACCATCCAGAACTCTTCCTTTGACGGTTTCTTCATCGCGTGCCAGACCCTTTTAGATTTAAGAGTGAATGACTTTAATTTTTCAGCTGTTTTCTTAACCATAAAATAGAAAGAATTATTGAGTTTTTAAAATTAATCTTATTCTGAAAAATCTAATCCATATTTTTCTAAAACATGTTCTTTCCATTCATCCAAAGCAAAATCTATGCCATCCCAATGCGCCCCGCTTTCCCACCCACAGGAACAGGTATAATATTCGCATATTACGCTTCCATTGTACTCTGGAATATGCCCTTCCACTTCCGTAAGCATTTCTCCATTAAGATAAATACATCATTTACCTTGATTAAAGGGTGTTTCTTTTCCATGTCTTACTTCGTATTCCAAATCTCTTTTACTCATAAAACTCTATCCCGAGTTCTTCTTCAATTTCCTTGTGCTTTATAGATTCTATGCTTTCTCCATGTCCTAGTATTTGAGAGCTTTGAACTCCTGTAACTATTATAAGTACACGAATAGATTTATCCATATCAGGAGAAATCTGCGCTCCCCATATCAGCTTGGCATCGGGACTTAACCCGTTTCCCACAGTTTCTATAATAAGCTTACACTCATCAAGGCTCATATCATCCCCTCCAATAATATTTACTAATGCTCCGTTAGCGTTTGAGATATCCACGTCAAGCAAAGGATTGTCCAAGGCTTTTTCCACGGCTTCCACAGCGCGATTGTTGCTGTCAGACTCTCCCATTCCTATCAAAGATACCCCTCCATTAGCCATAACTGCCTTAACATCAGCAAAATCCAAATTCACTAATCCGGAAGTCGTTACAAGCTCGGTAACGCCTTTCACCGCATTCGTCAAAATCTCGTCCGCAATTTTAAACGCCGTATGTAAAGGCAACTCCGGAGCCAGCTCAAGAAGTTTATCGTTAGGAATAACTATCAAAGTGTCTACAATAGCTTCAAGTCTTTCCAATCCGTCCATTGCGTTTTCTATCCTTTTGCGTCCTTCAATCGTAAAAGGTAAAGTTACAATTCCTATGGTTAAAGCGCCTTGCTTTTTAGCAACCTGTGCAATGACGGGAGCGGCTCCGGTTCCTGTTCCTCCCCCTAAACCACAAGTAATGAAAATCATGTCACTTCCGGAAATTTTCTTTTTCACTTCCGACTCTGACTCACGCGCAGCTTCTTCACCTATTTTAGGATTACTTCCTGCTCCAAGCCCTTGAGTCAACTCACGGCCAATCAAAACTTTTTGGTCCGCATTACTATACAACAGATCTTGGGCATCAGTATTAATGGCAATTAACTCTCCTCCTTTAATTCCTATCTCCTGCATTCTTCCAAGAGAGTTTCCTCCGCCTCCACCAACACCAATAACTTTTATCTTAGCTGATTGTTTCTTCAAAAGTTCTTCAAGCTCTCTATCAATTTCCTCAACTTGAGAAGTCGCCTCTCTTTCATATACGTCATCCATATTCAAACTAAAAGATTTTGATTTATAAGGATTATTGTGATTTTTTATCAGGATTGCTTTCTTTTCCTGAATTTTCTTTTGATTTTTCGGTTTCTTTGTTTTTTCTCTCTCCATCTGTTTTTTCTTCCTCACCAGGCATTTCAACTTCAAAACCTAAAATCTCAGAATATTTATCTTTAAACATTTTAGCGATTTGTTTAAACTGGGGTTCCAAGTCTTTAAAATCAAAAACTAATTTCTTATTTTTAATTTCAAAAGGAATCTCTTTTCTAAAAAAGAACTCGTTCAGGGCTTTAACTTTTTCTTCATCTTTCTCAAGCTTTCTCAAAACTTCTATTTTATACTTTACGGACTTTCCGGCTAAAATGTGATTAAAATCCACAACAACTCTTCCTCCTGAAACAGTCAAAACTTTTCCTGGACGCCCATCAAAATTAAATGAAACGCCCTGAACAGGATTAATTCCGTGCTCTCTGAATGTTCTAAGAGGCATCATTTGTACCAGTTCGCGGTTTCTTTTCCCAAAAGCTTCTTCGGGTTTGAGCCTGACAGAAAAACTTTCAGGAAATTTTTTAACTTCTTTTCCTGTTAAAAAATCATCAATTCCTTTAAGAAACATGTTTTGTCCGAGAGCAAACCTGAAAGGTTTGGCTTCCACGGGTTTTTGTCCCTGCGCCTGTCTTTGCTTGTTTATCTCTTTCAAGTCTCCTTCTATATTTGAGTCAAAAACCTCTCCTTCTTCAGTTTTCCCTGTAAATTTTATTTCTATGAAATCGTTTTTCTTCAAAGTCATTTTTTCTTAGCTACCATTGCTGTAAAATACACCTCTTTTTTAGTTGATGGTGAGGTATAAGCAAGAAAATTAAGTTTTTTTAAAATTTCGAAATTATTTTTTGACAACATCCTCTCAATTTTATTAAAATCGTGTCTATATACAAATACTCCTGTTTTTTCTAAAACTGCTTTTGAAACTATATCTTTGCCAATTTTTACATATTTTACATTTTCATTTCCTTTCTTTCCTTCCACTGTGAAGGAAAAAATTCCTCCATCTTTCAAAATTCTCCTTACTTCCTCAATTATCCTCTCAGGATCTCTCAAAAAATATAATAACCCGTCCGCAATAGCAATGTCAAATGTCTTGTTTTTAAAAGGAATTTTTTCATCACCTAGATCTACCTTTCTTAAGATTTTAGTAATGTTTTTTTCTCTGCATTTTTTTAACATCTTCTCTGAACCATCGATTCCATAAATTTCTAAACCATAGTTGTGAAAATTAATAGAACTCAGCCCTGTGCCTATGCCTATATCCAATAATCTCTCCCCTTTGTCCAAATATTCAAAAGTCAACCCAAAAATAACATCTGGGCTAATCCAAGCATACTCTTTGGATTTAGCTAATTCATCGTATTCCTCAGCGAAACTATTATAATGCTCTATGACAGATTTCTTTTTTTTCTTTAGCTTCATAATATTTTTTTGAGAAAAATGTTTATAAATCTATTTTTTTTACTTAACTTATGGTTTTAAAAATTATCAACGCAACTGAGGCCCGTACCGGAACAAATATCCTTCTTGAAGGAAATGTTTACACCATTAAAAAAATTGACATAAGCAAGACAGGAAAACACGGGCACTCAAAATGCCGCATAGAAGCCGTAGGAATAATTAACGATCAAAAAAAGGTTTTTGTTGTTCCCGGGCATGAACGCTTTGAAGTTCCTTTAGTTGAAAAGAACAAGGCACAGGTTCTTTCTGTTGGAGATAAAGTGAGTGTTATGGATTTGGAAAGTTTCGAAACTCTCGAGGTTCCTTGCTCAAGCAATATAAAAGGCAAACTTCAGCCTAACGACAATGTTGAGTATTGGAATGTTGAAGGTGAAAAAATCGTGAAGAGAAAGTTATAAAAAACACCTAAACAAATTATAACTACTTCGCTAACATCTAAACGATTAAAAATTAGGTGAGTGGCAGAGTGGTTGAGAAAAAGTAAATCATTAAAAAATAAAAATGGCTAAAATACAGGAAGCATCAAACCGTCTTTACAAAAATGTGTGGGTTTGCAAAAACTGCCAGAGTAAAAGGAAGGCAGATCCTTTGAAAATTCTTAAAGGTAAAGTTAAATGCAGAAAGTGTGGTAAAAGATCTTTCAGGCCTGTAAAAAAGAAATAGGTGATTAAATGGTAAGTTTTTTGGTTTATGATATAATATTTTTAGTGGCGTTTTTGATATTTTTTTCAGTGTTTCTCTACACAAGAAAAAGCGGTCTCAAACGGGAAGGCCTTTTATATCTTTACAGAACTCAATGGGGAGTTAGACTGATAAATTATATCGGAGGGAAGTATCGTAAAGCGATTAATGTCTTAAGCTATTTCTCTATTTTTATGGGATATGTATTGATGATTGGAATGCTTTGGCTTACATATAGATTGGTTAAAATTTACTTTTTCCAGCCTCAGGTAGTTCGTGCAATAAAAGTTCCTCCTATACTGCCTCTTTTTCCTTATCTTCCTCAGGTTTTTAAACTTGAATTTTTGCCTCCTTTCTTTTTCACATACTTTATAGTAATTATTGCCGTGATAGCGATCAGTCACGAATTTGCGCACGGAATTTTTATGAAAGCTCACAAGATAAAGATTAAGACAACAGGGTTTGCGTTTTTCCCTTGGTTTTTTCCTATCTTCCCTGCGGCTTTTGTTGAACAGGAAGAAAAAAGCATGGTTAAGGCAAGTAAGTTCAAACAAATGTCTGTTCTTGCCGCAGGAACTTTCGCAAATGTTCTCGTTACACTTCTTTTCTTTTTTGTTCTTTGGGCGTTTTTTGTTTTGGCTTTTTCTCCTGCGGGAATTCAGTTTGACAGTTATGCAACTTCTCAGATTACAGTAGCAGGAATAACAAGCATCAATGGAATTCAAACAAACAACCAAACAACCCAGGAGCTTTTAAATAATGTAAATGAAAACGGACTGACTGAAATAACCTACAATGAAGAAGCCTTTTTAGTAAACAAGCAAATCATTGAAAGTCAAAAGGAACAGGATAATATTATTGTGTATTATTCTTCCCCGGCAATAAATTCAAACCTGAGCAGCATCATCCTTTCTATTAATGGCGTCTCGGTTCAGGACGTAGAATCGCTTCAAAACGAGTTAGGTAAATACTCTCCTGGAGAAAAAATAAATGTAACTGTAAAAACAGATGAAGGGTGGGAAGATATTTCTCTGACTCTTGCGGAAAAACCTGACAGTCAAGGAGAAGCCTGGCTTGGAATTGGGTTTTTTGATTCTTCTCGTGGCGGAGCGTTAGGAAAAGTTGTTGATGCCTTCACGTTTAAAAAACCCCATACGTTTTACGAGCCAAAATTTGACGGCATTAGCGTATTCCTTTACAATCTGTTATGGTGGCTGGTAATAGCAGGTATAAGCGTGGCTTTGATTAATATGCTTCCTGTAGGAATATTTGATGGCGGAAGATTCTTTTACCTGACAATTTTAGCGCTGACAAAAAATGAAAAACTCGCGAAAAATGCCTTTGCACTTTCAACCTGGTTTTTCTTAATGCTGTTATTCCTGATAATGGCTTTTTATTTTGTTAGCTGGTTTTAGATGTACTCAATATAAACTTTGAAAAATTTTTTATATGTTTCCTTAAATCTCTTTAAAAAAAGTCTTTTTAATGTATCTTTATGTCCGTCATCAAACTTTTCTAATACACTCAGATAAGATATTCTTTGAGACTTCCTTATAATCAAAGGAGGGTATTTATGATTAACAAGTATAATATTTATTAAAAACCTTCCCACACGTCCATTCCCGTCTTCAAAAGGATGTATCTGTTCAAATTTTCCGTGAAAAAGGGATGCTAATTCAAGAGGATGTATTGTGTTTTCCTTATTTTTATACCATTTTATTAATTTTTTAATTTCTTCGGAAACTTTTTCTGGAGGAGTTGTTTCCAAACTTTTTCCAACAATAACATTTGGAAATTTTTTGTAACCGGTTCTTGTATCTAAATCTTCCACTAAAATTCCATGTATTTTTATTATGTCTTTTTCTGTTATTTTAAATTTATTTTTAAAAATAAGTTCGACTATTTTTCTCGAATTTCTTGTTTCATATATCTCCCTCAAATCTTTTCCTTCAGGAGAGATATTTTCAAACATAACCAAGGAAACATCTTTCAATGTCAAAGAATTCCCTTCAAGAGCATTGCTCTCATAAGTAAAATTTGCTGTAAATCTATCTATCAGGTCCTGAAGATTCTTCTTAGGTAATTTTTTTAATATTTTTGAATAATCTACCTTTATTTCTTCTATTTTTTTTATTTGTTCTTTTGTAAATACGTGGTTTACTTTAAAATTCCTTAAGGCGTATTTAACAAATTCTTCTTTTCTCTTTTTATCAAAGAAATTTTTGAGTTTTTCTTTAGACTCTCCTTTGTATCTTTTTTGCAAAGTTTTCACTTTTCCACCGGGTAGACGCAATGATTCCACCGCATATTTGTACCTTTTTCCTTTTATTTTTTTATCTTGAAAATACATATCATTAGTTAACCTTACATATTTATAAATATTTCTATCTTGTAAGGTTAACTAAATATGCCTGTTTTTCAGTTATTAGTTTATAATGTTTTTTTGGCAATTGGTTGGTTTTAGAATTTTGAAGAGTTACCTTAACTTCTTCTTAACCTTGCTATTTCGTTTTCAACTAAGTCCTTTATTCCTCTTTCACTTGAAAAATATTTTTCAAGTGGTCCTTTAATACGTTCATAAAAATCATCCTTCCACTGTTCTGGATAAAATCTTCCTTCAGGAGTAGAATTTCTTATTATATTGGCTGCTGTTCTCGGATTTTCATCTTTAAAGAAATGTCCACCAGTATTTATCATATAAACATATTTGCCATTATTTCTTTTTATCCAACAATGGAGACTCTCATCTCGATCGATCATTGCACCAACAACAAGAATTTCTGTATCAGAATCATGATCCCATAAAAATCCGAGTTTTTTTACTTCTTCTAATATTTCTTCTAGGGCTATTTGGTAGGATTGTCTTAATTCGTCTTTCATAAAAGATAGGCCCTTATTTTATTTTTATATTTTATTGTTTTATATGATATATTTTATATGGTATAATTAAACATAAAAATTCTAAACAATTACAAATCAATCACGCCTTCTTTTGTCAAAGCCGCAAAGCGTATACCTACTGGCTGATTGATTAATGCAGAAATAAGTGCCATGTGTTCTTTTCCGTTGCCGGAAGCTATCGTCAAGGCTACTTCGGTTCCTTCAAATTTTCCTTTAAGCTTTTTATATAAATCTTCTTTCAAATCTTTAAGTTTTTGATTCAAATCCACTTTGATGAACTCAAACTCTTTATCATGAGAAAACTTTTTTGCGAATTCGCCTCCAATAACAAATATCTTATCCCACTCCCCATACTTCATCAACCCAGAGACTTGCGCCCAAGAGCCTTTACCTGTGGAAAGCAGTGCAACTAATTCCATACCTAAAAAAACTCAAAACGCTTTTTAAGGATTGTTGTAATAAATCCTTAACTTTATTACAGTATCTCCGATGAAAATTAATTATTCTTGAGTTTAAAGAAATATTAAAGTAG
>CAZDCI010000017.1:0-19696 GCA_964503975.1 Candidatus Woesearchaeota archaeon
AATAAAAATGGCTGCGACTTGGACCGCTAGTATTACCGCGGCGGCTGGCACTAGTCTTACCCAGTCCTTATTCGCCAAACTTTTTACATTTGGCAAAAGCTTCTCAATTAGAGAAGCACTCTGGCTCAAACTATCACGCTTTCGCGCATTGTAGATTATGCCTAACTGCTGCACCCCGTAAGGCTGGGAATAGTGTCTCAGATTCCCTCTCGGGGCTTCTCCGCTAAGAGCCCCTACAGATCACGGGCTTGGTGGGCCATTACCCCGCCAACAACCTAATCCGCCGCAGCCCCGTCCTTAAGCACGAGTTTGAGAGATAAGTCATTCCAGGGCATATCTCCTATCAGGTTTTAGCCTCAGTTTCCCAGAGGTTATCCCTGACTTAAGGGTAGGTTAGCTACGTGTTACTGAGCAGTTTGCCTTCAATTTAATTCCGAAGAACAAAATCAAAAAACTTGCATGTCTAAGTGCAAACCAGAGAGCCGCAGCCGCCAGCAGGATCAACTGGATTTAAACAATTTCATGGTTTTATATTAAAATTTTATATTAAAAATATAGAACTCCATTGCGCATATTCTAATGTAAGATAGAATACACTTCACACGATTAATTTCAAACGAAATTACTCCTACTATTGGCTGAGACAAATTAATGTTTAGCTTAATTATTAGAATTACAACTAAGTGACTGCTTCTACATACATCATACCTTAGTGTTAAATGGCACTAAGCCGTAAACGTTACACAATGTTAAGGCACTCATCTTAGTTACATTAAAATTGATTGATTTGTATTTATAAATGTTTCGAGGGGATTGGGAAAAATTATCAGAATCTTGTAATAGTTGTAAAACCTCTGTCTTTATAATCTGTATACAATACAGGTTTTCCGTCTTCCATTTTACAAGTTTCATATTTTAGCCCACGGAAAGGGTCTCTGATATACCTATAGGGCTGACCATTAAGTAAAGTTTCACAATTTAAGGGAAGATTTATTTCTTTTTCTGGAATAGGATTTCCTTCAAAGATTAGGAGGCTACCTAACGCTAGTAAGGAAAGTTTTGATATTTTTCTCATATTTTTCATAACAAACTATATGACATCACATTTAAAAATTTTTTCTAATTGTTACTATTTTATGATTAATAATCAAACAAACTTCCAAACATAAAAAATAAATTTTTTAGCCTGCAAATTCTAAACGAATTTCCAAACATCAATATCTCTTTTGCTGTCTGGCTTGATTTTTCCCTCGGCAGCATCAGTAATTACGCTGGCAACTTTTTCAACAGGAGTTCCTGAGAAATTTGTCATCTGAGTTTTAGTTGTTCCCGGATTTACAACTATCGCCTGTTCGCGAGAAAGCTCTTTATCCAAAGCTTGCGTAAAGCCGCGAACGCCGAATTTTGTAGCGCAATACACAGATAAACTAGAGTAAGCATTTTTCCCTGCGCCACTTGAAATGTTTATCACCATTCCTTCATTCTTTTCAATATCCTCCTGGAACTCGTGAGTCATTTTAATCAGACCTTTCAAATTGATGTCAATTTGTTTGTCAATTTCAGTTTTATTATGCTTATCAAACTCTTTCCAAGCTATAACACCGGCGTTGTTAATCAAGATGTCAATTTCTCCCACCATATCTCTTACATTGTTAACGAGACTTTTTATTGAACCGTCGTCAGAGACGTCTAATTGAAAATATTTTGCATTACCGAAGTCGGTCTTTCTACACGCATCCGCAGTTTCTTGGACACCTTTTTTATCGGTATTATAAGTTAAAATTAAATTAGCACCACGTTTTGAGAGTTCTATTGCTGTTGCCTGACCAATTCCCTTACTTGCTCCTGTAATAAGAACTGTTTTACCTTTAAGTTTCGAAACCATAATATTAAATATGTTTGAATGTTTATAAATTTTAATGGAAGAACATTATGTCGATGGAGACAAGTATGAATTAAGGAAAGGAGAAGAAACGCCATTTAACCCGGAAAAACTTTATGCCTACCTTAATGATGAAATGTTCATGCCTGTGGAAAATGTGGAAGAATTTCACAGAGTTTTGAAAAGGGCAGGTTTGAGAGGATTGGTTAAAGAAAAAGAATAATTTAGAAAGATATATAAATAACCATTATTTAGGTTATTATAACCATAATAGAGGTTATAATGGAATTTATAAAATTTCTTAAAGATAATGAAAAAGCGAGAAAAATATTTGGAAAACGTGAGCTAAAAATAATAGAAAAACAGCTTAAAGGAATTCCTTTAACTCAGTCTGAAAAAAACAGGCTTTCAAGAGATATAAGAAAGAAGTTTCAATTTATTGAAGAAGTGTCAAAATTTTCGGATATGTTCGGTTTAAAAAAAGCAAGCTCAATAAAGTCCTTGGTTCAGGAAACAAAAGAAGTTATTTTAGAACATCCTTTGAGGAATAAGATAAAAAAAATAATTTTGTTTGGTTCAGTTGTTGAAAAGAAGCCCACTTTAAAATCAGACATAGATATAGCCGTGAAATTTTCAAAAATAAGTAAAAAACAAGCTTTCAGTTTCAGGAAAAGCGTATTGGGAAAACTTCCGGATAGTGCAGATGTAAAGGTTTTCAATGTCCTTCCTGAAAAGATAAAAAAAGAAGTTAAAAATAAAGGAAAAGTTATATGGGAAAATGAATAGGATAAAAGATAAAGTTGAAGAATTAGAAGAGTATTTGCAGGAGCTCTCTGAAATAATCTCCCCGGGTTTTGAAGAATACAAGGATGACTTTAAAGTCAAGGCTGCGTGCGAGAGATATTTTGAAAGAATAATTACTGTAGTCATAGATTTAGCATTTATTTTAATTAAAAAATTCAGACTTAAAACACCTGAAGAAGAAAAACAGGCATTCAATGTATTGTTCGATGAAAAAATTATATCCGAAAATCTGAAAGAGAAACTTCAGGAGGCAAAAGGTATGAGAAACATTATTGCTCATGAATACGGGAAGGTAAATGATGAACTTGTTTTTGATTCAATTAAAGATGAGATAATTCCTGATGTGAAAAGCTTTATAAAAAGTGTTAAAGGATTTTTAAAAAATAAAAAATAATTAAAATGACAAGCAAAAAACCAATTTTCGTAATTCAAAAACATGACGCAACAAATCTTCATTACGATCTTCGTTTGGAGATGGATGGCGTTTTGAAAAGCTGGGCGGTGCCAAAACAACCCCCAAGCAAAAAAGGGGTTAAGCGTTTGGCAATCAAGGTTGAAGACCATGATTTAAGTTATGCAAGTTTTGAGGGAACAATTGAAAAGGGTTACGGAGCCGGCAAGGTTGAAATTTGGGACAATGGGACTTATGAATTATTGGAAAAGGGTAAGAAAAAAATAGAAATCAATATGAAAGGTGAAAAACTGAAAGGACGTTATGTGTTAGTTAAAACCCATTACGGGAATAAGCCAGAAAAATCATGGTTGTTTTTCAAAACTAGTTGAATTTTAAAGTTAAACCTGATAAGGTCTTCCGTAGACTTCAACAGTTTTGTCTGAAAGAGGCACGAGTCTGACAGCAGAATAATTTCCTTTTCCCAGAAATTCATTTATGATGTCTTCATCAGAAAGAGGGGTAGTTCTTAATACTATTCGACGTTTTCCGTCCCCATTACTGCAAAAAGATTTGAACCTGTGTCTGTGGGTTATACAAGTCCAGCCATCTTCTTTGAGCATACGTCCAAGTTCTGATTGTTTTGGTGTCATTTCGCATAAAAACCTCTTTTTTGTTTTGAGTTCAAAGGTTTAAAAATATAGGATTATATCCTAACTTCTTCCTGTAAGAAAGTATGAATTTTTATTTATAAAGTTTGGGATTTTTAGAATCAGTCTTCTTTCACAATTTTAGATAGTCGTGATCCTTTTTCCCTGAAAGATTTTTCTTCTGTAGGCTCTAATTTATTTAAAACATAAAAAGCCACTTTAACATATGCCCTTAAAGAAAAATATGCAACAGCAAGATGCCCGTTAAATAAACAGCACCCTCCCCAAAATTAACATTATCAGATATCATCTTACTCTGCCTCGCCAGGCTCGGCTTTTATCGCTTCGCTCTTCTTCTGTTTTTCTTCAATCTCTCCCGTCCACCATTCAAGCTCAGGGATTTTACTTGTATCTAACCCTTTCGCTTTACAATAACCTTTTGCAAGCAAGTAGAAAATAAGTCCGATGCTTTTTGGACTTTTGTTATTTCCTATAATTACTTGATCCGCGCCTTTGGAAAAATTATTGGTGTCACAAATCATTAAGACTTTTTTATTAACCCTCAAGGTGTCGTTTAAAGCGTTTTTGTCAACCCAGTGATCGGTAATTATTGTCAATTCGCTTTCAAAGAAATCAGGAAGAGCCTTATTTGTAAGGATTCCTGCAGGATATTTTTTTGTGAAGACTCTTATTCCGGTAATCTCTCCAAATTTCTCAGCCGCGCGCCATCCTGCCTGACGCTTACATACCAGTATTATATCTTTAGGCTCAAACTTGTTTAAGTACTCAATTCCTTCTTTAAGCTTTTCATCAATTATGTCTGTATTGAAAATAGCCAAACCATCTGCTCTTCTTCGGTAAATGTAAGGCCTCATATCGGGGGTCACCACACGAGTTCCAAGATAAATTCCTGCTTTAACATACTCGTCAAGAGGAACAAGCATTTCAGTTTTCTTTGTCGGCTTAACTTTCTCTTTAAGCTCTTCGGTTTCAGCTCGCTCAACCTTCTTTTTCAGCTCAGCAGCTTTAGCTAAAAGCTCTTTTTTTTTCTTGGAAATATCCTTTTTAGTGGATTCTTCTTCAGCTTCTTTTTTTGAAACTTTCCCGGATTTTTCTTTTGCAGCTTTTTTATTTTTGGTTTTTGAAGTTTTCAGTTTGGCTTTTTTGTTTTTACCTTCAAATTTTTCTATCTCTTCTCCGACTTTTTCAGCAACTTTCTCCAGAACTTCTTCGCCTTTTTTAACACTCTCTTCAATATCTTTAATTACATCTGTCATAATAAATTCACAGCGAGGTATGTTTTTAAGCGTTTCTATCAATGTTTGAAAGTGTTTAGTTGGATTTCATAATTTTTTTAAAGAAAAGAGGTTTTAGTTAAATTAGAGGAAGAAATGAGTGAGACTAATTTAGATTATTTAAAAAAGCCGAGAAAATTCTTGATGGATTGAGTTTAAGAAAACCCAATTTTTCATTTATATACGATTTTTACCTTTTTTTAAGTAATGCCTTTTTTTCATTTCAACCTCTTCTGTATCTCTATAAGCCGTTTTATTTTGCTTTCTCTTTCTTTACCTATTATCCCGCATTTTAAAAAATCTGCCTGGAAGCCAAAAGCTAAATCAGCCAAAATATTTTCTTGGGTTTCTCCCGAGCGATGAGAAAAAATGGTTTTAATTTTGTGTTTTTTTGCCAGTTCACAAACCTTTTTAACTTCAAGCAAAGAACCTATCTGGTTGGGTTTGATAATTATTGCGTTTATTGAGTTGTTTTTTATTGCTTTTTCAAATCTTTTAGGATTTGTCGTTGTCAAATCATCTCCGACAATTAAAACATCTTTTGTTTTTTTACGGAGTCTTGAAAAACTTTCAAACTCGCTTTCTCCGAAAGGGTCCTCAACATAAAATAAACCAAAATTTCTTATAAGATTTAATAAGTAAGAGAAGTGCTCATTTCGTGTCCTTTTTAGCAGGGGGTTTTTGTAGTGGTATTTTTTACGTTTATAAAAACTTGAAGCAGCCACGTCTATTCCTATATTCGTTTTAAGTTCTTTTAGAATGTCAAGAATCTGTTTGTCGTTCAAACCCGTTAGCCATCCGTTTTCATCTGTAACTTTCTCGTTGAAGTTTTCATCTCTCTTTTTTAGTTTTTCCCTAATTTTTTTATATGTTTTTTTATTTTGTTCAAACGCTTCTTTTACATTACGGGTTTTTGGAATCAATAAAAATTCCTGAAAGTCTGGTTTTTTACCGTTTAAACCTTTTGAATGTTTTCCTCCTCCGACTGCATTCCCCACCAATCTAGGGAATTTTATTTTATCCGAATTTTTGTTCAGAATTATCTGCCAGATTTGTTTCTTTTTTTCTTTTGCCAAAGCCTTGAGAACGCATGCTTCAAGAGCAAAAAGAGTATTTGCTCCTATGTGCCCGTCTACAATATCTTCAATGCGCCTTAAATCACCAAAATTTTCAACAACATCCTGAGAGAAGTAACCACTGAATTTTTTAAGAGTTTCAATGTCTCCTTTGAGGGATTTTTTGTAAGGCTTTTTTTCCGCCTTCCCGCGAGATTTTCCATTGGGAGCACTTGCAGAAAAAACCTCCCTTTTTCCGGAACCGGCAACGTCTGTTTTTATGGAAACCTGGATTGTTTTATCTCCCCGAGAGTCTAAAACCCTTTTAGCAGAAACCTCTTTTATCACAACCATAGAAGAGAAAATAACTTTTACTTTATAACTTTTTCTTTAATGAAAAAAACACAAAAATATTTCAGAATTACGGCTCTCCCTTAGATGTGCTTGGAGTGGATTCTTCCTCTTCTTCAGGATTAACGAGTTTCATTATTTCGCCTTCTTTTGCAATTTCTTTTTCAACTTCGGCTTCTTTTTCTTTCATTCTTTTATCGCTCATCTTTTTTTCTTTGGCACGCTTTAAACGCCCTTCTTTCTTTTTTGGGAAAGGCTTATTCACAGAAATAGGTAAAACACCCGATTCAAATTCAATCTCTGCAATTTTCAAAGCATCGTATTTGACTTTTTCCAAATCTTCTTTACTAATTTTGACAAGTAAAGGGGCGTTCATTGCAATTTGCAACGCACGGGCTCCGAGAATTCTAGCTGTTTCATACTTACTGAAGTTTTCAGAGTATTTTTCCTGAGCCATTTTAATAGTTATTTGACTTTTTCCAATACAGAAAAAATTTCTTTCCTGACTTTTTCTGCAATATCTATCATTTTTTCCACGTCTTCTGTAGAAAGTGAAACTGAATTTCCTTTTTGCATTGAATAAACTTTTCCTTTTTCATCAGCTCCGATTGTTAGTCTTACATCACTTACATCTTCTTCTTCAAGGGTAGGATCCACCAAGATATTCTGACCTATTTTATGCGCTGTTATCGGGATAATTAAATCTTTTCTTACAGGAATGTTTTTATCACTCCACTCTCCATAAAGAACTTTTTCTTCTTTTTTATTATATTTAGGAATCTTAGCTTTTGTTAAAGCCGCCACGGCGCCAATTCCTGCAGCATCCAGCAAATTACCATCGTCATTTATTGAATAAACGTCAATAAAAACATTCCAGACCTTTTCTCCTTCTTCAATGCAAAGCTTTTCTAAATCAATAAGCTTGCTTTCCCTTATTGCCCTGTCAGTTAGTCTTCCAAGTTCTATTGCCGGAAACCTTGGAGGACCATATTCAAATCTTTCCGAGCTCAAAGGCAATAGCTCCGCAGTAACCATTAGATTTCCTTTGTCGGGAGAATCAGGGTATGGGGTCCCCACATCCATTTTAACTCCTACGATAACTTCTGTTTTACCTATTTTGACTCTGACAGAACTTTCAGCTTTGTTTGAAACTCCTATTTCAACCGAAACCTTTCTGAATTCATCTAACCCTCTACCATCAAATCTTTTTTCTTGCTGAAGATATTCTTTTATCCTCTTTCCTGTTACTCTGCTGGTTTCCATATTATTCTTTTACCTCCTTGTCTAAAGATTCTTTAAGCGCTTTTTTCTGAACTTCATAAATTTCTTTGGAAGCTTTTTTCGCAAGTTCAATTGCTTCTTTCAGTTCTTCTTTAGAAATTTGTCCGTCAAGCTGAAGATGCGTTATTTCTCCACCTTGGGTTAGGGTTATCGGTATATCTGTAGCACCTTCTCCTTCCTCCAAGTCTTCTTCATCTTTGTTAACATCCACAACGAGAGTCTTGTCTAATTTACCTATTGAAACGCTTGAAACCATTTCTTTCATTGGAATGCCCGCATGAGCAAGAGCCATTGCGGCAGCGTTAATTCCTGCGCACCTTGTTGAAGCGTCCGCCTGGATTATGTTGATGTGAACATCAACAACCATTTTTTCGTATTTTTCTATCATAATCGCTGGCTCTAAAGCCCACTCCGTGATTTTGCTTATTTCTGTACTTCTCCTGCTTGGACCCGGACGTATTCTGTCTGAAACCGAGAAGCTAATCATATTGTAATTACATCTTAATGTTCCTTTTTCAGGGTCTTGCTTGTGCTGAGGATGCATTTTTCTTGGACCGTAAACTGCCGCTATCGCAATAGTATCTCCAAACTGAAACATCGCACTCCCATCGGCATTTGGAACAATTCCGATCTTAGCTTTCATGGGCCTTAATTCATCAAGTTTTCTTCCGTCTTTCCTTTTGAATGTTTTTGCAGCCATTATTTCTTCTCCTTTAAACTTTTGCCGGGCTTTTCTTGTTCAAACCATTTTTTAACTTCTTCGGTTAAACCGTTCAAGTAAGATTTTTTTGAAATGAATTCGATTGCTTTTTTGACGAAAAGCTCATCTTCAACCCTGTCTCCTTTAATCCAAACTAACCCGTTTTGTCCTACTGTTATGTTACATCCTGTTTCGTTTTTGATAAGATTTATCATGCTCCCTTCCTTACCTATAACACGGGGAACCTTGTTTGAGTTTATATGAATAATTATGCCCCCGTCTATTTTACCTAATCCTCTTGACTTGATTGTTAAATCAGCGCCCCTTCCCCCAATGTTTGAAATTTTTGCAACAACCATATCTCCAATGTCCAATACTTCACTTAATCCCCCTTTAGCGACGTATTTTGGAACTTCTGAAAGTGATAAAAAGGCATTGTCTGCTATCCCTATATCAACAATCCACCCGTTGAAAGTTATATCTTCAACCTTTCCAATGACTATATTTCCTTTTCTTGGTTCATAAATTCCAGAAAGAGCAATCACTTTTACAAGACGATTTCTTTCTTCCGCTAAACCATATCTAATAGCAATTATTTCCTCCCCTTTCTTTTCAGTTCCTTCTCCCGGAAGATATTCGCTGCCTTTTACAATAACCTCCCCAGGTATTACAACGTTTCTCTGTTTTTCTTCAGTTTTACTCATTTTCTTTTATTTCTTCAGTAACCGCACTTCCGTGAGTTACAGAGTTTAATTTATCATAAAAATCCATAATCATTCCTGCAGGAATGTTAATAATAACCTCTAAGTCACCGCTGTCAAGCCAGTTTTCTTTTTCCTTGTATTGATTTACCAATCCATATACTTTGCCTGTGTGAACGGCAGGAATTTTGATTTTTACTTTCTTCGTTGATATTTTAATTGGAAGTATGCTTCTTAAACTTTCCGTAATTTCAGAAATCTGACTTTCAATATTTGTGTTTTTTATATTAATTCCTGTTTCTTCTATTGCAGATTTGAGCCTTTCTCCTGTATGGGGACGTCCTGTTTTAGGGTCTACAGCGTTGCGTTTCAAGAACTCAACTATTTGTTTGAGCTTTTTCTCCTGTTCTTCATCCCTGTGCTCTTGCGTTAAAAGTAATTCACCTTCTCTGATAATTTTTTCAGCAATTTCTTCGGCATTTGTTGTTCCAAATGCTTTTTCCAAATCTTCGTCTGGAGCTTTGAAACCTTTTCCCGAATCAGTATAAATGTTATCTATCTCCAAAAAAGCTCTTGCACCCCCTTCGCCCGATTTTTTAAATTTTAAGGCAGAATCTAAATCAACAATAATTTCAAAATTTTTCCCTGTTTTTTTAATACGTGCTGTAGTTTGAGTCATCCTTATTTCACGAAGTTCTTCAGCTCATCTTTTACAACCCTTTTAAGGTTAGGATCGTCGTTTTTGATGTAAACAAGTTCAAATCTTTCAGTGTCAAAATCCTTCCCCTGAACCTCTTTAAAGATGTCTAAAGCAACTTTTGCTCCTTTCTTAATATTTAATTCTTTTCTGTATTTTTCTCTGAGTTTTTCTTTGAGCTTTTCATCATTTTCACCTATTGCATTTGCATTATAAGAGAAGTAATTCCCGGTTATATCGCTTATATACAATTCAGGATGCTTGTCTTTTATTCCTGCAAGCATCAAGGAAACTCCGAACGGACGTGCTCCCCCGTACTGAGTAAACTGCTGTTTGATGTTTGCTATTTCTTTTATCACGAGTTCAGGTTCTATTGGAGAGTCATAAGTTACTCTGTGTTGTTGTGAAATAACTTGCGCTCTTTCAATCAGGACCCTTGCATCGGAAACTATTCCTGAAACGCTTGAAATGATATGGCTATCAATTTCATGAACCTTGTTTGCTGAACTTTCAACTATGAGTTTGTCTGTTGCTCTTTTATCTGCAAGAATTAAAACCCCATCGGTACAAACCATTCCTATGCTTGCACTTCCGAGTCTTACTGCTTTTTCAGCATACTCTACCTGCAAAAGCTTACCTTCAGGCGAGAACATCGTTGCAGTACGGTCATATCCCATTGCCTGGTGTTGCATATCCATTGGCATATCCAATTTAATTTGCCTCCTTCTCGCTTTTTTTAAACAGGATGCTCAAAAATTCCATTTTTGTTGTATCCATCTTTCTATTTTTTTCGTTTTACTTAAACTCTTAGAGAGAAATTTTAATGTTTGTCCTCCGTTTCTCTTCTCTTTCAAAAAAGAAAGAATTTAAAGCTTTAAAAGGTTTTCGGGTTTTTTATTTTTTCTTCCCTTTCAAACCTTTTAAAGTCCCGGAAACTTTTTCCACTTTAATGGTTTTAGGCCAGACGGCAAAGCTCGCACGAACCAAATCCAAAGACTCGCGGTTTACAGAAATAACGTTCTTTTTAACGAATCTTACTCTTACATTTGCTTTAGCCAATCCAAGAGTTCCTGAAAAACTCAAAATCGCTTTTTCCACATCTTCCGCACCTTTGCCGATAAGCAAGTAACGTTTTTTTTCACGCGCTGAAGGTTTTAAAGATTTCATACTTAAGAGAGGTTTTATTAACTTAAATAATTTTTCAACAAAACATTTTTTAAACCATGTATTCATTTTTACTATATTAAAATGGAAGTATGCACAGTAGGCGGATTTGAAGAAGTAGGAAAGAATATGACTGCAGTAAAGGTAAATGATGATGTATTTATTTTTGATGTGGGTTTGCATATTCCCGGAATAGTTGAATTACAAGAAGACCATCTTTTGGAGTATACTGAAAGGTTAAAGAAAGGAAAACAAAGGAAAAAACACGGCGGGCATAAACAACCTACCGAAGAAGAATTGAGGGGATATGGTGCAGTGCCTGATGACAGGGTATTAGACAAGTTAGGATGGAGAAAAAAGGTAAGAGCAATTTTTATAAGTCACGCACATTTAGACCATCTCGGAGGACTCCCTTATCTGATTAAAAGATACCCTAAAATTCCTATTTACACAACAGATTTTACAAGAAAGGTTTTGGAAATAATTTTAAGAGATGACCGTATAAAGATATACAATCCTTTGAAAACTGTAAAACCAAACTCTATTCATTATATTAACGGTAAATCAGGAAAATATAAAGTAGAATTTGTTCATACAACCCATTCCACCATACAGTGTGTTTTCCCTGTATTACACACCAAAGAAGGAGCATTTTTTTACGCACTGGATTTGAAATTTGACAACTATCCGACTTCAGGAAATCCTCCCAATTATAAAAAATTAAAAGAGATAGGAAAAAACAGGGTTAAAGTCGCAGTTATAGATGCACTTTACTCAAGCACAGAAAAAAAGCCGGGAGGAGAAAGAATCGCCCAGCACATGCTTGAAGACGCATTTTCAAAAGTCAGAGGTAAGAATTCTGCATTTTTCGTTTCAACTTTTTCCTCGCATATAGAGCGTTTAATTAATATAGTTAAACTTGCGAAAAAAACAAATCGTCAGATAGTTTTTATTGGTAGGAGTTTGAGTAAGTATATTGAGGCAGCTACAAAAGTCGGCGCGTGGCCTTTTAGAAAAGAAATTAGGTTAGTTAAATATGCAAAACAAAGAGAAAGCTTTTTGAGGAAATTAGAAAAAAACAGAGGGAAGTATCTTATTGTCTGTACGGGGCATCAGGCGGAAGAAAATTCTGTTATGGACCGCATTGTGAGAGGAAGCACCCCTTTTAATTTTAAGGAAGGGGACAATGTAATTTTTTCTTCATCGGTTATTCCTACTCCAATAAATATTGCTGCAAGGAGTAAACTTGACAGCAAACTTAGACGTATGGGAGTAAATCTCCAGACAGATGTTCATGTTCACGGGCACGGAAGCAGAGAAGATATGAGAGAGCTAATTAGGTTAATAAAGCCAAAACACATAATCCCTGCACACGGAACTCTCCAACAAGAAACTCCTATGATAGAACTTGCAGAAGAAATAGGATATAAATTCCACGAAACATCTCATTTATCTTCCAACGGGAAAGTCTTAAAATTCTGAAAATTGAAATAATTTTTAAACTACTTCTTCTTTTATTTTAGATGGCGAGCCAGGAAATTGTTGACGGATTAAGAGTCGCGTTAAACAAAGGAGAAAGTTTGATGCAGGCAATGATGTCTTTTTATAACGCTGGATACGATAAACGTGAAGTTGAAGAAGCGGCAAGGACGCTTAACACCCCCCAAATACAACAAGACCAGTCCCTCACTCAAAGTCCTCCTCAACTAAAGCAAAAACAATTTAAACCCGGACAGCCAACCCAAAGAGTTTCTCAATACGGACAGCCTATTCAAAACCAACAGCAGCAAGGCCAACAACCTGTGCAACAATCGCAGCAGTTTCAGCAACAAACTCAACAGCAGCAAATGCAGCCTCAAGCTCAGCCACAAAATATCCAACAAAAACAACAGGTTTCGGCTTACGGAGAAAAGAAACCAGGCTCAATGGTTACAGTAATTTTGATAGTTATGTTAATCATCCTCGTGGCAATTGTCGTTTCTCTTTTCCTTTTCAGAGATGTAATAACTGATTTCTTTGGTGGTTTACTGAGTAGGATTCTTTTTAAATTTGTTTAAAGTGTTTTAAAAGTTGGGCAGTTCAATGGTTTAATATCCACTAAATCACAATCAAGTTTATATATCTCAGGCCTTACTTCTTTCTAATTAAAATGGTGAAAGGGAAGTTGAACCATCCAAGCCTGAAAGGAGGGGTGTCTTAGCATGGTTAGATTTGCACACATAGCCGATGTACATTTAGGAGGATGGAAGCAGCAGCCTTTGCAGGATTTAAATCTTGACAGTTTTAGGATGGCCGTTCAGGCATGCATTCGCGAAAAAGTAGAGTTTATGCTGGTAGCAGGAGACCTTTTTGATAGTGCTTTTCCTCCGGTGGATGTTTTAAAAGAGACTTTTGCTGAATTTAGAAAACTAAAAGATGCAGGAATTCCTTGTTTCATAATAGCAGGAAGTCATGATTATAGTGTTTCAGGAAAAACTTTTTTGGACGTTTTGGAGAAAGCGGGATTCTGTAAGAACGTTGCGGATTTTGAAGAAAAAGACGGGGAAATGATTCTTAACCCGACAATACATAAAGGAGTTGCAATTTATGGTTATCCTGGAAAGACTTCGGGTTTGGAAATTGAAGACTTGCGCCGCGTGAAACTTAATGCTGCTCCGGGAATGTTTAAGATTTTTATGCTGCACACAACAATAGATAAAGCAAAAGGAAGTCTTCCTATTGATGCTCTTGAAACTGAAAAAGCTCCTAAGGCAGATTATTACGCCATGGGACATTTACATATTGATTTTCAATACGAAAACTTTGTTTACCCTGGTCCCATTTTTCCGAACAATTTTCAGGAATTAGAAGATTTGGAGCACGGAAGGTTCTATATTGTTGACACCGAACCGGACAGAGGAGAAAACACAATGAAGCGAATTGATTTGAAAATAAAAGAAGTTGAATCTTTTGAAATTGATGTCAAAAACGGTTTCAAAGCAACAGACAAAATCATTTCTGTTTTGGAAGAAAGAGACTTAGAAGACAAGATAGTGCTTTTACGTGTCAGAGGAATTTTGGAAAGTGGAAGGCACTCAGACATAAAGTTCTCTAAAATTGAAGATTTTGCCAAAAAAAAGGGAGCACACTTTTTGCTAAGAAATACGCACGATTTGAAAGTGAAAGAAACAGAAGTGGACGTGGAAGTTCTTGAAACAGAGAATATAGAAGAAGAAACGATAAAAAATTATTCAGAGCAAAATCCTTCTCAGTTCAACTCTCAAATTTCGGTAATTATGAAGGCCCTTTCAACAGAAAAGCAGGAAGGAGAAACCAATGAAAGTTTCAAAAAACGTATTTATGAGGAAAGCCAGAAAATTTTGAACTTTTAAAATTAAAGATTTGTAAAATGGAAGGGTTGGGGAAACGAATAAAAAAATTAAGAAGAATTAAAGGATTCACTCTACCAGAACTGGCCGAGAAAGCAGAAGTCTCAAAGAGTTACCTTTGGAGGATTGAGGAAAGTGGAAATGAAGGATCAGGAAGCAGTCCTTCAGCAAAAACATTAGAGAAAATCTCTAGGGCATTAGAAGTTTCTCTTTTTAATGATGAATTATTCCATACTCATGAATTGCCAGAAAGTTTAGTAGAATATGTGGTAGAATCAAGAAAAAGAGGAGATGATATAACTGAGGAAGATATTAGAATGTTATCATGTGTGCATTATAGAGGTAGAAGACCTTCCCAACCCGAAGATTGGGATTATATATTCAAATCAATAAAAAAATCAGTAGATTAAAAATGGAATTAAAAAGAATTAAACTAGAAAATATAAGAAGCTATTTAGAAGAAGAAGTAGAGTTTCCGGAAGGTTCTATCTTGTTATCAGGAGACATAGGCTCAGGGAAAACTTCTGTGTTGCTTGGAATAGAGTTTGCTTTATTTGGTTTGCAGCCGGGACAAAGAGGAAATTCAATTTTACGTAACGGCAAAGACAAAGGGGGTGTTGTTTTGGAGTTTAAAGTTGACGATAAAAAAGTTGTTGTTGAAAGAACTCTAAAAAGAACGAAGCGTTCAGTTACACAAGATTATTGCGCAATAACAGTTGATAATTCTAAAGATGAAATATCAGTTACCGAGCTTAAAGACAGGGTTTTGCAGCTGTTAAATTATCCAAAGGAATTTTCCCGCAAACAAAATATCCTTTATCGCTTCACAGTTTATACACCTCAGGAAGAAATGAAACAAATAATTACTCAGGATCCTGATTCGAGAGTCAATACTTTAAGGCACGTTTTTGGAATTGATAAATACAAAAAAATCCTTGAAAACTCTTCTGTTTTGGCTTCAAAAATACGTGAAGAGAAACGCCTTAATGAAGGGCTTATTGAAAGTTTTGAAGAAGACAGGGAGATTTTAGCTTCGAAGGAAGATGAGCTGGAAGCGAAGCACCATAATTTGGTTTCGATTGAGAAAGAACTTTTTCTCAAGACTGAAGAAAGGAAAAAGGCAGAAGAAGAAAAAGAAGAAATCTCTGGAAAAATAGAAGAAAAAAACAAATTTAAACAAGAGATAGAGAAAACGGAGATAGTTGTTTCAGGAAAGAAAGAAAATTTCAAAGAAAACGAAAAGTTTATTGAAAAACTTAAAGAGCAAATTAGTGAGCTTGAAGCGGAAGGATTTGATGAATCTGAGATTTTGAAGATTGAAGAAGAAATAAAGAATCTTAAGAGTCAGGAGAAAGATTTGGAAGAAGAAAAAGTAAGCGTTTCAGGGAAAATAAGTTCTCTCAATTTAAGAAATCAAGAAAATCAAGACTTGAAAGAAAAAATTTCTAAAATAGATTTGTGCCCGACTTGTCTTCAAGATGTTAATGAAGTGCATAAAAGCAATGTCTCAAACAAGCTTGAAAAAGAAATTTCTGATAATGTGAATAAGATAAAAGAGCTTGCTCTTGAGATGGAAGATATAAGGAAAAGACACAATAAGATTGAATCGGAAATAGCGGATAAACAAAAAAGGCTTCAGGAGCTAAACATTTTGAAAATTCGTTTGAAAGATTTGGAAGAAAAAAGAAACAGGATGAACGAACTAAAAAAAACTAATGAAAATATTGAAAAAGATATAAATCTTCTTGAAAGCCAAATAGCTTCTTTGCAAGATTCTGTTTCTCAATTGAAAAAGTTTGAAAGTGCGTTTGAATCTAAGGAAGAAAAACTGGAGCAAACACGTAAGGAAGAAAAAATGGCCGAGATAAAAGTTGTCGAGTTAAAAAAAGAAATTGAAGTTTTTGAAAGACAAGTGAAGGAGCTCAAAGAGAGGCTGAAAAAAGGTAAAAAGATTAAGGAAAAACTTGACTATCTCGTCAAACTTGAAACTTGGATTTCTAAAACATTCACCCCCCTAGTTTCAACTATTGAGAAAAATGTTATGATTAAACTTAAATCTGAGTTCTCTGAACTTTTCTCCAGATGGTTTTCTATGCTTGTATCTGATACTTTTGAAGTAAGGCTTGATGATAACTTCACCCCTATTATAGAGCATCAGGATTATGAACTTGACTATGAGTATCTTTCGGGAGGCGAGCGAACAGCCGTAGCCTTAGCGTATCGTTTGGCTTTGAATCAGGTTGTTAACTCTTTATTGAGCAAAATAAAGACACGTGACCTCGTGATTTTGGATGAGCCGACAGATGGATTCAGCGAACAGCAATTAGATAAGATGCGTGATGTTCTTCGTCAGCTGGATGTTGCTCAGCTGATAATGGTTAGCCACGAACAAAAAATTGAAAGCTTCGTTGAAAACGTTATCAGGTTCAGGAAAGAACACGGAGTTTCAAAGCGCGTTGCCGAAAGCTTTATAAAATAACTTTCTCTATAAAAAGTATAAAGTTTATTCTGGGTTGATTAAACGGAGATACTCAAAGGTTTAAAATAAAAATCAAAAATGGATGATGAAGTTAAAAAAACGGTAACGAAAACAGGGACTCTTACATTAGGGATTGTTTGTAAGGATGGGATAGTTGTTGCTGCAGACAGGAGACAGTCTTTTGGAACTTCAGATAATCAAGGTGTTTCTTACTTTGCAGCTAAAACGAAAAAAATTATTGAAGTCAATGATGAAATAATTGTGACAACTGCAGGAGTTGCGTCTGACACGAGGAAGTTCGCGAATGTTTTAAGAGCAGAGTTAAGGCTTTTAGAGTTAAGGAAGAAGTCAAAACCTTCCATCAAACAGGCCGCAAGCTTGTTATCAAATGTTCTTTATAATAATATAAGGCAACCTTCTATGATTCCAAGCATTGCCCATTTTGTTCTTTCAGGATATGACTTAGAGGGGATTCATTTGTATGACGTTCTCCCAGACGGATATTTGAATCATATAGAAGATTACGTGGCTAGCGGTTCTGGATTTAAACAAGCGCATCCCATATTAGACTCGGAGTATAAAAAAGATATGAGTATAAAAGAAGGTACGGATTTAGCTGTAAAATGTATTAATGCGGCTTTGAAAAGAGAACCTTCTGTAGGAGACGGGATTGACGTGTATGTTGTTAAAAAAGGAGAAATTAAAGAGGTTTTAACCAAAGAGATTGTTCCTGAAATGAAAGAATAACACTCTCAGATAATTTTAAGGTGGGACTTAAAAAGCGAAATGAAATTAAATAATGGAAGAAGATTGGTTTTGTCTAATCCCCAAAAAACCAAAGCGTTTTTTGGGCCAGAGAACTTTGTTCTCTAGGTTTTTCAAAAAGATCAATGACAGACATTCTAAAACACATAACAGATAAGTTAAAAAGTAACATAACTGAAGCGAATTTTGAAGGAGCAAACATAGTTCTTTATACAGATAATGAGCGTTTTTTCAAAGAAGGAGAATCCCGCATTAAAGAAATAGTTGATGAACTCAAAAAAAGGATTGAGTTACGTATGGACACCAAAGCTCTTCCCGATAAAGAAGAAGCAGAGAAGAAAATAAAAGAAATAGTTCCGAAAGACGCAAATATAACTAACATAATTTTTGACTTTCACCGAAGCAGGGTTATTATTGAAGCAAAAAAACCAGGTTTGGTTATAGGAAAGCAAGGAAGCATTCTTGAACGAGTAAAAAAAGAAACTCTTTGGACGCCCCAAGTTCAGCGTTCTCCTGCAATAAAAAGCCAAATCACCGAGAATATAAGAGAAGTTCTTTATGCAAACAACAATTATAGGAGAAAGTTTCTGAACAAAATCGGAGAAAAAATTTACAAAGAATGGAACCCGGACAAAGTTGAAGAGTGGGTTCGTTTGACATTTTTAGGAGGGGCAAGACAAGTCGGAAGGAGTTGCTTGCTTTTGCAGACACCCAACTCGAAAATCCTTATTGATTGTGGTGTAGATGTTGCCAGTCAAGGGAAAGACAAGTACCCGTATTTTGATGTCTCTGAGTTTGATATTCAAGAGATTGACGCAATAGTATTGAGCCACGCTCACCTTGACCATGTTGGTTTATTGCCCTATTTATTCAAAATGGGTTATCGCGGTCCGGTATATATGACTTCTCCTTCAAGAGACATAGCGGCTCTGGCTTCTCTTGATTTTATAGGAGTTGCTTACAAGCAAGCTGCAAAACCCCTTTTCAGCTCAAAAGATATAAAAGAAATGGTTAAACATACTATTTGTCTGGATTTCAATGAAGTCACCGATATTGCTCCTGATGTAAGAATAACATTTTACAACGCGGGACACGTTCTCGGAAGCGCAATGATTCATTTTAATATAGGAAATGGTTTACATAATTTTCTTTACACTGCAGACTACAAATATTCAAGAACGCGTTTACTTGATCCTGCCGTAACAAGCTTTCCGAGGATTGAATCTGTTCTTACTGAATCCACTTACGGAGCGAAAACAGACACGTTACGTCCTCTGAAAGAAACTGAAGACAAGTTTTTTGAGATGGTCAAAGAAACTATTGACAAAGGAGGGAAAGTTTTAATTCCTGAATTAGGATTGGGACACGCCCAGGAAACTGTTATTAGGGTTGAAGAAGCAATGAGACAGGGAAAACTCCCAAAAATACCGATTTACATTCAAGGACTTGTTTGGGATATAAACGCAATCCATACGGCTTATCCTGATTTTTTAAGCAATAAAGTTCGCAATCTTATCTTTCAAGATAATAACCCCTTCACTTCGAATATTTTTAAGAGAGTTGGTTCACGTGCAGAGATGCAGGAAGTCATTGAGGGAGGGCCTTGCATGGTTATTGCAACTTCAGGGATGCTTACAGGGGGAGCAAGTGTTGAGTATTTTAAGAACTTTGCAGGAAATCCGAACAACACAATGATAATCAGCTGTTATCAGGGGGTTGGAAGCCTTGGAAGACAGGTTCAGGAAGGAGCAAAAGAGGTTGTTGTGGAAGACGATGATGGAACAAGAAAGATTGAAATTAAAATGCGTGTGGAAACTCTTAATGGTTTAAGCGCCCACGCAGGAAGAAACGAAATAATGGCTTTTTTCAAAAATATGAAGCCCAAAGCAAAACGGATAATGGTTAACCATGGGGAGGTTTCCAAGTCTTTGGATTTAGCTTCCTCTTTGTACAAAATGAACCGTGTTGAAACCAGCGTTCCAAGAATTTTAGAAACTGTTAGATTGAGATAAGAGTAAATCATTTCTTGTTTTTAGCTTTGTGCCACGAAATGTGTCCTTTTAATCTTCGGGCGGGAAATCTACACATTTTAATGTGTAGCTGAGAGCCCGCA
>CAZDCI010000018.1:0-17053 GCA_964503975.1 Candidatus Woesearchaeota archaeon
AAGTCCGCGAAGCGGACGCGTCGCAGAAATAGTTTTCAATTAAGTTTTTAAATTAAATTTTTCTGTATATTATGTTTTAGTAGAGGGCTTATGCCTTAGGCTAGGGCCACACGCACGATTATTAGTCCTTTCCTAGGTAAGGGCAGTAAAATTCAATCGTAACAGAACCTTTTAAGGCCTGAAGCGATGGTGGCAATTGGTGATTGTGCTAGATAACTGTTGCAGGTTTGAATTCCAACTGGAACCTTGATGATAACAGGTTGAATGTTAATGGCAACAACTGGAACGACAACAGGAACAGCTATGCTTTTGGAATGGCCTTAGCTATTAAGACACTTAAAATGATTTATAATAATATATACGACAAAATTATTTCTTTAGAAAATCTCATTTTAGCTTGGAAGAAAGCACGCAAAGGGAAGACTAAAAAGTTTTATGTGATTGAATTTGAGAAACACATATTTTATAATTTAATAACCTTGCATTATGAATTGCGAAACCAAAATTACAAACCCAAACCATTAGAAACCTTTGTTTTGCGCGACCCAAAAACACGCAAGATTTCAAAATTAGATTTTCGCGACAGGGTTGTTCACCACACTATTGTAAATGTAATTGAACCTATTTTTTTGATAAAGGATTTATTCATGATTCTTGTGCAAACAGAAAGGGAAAAGGAACTTTGCATGCGTTGAAAAGGTTTGAAAAGTTTCAAAGAAAAGTTTCAAAAAATTTTACAAAAGAAGCTTTTTGTTTAAAGGCAGATATAAAACATTATTTTAGGGAAGTTAATCACAGCATTTTAATTAATTTGATTGAAAAGAAAATCAAAGATGAAAAAGCAATAGGTTTGATTCTAAAAATACTCAAAAACAGCGTTTCAAGAGAGAGAGAGAGAGACGCGAGCAATTTCTTTAAAAAACAAAGGGATGCCTCTGGGCAATTTGACCAGCCAATTTTTTGCGAATGTTTATCTAGATAGATTGGATAAATTTGTGAAACACGAGTTAAAAGCGAAATATCACATTAGATATGTTGATGATTTCATTCTTTTACATGAATCAAAAGAACAATTGAAAAAATGGAGAAATAAGATTGAAGAATTTTTAAAAAATAAATTGGAATTGGATTTACACAAAGACAAATCTAAAGTTCTGAACCTTTCAAATGTTATTGATTTTATTGGATTTAGGCATTTTTATTATTTCAAATTGTTAAGAAAAAGAGGATTGAAGAAAATTTTGAGAAAAATAAAAATGTTTGAAAAAGGAGAAGCATCTTTAAAGAAAGTTATGGAAAGCTTTAATGGTTGGAATGTATATGCCAGGTGGGCAGACACTTTGGAATTGAGAAGAAGTGTATTGAAAAAAATTCAATTGGTCAAAAAAGAATTAATGAAGAAAAAGAAACAAAAATAAAAATTTTATATTTAATCTTCAAGCCCAAGTTCTTTCAGAAATTCTTCTTTGTTGAAAACTTTTATTTTATCCATTTCCTGCCCTGTTCCAAGGAAAAGAATGGGTTTTTTTATTGCGTATCCGAGGGAGAGAGCAGTGCCTCCCTTTTCATCCACATCTGCTTTTGTAAGGATTACACCGTCAATGTCAATTGCCCAGTGGAAACTTTTCGCTTGTTCTATTGAATCATTTCCGGTAATGCTTTCTCCCACAAAAAGCTTTAAGTCAGGCTTGCAAACCCGGTTAATTTTTTCTATCTCTTGCATAAGGTTTTTTGAGGTATGCATACGGCCGGCAGTGTCTATCAAAACCACATCAGCAAAATGTTTTTTAGCATGCTGGATTGCGTCAAAGCCTACGGCTGCAGGGTCAGAGCCGTAATTTTGTGCGATGACTTTTACACCAATCTTATCTCCGTGTTTTTTCAGTTGTTCTATGCTTGCCGCTCTGAAAGTATCAGAAGCTGCAAGAACAGGTTTGAATCCTTTTTCTTTAAGAAAAGTGGCTATTTTTGCTATTGCAGTGGTTTTTCCAACACCGTTAACTCCGCAGAACAAAATGACAAAAGGCTCTTTGGCCTGGTCTTCTCTTTTTTCTTTTATTTTTTCAATTATATCAAAGGGCTCAATCAAAATTTCTCTTATTATGTCTTTTAGAGCATCTTTTATTTCAGACTCAATTTCTTTTTTCAAAAGTTCTTTCCCGGCTATTTTTTCTTCAAGTTCTTTGATTATTTTTTCAGCTACTTCCAAGGCAACATTGTTTTCAAGAAGAAGCATTTCCAACTCTTTTTTATAGACCTGGAACTCTTTTTCAGAAATTTTTATTTTGTTTACTCTTGAAACAGCTTTTTTCAGAAAACTTTGTTTTTCACTTTCTGGTTTGTCAACCATAAGCTTTTTTGGTTTTAACCTCTTTTTTGAAGTTTTCTTTTTGTGTTTTTCTTCTCCACTTTTTTCAACGGGCTCTGCCTTTTCCGCTTCTTTTCCAATCTTTTTTGTCCACCCGCTTATTTTTTCTCTGAATTTTTTGAACATACTCAAAAAAAGCGTGAATGATTTATAATATTAACTAATGCCCCATATAAATTTTTATAAACAGCCTTGTCCTTGTTTGGTTATGAAAGGAATACTTGTAGTTCTTGATGGAATGGCTGACTTGCCGCACCGCCAGTTAAATGGGAAGACGCCTTTAGAGGCTGCGGAAATGCCCAATCTTGACTTCCTGGCTACAAGAGGAGAAATGGGAATTATGGATCCTGTTAAACCGGGTTTCGTTCCTGAATCTGACGAGGCAGTGATTTCTATGTTTGGAAACGATCTGATTAACAGTACCAGAGGACAACTTGAGACTCGCGGAACAGACATAAAACTTACGAGAGGAGATTTAGCTTTCAGAGTTAATTTTGCAACAATTGATTCTCTTGAAAAAGGAAACATTATTGACAGGCGTGCAGGAAGGACCTTAACGACGGAGGAAGCAGAAATACTCGCCAAGACATTGAATAAAATAAAACTCCCCTGCAAATTTGAGTTTAAATCAACAATTCAGCACCGTGCAGTTCTTGTTCTTAAAGGAGGATTTTCAGATAACATAACAGGGAATGATTCTACTTATATTAAAGGCAAGGCGAATGAAGTAGAAAAGATAGGAACTTTTGTCCCTTTAGATGATGAAGAGAATACACAATATACGGTTAACATTGTTAAGGAATTTGCGGATAAAGCTTATGATGTATTAAAAGAACACCCGGTAAATAAACATCGGAAGAAAAAAGGGTTAATGCCTGCAAACTTTCTCTTGATGAGGGGCGCGGGAATAGAAACGCCCAAACTTAAGTTTTACAAAAACTGGCTTTCAGTTGCGTACATGCCCCTTGAAATTGGATTTTCGAGGGTTTGCGGAATGGAAGTGTATAGTTTTGGTTACCCTAACCTTAAAGGAATAGATGTCTATAAGAATTTGTGGGAGGGTTTGGAGAAAGCAAGCAAATTTTCAATAAAAGTTTTAAAGAAAAATCATAAGAAAAAAGATTATGCTTATATACACATAAAAGAAACTGATTTGCCCGGACACGATAATAAGCCCATGGTGAAGAAAAACATGCTTGAGTATTTGGATAAAACTTTGTTTAAGTTTTTAAGAAAGTTTGCTCCTCCAAACAACATCAAGGTTGTCGTAACAGCAGACCACTCAACCCCATGCAAGCTTAAAGCTCACAGTGCAGACCCAGTCCCAGTTATGTTTTACAATAAGTCAATTCCGCGTCCAAGCAAGATCCCCGTTCCGAGATTTTTAAAAAAGAATAATAAAAGAGACATGAAAGAAATTAAAGGAGTAAAGTTTTGCGAAAAAGAAGCTAAAAAAGGAAAGTTGGGAAGATTTAAAGGGAAAGATTTACTAAAGAAAGTAAAATTTTCAAGATAGTTTTGTTATCGACAATTTAGAATACAAATCATTAAAAATCGCATTTGTTTTGTTTTAGTATGATAACTTATAATGATATTTATGAAGCTGCTCGTAAGGAGCGTTATTCCGAGCAGTTGCAGCACCTGCCAAAGAATTTTGTTTCAGAAGTTTCGGATTACTTAAAAGAGAAAAAACAACTGGCCCTGAAGGAAGACGACTCTTTTTCCGACGCTATTGTTAAAACCAAAAAACAGATAGAAAACGCGAATACTTTGTTTAAAGAACTTATTTTAAGGCGCAGGAAAAAAATTCTCAAGCTTGTTTTGGTTGCTGCCGAAACGGGAATTTCAAAGCAGGACTTTGAAAATATGCTTGATTTGGAGAAAGATCTTTTTGAAGAGATAATGAAGAATATTGACAAGTCAGATAAAAAGCTTCAGGAGCAGCTTAAAGGAAAAAGGCAGGAAGAATCAAAAAATGTTTTAATTATTTTTAAGAAAGATGTTGAAGAGCTTGTGGATATGGAAGGGAAAAAAATAGGGCCTTTTGAAAAAGGGCAAATGGCGAACATTTCAAAAAAAATTGCTCAGATTTTGGTTGAAGACGGGAAAGCGGACTTCGCCGAGAAAGAGTAAATTAATTTTGTTGTAAGCCTGTGGAGGGATTTGAATGAGAACTTCCTATGGGTTTCTCACACATTTTCTCACACATCCAGCAACCACGAATTCCAAAAGCCTGTGGAGGGATTTGAACCCCCGACCTACTGCTTACAAGGCAGTCGCTCTAAGCCACTGAGCTACACAGGCGTTTACGCTTGCCCTCTCTGAAAAAGGTTAGTAAAGGAACCTTGATTGCCAATTCCTCAACCATTCTCTCCAAAAGGAGGGGTTAGTGTAAGGGGAACCTTGGTGCCCCTCAGGCTACACGGGCTTTATCTTTTTAAAAAAGATTAGACAAAACCAACAACGTTATTGGTTTATAAAAGTTATAGAATTAAGGCGTTTAAAAGATTTCTTGTTTTTATAAGCTCTAGAAAAAGTGTTCCTGGTGAGGTAGTTTATAGGTATGCAATTCATCCTTATCAAACCAAAGATTAATTTCAAATTCAGCCTCTTCTTTGTTTTTTGAAGTGTGAACGAGATTGTATATTGCTTTGTTTTTTATGTTTGAAGATATTGCAGAAACTCCGGTAAAATCCCCTCTTATTGTTCCTATTTGGGCAAGGTTTGGAACGGTTTCCCCCGCCATTTTTCTTACGTTTTCGATAGCGTGCGGTCCTTCAAGAACCATTGCCACCACAGGAGCTGATGTAAGAAAGTCAACATTCCATTTGTGAACCTTTTTACCTATTTCCGCAGGATTTTTAGTTCCCATATTTTCTTCTGCGTCAATCCCGTATTTTTCACAGTCATCAAGCGTGTTTTTTCCAACTTTAGAATACCATTCTTCTGTTACAGGATAGTGTTTCTTGGCGAATTCCTCTTCAACACTTGTAAGCTTCATCCCTACAATTTTCAAACCGCGCTGTTCAAAACGCTTTATTATTTCTCCAACAAGCCCGCGCTGAACTCCATCGGGTTTTATCAGTACAAGAGTTTGCTCTACAGTCATTTTATTTTTTCTTTTCAATTCTAAACATACGTATTTCACAAAGTGAAAGAGGGTATGTTTTCTTTAATTTTAAACTTAAATCTTTTTGAAGCCTGTTTTTTAAAAGCTCTTCAAAAACCTGGTTTGAGGTTTTGCTTTTAAGATATTCTTCAAGCTCTTCTTTTGCTCTATCTCTTAAGGCCTTGCGAACAACACGAGAAACCTTTTTACGTGTAATCATGAAAGGCTTTATAATCACTTCAGCATCTTTTGTTTCGACTTTGAAAGAATCTTCGACATAATTTGTACCTTTTCTCATCATTCTTCTTAAGAAGTAAGGAAGCAGTCTGATTTCTTTAGGTTTTGAAGTGGGCTTTTCATTTTCAAGAACAACATCAAGTTTAAGGAGCATGCCTTTTCCTCTCAAAATACGGGTTAAGTCGTAAGTAATAGTGCGTCCTTCAAGTTCTTTAACACTGTAAGCGTACAGCTGGGTCTCTCTGTTTAAAATAGGCATTTCAACATCAAAGAATTTTTGTCTTTTTCTCGCTTTAGCCATTGAAAACCTCCAACGGGTTTTTCACAATTCCCGCAACCTTTTTATTTGAATCCATTTTTATTCCTGAATCACTCTCCCTGCTCTTTTACCTTTTTTCTGATATTTACTTTTTCCGCATTCTTCACATGTGTACATGAAGTTTGTTTTTTTAGTTGTTTTACTTTTACGCTTGTTTTTTGTTATTGGTGGTTTAGAGCCCCATTTTCCAAGATTCCCTATCCCTCTTCCAAGCCCCCTTCTTCTAGCACGGTATTTGGACCCTCTTGTTAAGGTTCCACGCTGAAAACCAGTACCTACTAATTTTATTTTCTGCTTTGTTTTTTTATTGCAATACGAACAAAATCTGTTTGTCGTTTTCGGAATCTTCATGTTGAAAAAAGAGAAGTCGGGTTTTTAAAGTTAATCTTTGATATTAAAATGGTCCCGCGCAGAATTGAACTGCGGTCTTATCCATGTCAAGGATACGTCTTGACCATTGGACTACGGGACCTTAAATGTCTTTTGTTGAGGAAATATTTAAATATAATCTTTTTGTATTTATTTTATGAGAAGTGAAAAAAAAGGGTTGCAAGGATTATTTTTTGTTGTGTATTTGCTTTTTGGAGTTTATCTTCTGAATTATGGTTTGAAATTTTTTGAAATTCCTGAGAGTTTTTCCACAGCAGAAGCGTGGATTTTAACAATAGCAGGAATCTTAATGATCTTTGGAGCGATAAATATTTTAAGAATTTCCAGATTGAAGCAACCAAGATTGTTTTAGTTTTTTAGATTGTTAAAAGAAAGTGTTTTACTTACTAACTTACTTACTAAGTAACTAATTAAGAAAGATTTATATAACGCAATGTTTTGTTTTGGTTAAAGAAAGAGGTGATTTTGGAAATTGAAAAAATACTTGCTCCTCATAGAAGATGAGAGACTTTGGGAAAGGTTCAAAAAGAGTATAGAAAAAGATATTAATACAGAGATAATAGACTTAATAAAGAAAGAGGTTAAGTTAAAAGAGGCTAAAAAGAATGGGTAAACAAAGAAGAGGGCAAGTGACGATTTTTATAATCATCGGAGTGGTTATTGTTGCAGCTGTTTTGGCGTTTTTCTTGCTGAGAGGAAGTTTTTCAGTCTCCAAAGTGCCTGCAAGCCTTGAGCCGGTTTATTCAAGTTTTTTGGAGTGTGTTGAGCAGGATGCTCTGACGGGAGCGAGCATTTTGGAAAGCCAGGGAGGATATATTGAATTGCCAGAGTTTGAACCTGGCTCGGAGTATATGCCTTTTTCTTCACAACTCAATTTTGCAGGAAACCCGATTCCTTACTGGTATTATGTTTCAGGGAATAATATTGAAAGAGAGCAGGTTCCTTCTTTAGATGATATGGAAGCTCAGCTTGAAGAGTTTATTGAATCAAGGGTTAGGAAGTGTGAGTTTCAGTCTTACAGGAACCAGGGTTTTGAAATTTCTCTTGGAGAGCCAGACGCAAGCGTGAATATAAGGGAAAGAACCATAAAAGTTAAGCTTGATTTGGGTTTTGGAATTGGAAGAGGAAACGAGAGTGTTTTTGTTGATGCTCACGAGGTTGAGGCAGATTCGGGACTTGGTGAGCTTTACACCTCTGCAAGAGAGGTTTATGAAGAACAACAAAACACGTTGTTTTTGGAAGGGTATGGGGTGGATGTTTTAAGGTCTTATGCACCTGTTGACGGGATAGAGATAACATGCAGTCCTTTGACGTGGAGTGCTGAGAATGTTGTGAACGATTTACAAGAAGCTATAGAACTAAATACTCTTGCATTGAACGAGAATCCTGACAAGTATTATGATCTTGATTTGCCTGTAAAACATAAAGTGAGGTTTTTCAATTCTAAGCAGTGGCCAAGTACTTTTGAGATCTCCCCTAACGAAGGAAATTTTTTAGTGGCAAATCCGGTTGGAAATCAACCAGGTTTAGGAGCAATGGGTTTTTGTTATGTTGCTTATCATTTTGTTTATGATACAAAATATCCTGTTTTAGTCCAGATATATGATGAAAAAAATCCGGGAGAGGTATTTCAGTTTCCGTTGGCGGTTGTGATTGAAGGAAATCAACCGAGGGAACCCACAAATGCTGAAGCAACAAAAGGGCCGGAGTTGGAATTATGCAGATTTAAAAATACGCCTTTGAAAGTAAGCGTTTATGATGTTAATTTAAATCCTGTGGATTCGAGAGTTTCGTATGAGTGTTTTGGACAAAGTTGTAATATAGGACAAACTAAAAACGGGGTTCTTGAAGAAGACTTCCCCCAGTGTGTCAACGGGTATGTTTTGGTTGATGCGGATGGCTTTGAGAGAGGCAAATATCTTTTTACCACAGTAAATTCAGGAAGCATAGAAGTTATTTTGGACAAAATTTATGATAAGTTTGTGAATTTGAGGGTAGACAATGAAGAGTTTAGTGGAAATGCTGTTGTTGTGTTTACTTCAGACAAAAGGTCTGAAACGCTTGTTTATCCTGAGGATAGGATTGCTGAATTGTCTGAGGGAGAGTATGAAGTAAGGGTACAGGTTTATGAAGAAGGCGAGATAAGTCTCGGAAGTAAAAATGTGGAACAGTGTATAGATGTTCCAAGAGGCGGGCTGCTTGGAAGCGTCGGCTTGGTTAAAGAAAGATGCTTTGACATTGAAGTTCCGGAGCAGACACTTTCTCCTGTTTTAGTGGGAGGAGGAAGTGTAGAAATTTACTTGTCAGAGAGTGATTTATCAGGCGGAAAAACTTTAGAAATTAGTGTCTCTTCATTTAGCAAACCTGAAACAATTGAGGGAGTACAAATAAACTCAATTTTGTTAGATAACTCAAAAGCGGAGGTGAGCTTTGTATGAAAAAAATGAAAAGGGTTCTGATGTTAAGCGCACTTATTTTAATAATGTCAATTTTTTCGGTTTCGGCAGTTTATACATATGCAAATCCGGCCATTTCCCCTTCCGGAAGTGTTAGCTTTATTCAGGGTCAGACTTTTTTCGGTTTTGACAGAAGTATGTGTCAGGCGGGGCAAGATTTTACTTTGCAAATAAGTCCCGCGGGATGTTCTCCTTCGGTTGTAAGGAGCGATTTGTTGGAGGAACAAGATGTAACCGTGCTTTGCCAGATTTCAGGAACGCGATTGAATCCTTTAATTGATGTTGAAGCAATAGATTATATTTCATTTCAGGGAGAGTATCCGAGAGAGGTTTCCGGAATAGGATATTTTCCTGCACGTGCTGCTTTAGGACAGTATGGAGCGCAAATAAACTCTCCTCTTTTAAGCAATCTAGGCTATGTGACAATAAATTTAAGACGGCAGCCAAACGAGTCCGCGATGCCTGATTTTGTTGAAGGAAATTTAACAGCTAAAATAAGGTACGATATAAAAAACGCGTTTGGGGTAGGAAGAGCAGTGTATTATCTTCCTGTGCTGAATGATGAAGAGTTTCAAAGCCAAAAAAGTAAATATAGTTTTTGGGAAGGACGAGGGTATCTTCAGGCAGAGAGCGTGGATGAAGTGAGCGGAAGCGCAAGGATTTCTGTTTATTCTGGAGCGAGCTTTTCAAGTCCGAGGGGAGGTGAGCTGCAAAGAATACAATCCATAACTCTTCACGAAGGCAGGACATCCGGAGAAATTTACATGCCCGGATTTAATTATTGTCTTGGAGGCATGAAACTTAAACTGGAAGAGATTGAAGATCCTGATACAAGAATTAAACTAAACATTAACGGGAATCCTTTAGAGTTCCAGGATGATGAGCAGTTTTTAGAAGGAAGGTGCAGAGTCAGAGAGATAGAGAGAGATGGTTTGGTTCAAAAAACAGATATTTTATGCAGGGAAGATACAAGGACAAGTGCTTTTGATTTGATAATCAATCCAAAAATACAGCTAAGAATAGGCAATTCAAATGTGAGTGCGGAAGTGGGAGACAAGGTATATACAAATAAAGAAGGAGACAAGTCTGTTTATCTTGCTTATATCGGGAGTCAAAATGAGTTTGACACGAGCAAGGAAAATCTTGAGATTTATTTGGTTGCGCTGCCCGGAATAAAAAGCAGGCTTTCAAACACTGAAATTTCCGCTCTAAGCAGACAAATAGAAGGAATAAAACCTGAAGGAGTTAAGAATCTTGCAAGCTTGCCCGAAGAGTTGTTTAGTCTTTATACAGGAGTAGGGGAAATTGCCCTGAAAGGTTTGTTTTTCGGACAAAAATTAAGATACGTGAAATATGGTTCTGGAACTGAGGCTTTTGGGGAAAGTGTTTCTATTGAAGGTTTTGCGGGCGTGGAAAATAAGCCTTTGAGCGGAGAGGCTACAAATACGTATGAAAATGCAATGGAAGATTATAATAGAGTAATTGAAGCGTTCTCACAGGAAAAATATCCTACCGATTCCCAAGTAACTGTGGGAGAAAAGTCTTACAGGGGTGCAATAAACTTGGCGGAAAAACTTGAGCAGAAAGAAGATGTTTTAAGTCTTTGTGCAGATTTTGAACAGACTTTTTCAGAATTTTCGGAGCTTGGCCCTCCGGAAATTTGCAGTAACGAGTACAAAATATCAAATCAGGAAAGCGCGGTTAGAGATGTTGAAATAAATGGAGAGGTACACAGAATTTCTTTTGAAGGAATCAGAGAACCCAGTTTTGACGAGTATGGGGCTGTGGTAAGGATAAGAAAACCCGACGGGTCTAGTGAACCTGTGGAGTTGAGAAAAGATAGGGTAATTTATCTTGATGAAGCGGGAGACGAATTTATTCAGTTGACAGAAGTTGTGAATAAAGACAGGATTAAGATAAGGGTGCAGGTTAACAGGAGTGCTTTAGGAAGCGTGCAGGAATTTATTTTGGAAACCGAAGAGAAAACTTTGGAAAAAGAGCGTCCGGACAACTTTGGAGGAGAGTATCTTTTCACGCTTTTAGATACGAATATTGAAAGACTTGCAAAAGTTTCTGTTAATCCGGAAATAAATTATGTTGAAACAGAAGCAGAGTTTCCGTTTAAGATAGGCATAGAAAAAAGAAACATTCAGTTTACTCCGGAGCAAACCAGAGCGCAAATAGAAGCCACAAATAAGCTTCTTGAAACGTTAAATACCACACAAAATTATTTAGGCATGGCAGTAAAAACAGGTAAGGCACTTTGTACTGCTACATCAGGAATTTTGTTAGCCAAGAATCTCTTCGCGAATTTAGGAGGTGAAGGAATTGCAAGGCAAAAAGTCATGAGAGGAGTGAATGGGGAGAGCGGATGGTATCAAAAATGTGAAAGTCAGACAAATGCAGGGTTTTATGAAGATGTTGAAGCGTGTTTGCTGGATAATAATGAGGGCATAGAAAAAGATGTCAGTGAGTACGCTAAGGAAATTCAAAATATAAATAGCAATTTAGAGGATATTGAAACAAAAATAGCTGAAAAAGGACTTTTAGGTCAAAAAGTATTAGACACAAACGAGTTTTTTGAATCTTATGTAAATAACGATTACAAAAATGAAATAACTTCGGTGGCACGCTCCCATTTTGGAAACACAATAAATGTTTATGGGAAAGAAGTAGAGGTTTCTGAAATTGTTTCAAACATCCACCCAAGTAATACTGTTTTGAGCGAAGCCAGAGATTTGCAGTTGAATTCAAGGCTTTTAAATTCAGGAAGTGAGGTTGTAAGGAGGGTTGCGGCTTCGGAGATGGAGGCAGAGTTGATTGAAATTTGGTTAAATTCTGAAAGGGAGGTTCAGGAAGATAATTTAGCTGACAAGTGGGGATTTGATGACGCGATTATTGCGTATCCTGATGATGCCGGGGAGTATGCTGTAAGGAATCCAAAAACATTCGGAGAAGTCAGACACAATTTCAACAATGTTGTTGGAGGAACAATAAATAATACTGATTTAGTGTATCTGTTTAAAAAAGTTGAGAGTCCTACAGAATATGTTTTGGTTTTGGACAGGAATTATAACGTTATCCAGACGTATCAAATAGGAGATACCCGTAATTTACGTGTTTATCGTGCTGAAGACAGAAATCCTTTCAGGGTAAATTTAAGGAATTATGGGGATTTGACATATAAAAACCAGTATGATACTCCTGAAATAAGGTATTATGAAAGCGGGCTGTATGAAGGTTTGCCTGCAATAGTTCCGTTTGATTTGGACAATGGATGGTATGCTGCTGTGAGGTCCACCTTTCCTGCAGGAAGAAGTATAGAGCCTTTTGAAGAGTCTGGAAAGGTATCCAGTTTTTATCTTTGTAATGTAGGAGAAAATGGAAGGCAAGAGTTTAGCTCAAGAACAAGCACAGGCGATGATGTTTGTCAGTTGATAAATATTGGAATCGGACAGCCGTATAATCAGTTTCCCGGGTTGGATGAGAATGAGGCTTCAAGAGTTGTTTCTTGTGCGATAAACGCGATTGCAAGCGCGTCCCGTCCCGGAGTTTATGGAAAAGGAGTAAAGAGTGTCAGGATAACTACTGCGTGCGGAGGGGTGATTGATGTTAAAGTAGGGGAGGCTTATGCAAGTATCCCGGATATACAGTGTCAGGATTTTATGTCTCCTTCAGACTGTAACCTTTTGTTTAATTTTTGTGATCCTGTGGTTTGTCCAAGTTCGCGTTGTGATTTAGATGGAAACTTTCCTGTTGACAATGTTGTTCAGTCGGGAATAGCAGGGAGTTTAGCTCTTTGCTTGCCAAACTGGCCTGAAGTTAAGGTTCCGATTTGTTTAACAGGATTGCATGCAGGCGTTGAAGGTTTGACGACGGTGTTTGATTCTTACAGCCAGTGTTTACAAACCGGTTTGGAAACAGGTCAAACAGTAGGGATTTGCGACGAGATTAAAAGTGTTTATATGTGTGATTTCTTGTGGAAACAAGGAAGACCCATTGCTAATTTTTTAGTTCAGGAAGGCACAGGAAGGCTTTTAGGTCAGGGGGGTTCTGGAGGAGGAGAGTATCTTACTGCGCAGGATGCTTTCAACAGGGCAGGTGAATCTGCAGAGTTTTTATCTCAGTATTATGCAGAAAATTCATTTGAAGCCTTTCAGGCAAGAAGCGTGGAAAGGGCGGGGACGGAAATTTGTCAGAGCTGGATTTCAGGCGCGTATCCCGATATAGGAAGTGCTTTTAACGCTTTGATAGAACCTGATTCCCCTCCGCAATTCCATGGCACTTTTGAAGAGATGCCTTTTACCACAGCGACAAATCCACCAACATCACACTACAAAGTATTTTACCACATCTTTTCAGGAAGAGATTCAAGAGCAAATTATGAGGTTTATCTGAAAGGAACTGGGGGTTATTTTACAGGAACAGCCATGAAGAGAGTTGTTTCAATAGGATTTTTGGAGGCAGGAGAGTACATCACAGAAACTAAAGATTTCACAGCTCCCTCGGGATATCAGGAGATGTGTATTTCTGTAAACGGACAAGAAGAGTGTGGGTTCCAGAAAGTTTCAACCAGTTTTGGAGTGGATATAATCAATGACGTATATATAAAAGACCAGGTAGAAAGGTCAGACATAACTTCTCAGGAAGAGTGCGTTTCGGGAACAAGACATATCTCGACTTTGCTTAATCCAAACATCCAGGCAGGAGCACAAAGCCTGATTGACCCTCAGTTATATAATCAGGGAGTTGTTAGAATTTGTGCAACGGATGATCCGGGAAAGGGTTCAGACCCTAATGCGGGAGGAGAAGACGCGAGGTATGTGGATGTAGGTTATTGTGGTGATGAAAATCTGAGGTGTTGGCTTGACACTGAAAGCGCTAAAAATGTTATTAAACACGCAGGAATTGAAGAAGGTGTTTTAGATGAACATGCAAACAGGACTCTTGAAGCTTTGAAAAGAGAAGGCAATTATATAGAAGATTTTGAAGGGTTTGTTAAAAGTCTTGAAGGAAAACAAGCTTTGGAAATAATCAATATAATAACTGAGAATTTAGATAATGTGTTCTTTAACAACCAAAGAGCACACTTGCTTTTACAAAGGGCAGGGGCTTTCAGCGAGCTTGCGGATAACGCATATCAGGAAGCCCTCAAAGAAAAAGATGAGACTGTTAGTGAGGGGGATTTGAGTTTAACAGGCATTGATGAGATTGACGAAAAGATTGGGGAGACGTTAGGAAAACAATCAGAAATAGGAGAATTCCCTGTTTTTGAACTTAAAGACGGGAGGATTTTTACAGGGAATTTATATTATACTTATGGAGGAGGTGAGTGGGTTTGGTCAGAAAATCCGAATAAAGGATGGACAAGCGTTGAAATTTCTTTGATAAGAGAAGAAATGATTCAGGATACGGGAGGGCTTCCGGCAGATGTTACAAATATCGGCACTGTTTTGGATGATTACAATGATTTAACTACGGAAAATAAAGAGTTAATAAGAAGTTTAGTTAATGCACCTTATTCTGAAGGGTTAGGAAAGCTTATTTTAAGAATCCAGCCAAGAGGGGGTGTGTTTTTAAGGGACCCTAAACTTTCTGTTGAGGAAACCAAAGTAGAGTTTACAAGTGAAGGGTATTTTGTTTTGGAGCTTGAAGGTCTGGAAAAACAGTTTAGAGAAGGAAACATTCTTCATGGAAATCTTGTTTATGAGGTTTATTTTGACCATGTGCAAGCGAAACAGTGGAGATGGTCGCCTGATAGAGGAAAAACATGGACAAGCGTTCCAGATATAGAAGTTTCTTTTGGAGAGTATGAAGAATTTATTCCTTCTTCAAATTTGGTTAGGAGATTAATTGTGAATCTTGAAGACAAATCTCTTTTGGAAGGCGCCGCAATTTTATTTTCCCGGGAGCCTGGTTTGGAAATTCTTCAAAGTGAAGAAGGAGAGGAAGTGATTATTATAGGTGAAACTGAATCGGGAGAAACAGGAAGTGAAACAGGGACAACGGGAACGGAAGGAGATTCTGATTTGAGTTATTTTTGTGATGGGGAGGACGAGTGTCAAAAACTTGCGGGAGAGAGGGTTATTGAGATTGCACGTGAGATAAAACAAGGACGTGATTCCACAGACAGCGAGGCTGTTTTTCAGGATACGGGAGCGGAGAATTTTGAATGCTTGGTTTTGCAGGTGGCTCGTTTGGAAAGTAAAATAAAACACTGTCAGGATGTTTATGATAACAGAGATTTTGAAGGAAACCCTTTTTATTGTGAGAACCTTCCCAACGAAGTTTTAAGTGCTGATGACGAAAAAAGTAAAGGAATCATGCAAATTAATATAGGGGCACATCCCGACATTGGGAGGAATTATGGTGATTTTGAGAACAATGTAAGATACGGGATAAATTTGTTGATAGATAATTATGAAAAATACGGGGCCGGAGAAAATTACAGGTGTTACAGGCCGTTTGAACTTTTAAATTCTCCTGTCAGGGAATCAGATTTTGTTACTGTTCGTTATTCTGGCTGGGAGGCTGCCCTGAGGGGTTATAACGGTTGGAATTCTTTGTGCACTATTGAAGAAGACGGGGTTTTAAAAGAAAGAGGAAATCCACGTTATGTAGATCAGGTTATTGGTTTTAAAGATGAAGTAGAAAACCTGTTCCCTGGTGAGTGTGGATTTACCCAGGAAACCTCACCAGGAGAAGCTACAGGCATTAGTTAGATTGTTTGTTTATCTTATTCTTTCAGCTTCGCCTGCGGAAATTTCTTCAGGCTCGGCGAAAAGGCACTCTTCTCTTGGCAAGAATATTCCTTCATGCCCTAAAAGAGTAATTGTTCCGTTTGGAGCAGCTTCGTATCTTGGAATTTCTGGATTTTTCGAAATAGGTATAAGGTTGAAGTACATTATGTCGTCTCTTAAAACCCTGCCTTGAGTTTCATAATCATGTCTCGTTCTATCTTCCTCGGGTATTAAAGGGTAAAAGTGATTTCTGCCTTGGATTTGGGTTGTTGCTATTAGAAGGTCATCGTTTTTTTCAGTTCTTAATGCAGAGAAATCGCCAGTTTGAGATTCGCTTAATCTTTGTAATTGGGATGAAGGTGTTCGTATTAACCTAACCCCTCCTGTCGTTTCTGAAGGTGTTGCTCTTAAAGGAACTCTTGTAGCAGGAACCTGCCCTCTTCTGTCTTCCGTAGTAACATAAACCTGGCAAGGAACATATGTCTTTGTCGGAGTCAAATTCACTTCTCCAGCGCCATTGAATTGTTCGTAAGTATCTTCGGCGTAAAACATTTCAAAAGGCAAAACCCCTTCACGATCTTTAAGATCCGGGCGTTCTCTTATGTAAATATCTCTTCCATGGAGACGATTAACTTCTATTTTGTAGTTAGAGCTGTCTTGAGTCAATTCTCCAAAAGTTGTTCCAGTAACTTGTCCTTCAGGGTATTGAGGTGATGGGGTATTGGTTTGTGTTGTGGGTGCACAACCAGTGCCTCCCAGCAAGGCTGCTCCTGCAAGACCCAAAGTTGTTATCAATCCTGATTTTTTTGGTTTTCTCATACCTTTTTTATGTTTTACAAGCTTTATAAATATTTCTATTGTGTAGTAACTTTAAAGTTAAGAAAAGATGTGGGGACATCTCTAGGATTGGTTTGAATCTAAAAACTTTCAGAAAGTTTTTAATGCGGGAGACAGGATTCGAACCTGCGTAGGCACTAAGCCACTGGGGCCTAAACCCAGCCCGTTTGTCCACTCCGGCACCCCCGCATAGAATTATCTTTAATTTTACATTTAAAAAGATTACTAATGATTATTTCTTCTGCCAGTTATAGCTTCTTAATTTAGAACTCTTTCCAAAACCACAGGAACTACAAACCTTCTTTTTTTTATGATAAGAAGTATTTCCACACCTTCTGCACTTTAGGTTATTTCTTTTACCAGACTTTTTACCCATAGAAGGTGTTCCTTTTGTCATTTTATTTTAAATAACCAAACCAGATTTTCTGAAACTGTTTAAGTATAATTCTTCTTGTTTTTGAGCTTCAGTTGACAATCCTAATTTTCCATAAAGATTTTGTAATTTTAAATGTAATTCTCTTTTTTCTGGTTCGATTTCTACTATTTTTTTATAAATACTCGCAGACCGACCATAAAAACCATCTTTTTCTAATTCTT
>CAZDCI010000019.1:0-12055 GCA_964503975.1 Candidatus Woesearchaeota archaeon
TGAAAAAAGAGAATGGGATTAATTTGTCGTTAGGAAATAATTATCGGATACTACATACTATTGCCATAAGTAAAGACTTAAAAAAAAGAATAACAGAGTTTGCAATGAAAGAAGAAACGTATTCAGATGTAATTGAAAGGCTTTTAAAAAGTGCTGAACAAAGACTTTTACATGATGTTCTTATGTCTGAAGAAGGTTGTGTAACAATTGAAGAAGCCATCAAAGAAGCTGAAAAAAGATGGCCAGAGTAATAATAACAGATAATCTAAAAAGAGAAATTCTAAAAAAATTTAAAGGAGATTCCAAAAAGATATTTAAATTAATGCATTCTTTAAAAGAAAATCCCAAAAAAGGAAAAGAACTCGGGCACATTAAGAATATCGTGATTAAAGAGATAAAATACAAAAAATTTGGGTTTTATTTTATTGCTAGTGGATTTGAAGTTAAATTTCTTAAAATTGAGGATTTAAAAGATTTGATAATAAAATTTGTAAAAATGTCTGACAAAAAATCCCAGCAAAAAACTATTGATGAGATAAAAAATGTTTTAAGAAATTTTGGTACGGAAGGTTTTTAGAAACACATTTCCGAGAACCAAAACCTTAATAAATACTTTCTTCCGTGTATAAATAGTTCTTTACGCTTATCAAGAAGGTGAAAGGAGGTTAATATGTCTGAGGAAAATACAATCACATTCAAGAAAGACACTTTGTGGAAAGGTGCTGCGGTAGTTTTTGCGGTGCTTTTTGTTGTGGCGATTCTTGGAGGTTTCAATTTCGGTGGTGATTCGGGAACGGGCGCTGCTGTTGATGACCAAAGAGCTGATGCCCAACAAGATGTTAACGCTAAATCTTTGATTGAATCAAATGATCCCGTTTTAGGAAATCCTGATGCTGAAGTTTCTATTATAGAATTCAGCGATTTTCAGTGTCCTTATTGTACAAGAGTCTCCGATGGAGCTTTAACTGATTTTAAAGCAAGTAGTTATTTTACAGACGGACAAGTGAATCTTATTTACAAACACTTGCCTTTGAGCAGTATACATCCATTTGCGCAAAAAGCCGCGGAAGCTTCATTATGTGCACAAGACCAAGACGCTTTCTGGGAATATCATGATGTTTTGTTCGCTAATCAAAATGCGCTTGACTCTACAAGTTTAGTTTTTTACGCTACTCAGCTGGGACTTGATAGTGGAGAATTTGAAACCTGTCTGACAGGAGGAGAAAAAGCATCCGAGGTTAACAAAGAGCTTGCACAGGCAACATCTGCCGGAGCAAGAGGAACGCCGTTCTTTGTCGTGGTAAACACAGAGACAGGAGATGCCACAAGTATATCGGGAGCAGTTCCGTTTGCACAATTTGAAGCTGCAATCAATGCTGTTCTTTAATTTTATTTTTATTTTTAATCCATATTTTTTAACATTTAAATATGTAGGAGACTAAGCCATAAGATGAAAAAATCAAGAAAGAGGAGAATTAAAAGCGCACTTAATGGGAGGTATTTAGTACTTTTTGCCATTTTATTTTTAGCTTACATTGGTTTGAATGTTTATTTCAACGAGCTTTACGTGAGTTTGGATGTTTGGAAAAGTTATAATATGTTATTCTTGATACCTTTTGTATTCTTCAATTTTCTTTTGATTCCTTTTTTAGTTGCTTTAACTGTTAACCTAGGTATTTTGAGATTCAAGGAAGCAGAGAGTGGGTTTGGAGATAAAAGTGCATCGGGAATTGGAGGGTTAGGAGCTATCTCAGGAATAATTGCGGGTGCTTGTCCCGGATGCTTTGTCGGACTTTTTCCCGCTTTCTTAGGGTTGTTTGGAGTGAGTGCTACTTTAAGCAGTTTGCCTTTATTTGGCATTGAGATACAGGCTCTTTCAGCTGTCCTTTTGATGCTCGCTATATTTTTATTAACTAAAGACATTGTTTGTGAAGTTCCTTTGGTGAAGGAAAAAAAGTAAAAATGAAATTTTCACAAAAAGAAACGAAAGATTTGACGCTCGCCGGAGTGATGATTTCTTTAGCTTTTGCTATCCTGCTTTCAGGAGGATTTAACGTTTTTAGCCAAGGATTTCTTTTTGTTTTTATCATAGCGTTTTTTACTGCAGGGATTGGCTTTTTGTTGCACGAGTTAATGCACAAATTTGTTGCTCAGCATTATAATTTATGGGCAGAGTTTAGGGCAAATTATAAAATGCTTTGGCTTGCAATTGCTTTCGCATTTTTTGGATTTATAATTGCTGCACCCGGGGCGGTTTATATTCGTGGAAGAATAACACAGGAAAGGAACGGGAAAATTTCTCTTGCGGGACCGATGACAAACCTCGTTCTTGCAGTTTTATTCCTAATACCTTTGCTTTTATTTACGTTTAACTCTCCGATTGTTTACGCGTTTTTCAGCTTTGGATTAACAATAAACTCTTTGCTCGCGGCATTCAACATGATTCCGGTAATGCCTTTTGACGGAGCAAAAGTAATCAAATGGAATAAAGGATGGTATTATACTGTCCTCGTGCTTGGAATAGCCTTTTTTGTTCTTAGCTGGTTTGTTTGAATAATCTAGGAAGCTTGACGAAGGGTTTAAATAAAAGTAAGATTTATCTTATTTATGAAAATAGGTTCGTTAAAGCAAAACAAGTTTAATGAAATTCTTGGTTCAATGGTCTCTTATCTTAAGGAGTAAATTTGAAAGTTTTATAAACAACTATTTACATTTTAAAAAATGGAAAATAAACAGGTGGAGTATTTAGTTTTAGGAATTGTTGTAGTTTTAATTATGGTTATATTATTTGGTTTCTTCCCTATGGGTTATGGAATGATGGGCTATTATGGGTTTACAGGAATGTGGATTTTCATGTCCATAATCTGGATATTGGTCATTGTGTTTCTTGTTCTTGGAATAATTTGGTTAATAAGACAGTTGCAGAAGTGATTGTTTTTTCCTTTTAAAATAATCTTCTAAAACTTTTTTATGATGAAACGCAAATTTCATGTTTTTAATTTCTTTCTCCGAAAACCATTTCATATCACTGGACTCTTCTTCATTTGGTTTTAACTCTCCGCTAAAAGTTCCTGTAAAAACTAACGCATCTGCTTTCCATCCATATTCCGGGAAGTGTTCATGATACTTTCCAAGAAGATTTTTTGGTTTGAAAGAAAGATTTGTTTCTTCTTTAATTTCTCTGACAACAGCTTGTTCAGGGCTCTCGCTTTTGTTTATCTTTCCACCGGGCAAACTCCAGAAACCTTCAAAAACATGTGTATTTAAACGCTTCATTAACAAAACCTTTTTCTTAATTTTTCCTCTTTCTATAATCGCTGCAACTGTTTTAATCGTCATAAAATTAATTTAAAATCAAGATATTTATAACTTCTCATTAGCAGATTTACAAAAATTAACTTTCTTCAATCCAACCATAACCTTTTTCTTCCAGCTCATGAACCAATTCTCCCGAGCTTTGATGGACAATTTTCCCTTTATTGATTATTGAAACTCTGTCTGGTTTCACCATTTCAAGAATGCGTTTGTAATGTGTTATTATAAGAACTGTTTTGTCTTTATTTGAATTTTGAGATTTGAAATTGTTTATTCCTTGAGCAACAAGCTTTAAAGAATCTATATCCAATCCAGAATCAGTTTCGTCCAGTACCGCGAGTTCTGGATTTAATGTCAAAAGCTGAAGAATCTCCATCTTCTTTTTCTCTCCTCCTGAAAATCCTTCATTTAGATATCTTTCAAGAAAATCTTTATCTATTTTTAATTTTTCAGATTTTTCCTTTAAAAGCTCGTTAAATTCTAAAACAGACAAAGCTTTTTCATCGCCATTAACTGTGTTGTAAGCTTGCCTAAGGAATTTTTGAACGTTTACTCCGGGAACTGAAACAGGGTTTTGAAAAGATAAAAAGAGCCCTTTTTTAGCTCTTTCGTTTGGCTCTAAATTAAGAATGTTTTTTCCATCTAGCAAAATTTCTCCTTTAGTAACTTTATATCTTGGGTCTCCCATAATTACAGACGCAAGCGTGCTTTTTCCCGAGCCGTTAGGGCCCATGAGAGCGTGAATTTCTCCTTTCTTAACTTTAAGATTAAGTCCTTTAAGTATCTCTACCTGTTTGTCTGATTCGTCTTTAACTTTAACATGTAAATTTTTTATTTTTAACATGGATTAACAGAATTCGGCAGTTATAAAAAGTTATTGTTCTCCCCCAGGAAAATAAGTTAGAGACCTTATTAATTCAAAAGGCCTCCCAAGTTTCACAAATTCACCCCAACTTAATTCTTCATGTCTTTCCAATCCAAAATCATATCCAACAAATTCTATATTCTGGTCAATATACGGTTTAGCATCAACTTTAAAACCAGGAATTATCATTGTTCCGGGAGGAATTATCCCTGAATCGGGCGTTATATCTAATATTTGGTCAATATATTTCCCTGATGTCAAAGGATGGCTTCTTTTATCTAATATCCTTCCATTAACCCTTAACAAGAAAAGTTTTCCAAATTTTCTATTTCTTTCTAAATAAACAACTTCATCAACAGCCATAGAAAAAACAGGGTTTTGAATTATTTAAATATTATTGTACTTGACTCAAATTAAAATTACAAGCCAGCTTTTTTAAGTCTATCGTCTAAGAATTCTTTTTCACGTTGAGAAATTCTCGTTTTTTATTATCGTTCTTCAAAAGGTTCGTAATCTACAGACATTTTTGCTTTTAATGGTCTTCTCATTTCAATAAATCTTTTCCATGGAACAGAAAAACTGGAAAAATTCCATATGTCTCCTAACTCATATGGGGTTCGATAATTAACGGCTTTAATGAAGGCGGGCATTATATTTCCCGCAGGATCTCTTTCACCTATGTCTATCTCTCCAGATTCAGGAGCATCCATTATTAGATCATAAAAATCATCTTCGGTTGCTGGACTCATACCTCCCAATCCAAAAGAAGGGTCTTTGTAGAATATAGAAGAAACTTCTCCCACAACGCCTTCCAAGGCTGCGTTTAACAATTTCCTGTGCACCATGATTTAAGATACTTACTTTTTATTTAAAGATTATCGTTATTAAAAATAATCATCCCAGCGCCTTTTTCACGGCTTCAAGGGGCAACACCGCACATTTAACCCTTGAAGGAGAGAGTTTCAACTTCATCATTTTTAACACGTCCTCTTTATCCATTTCTTTTATTTCAGAAACACTTTTTCCTTTAATTTTATCTGTTAGCATAGATGCTGAAACAATTGACATAACACAGCCGCTTCCGGAAAACCTTACATCTTTAACCTTATTGTCTTTAACAATAAGATGCATTGTTATCTCGTCCCCGCAATTTGTGTTTTGCTCTGTGGCTTTATGGCTTGGTTTTTTTAACTCACCGTAATTCTCAGGAGATTTATATAATTCTATCAGGTGTTCTCTGTACAGGTTGTCAGGAATGTTTTTGTGAAGAGTCATTTCAAGTGTTTTTTGAACCAGTTTACTGATAAGTTTAATATCTTTTTCATATCATTTTCATTCCGGTAATACTGATGCGGAGCTCCTTTTATTATTTCTAGTTTTGATTCTTTAGGAAGAAAATTAATGGCTTCTTTTGAATTTTCCACCGGGACAATTTCATCTTCATCCCCTTGTATTATTAATGTAGGACATTCTATTTTTGATAAAATTTCCTTCTGATTTATAGAAGCCCTTTCTTCCATCTTTCGAATAGATAATAAATCCTTCTTTATTAAGTTCTTGATTCAATTCTTCATCTTGAATGGTGCTCGGAGTTTTGGATTTTGTTACAGGGGCCCACAATACAAGAGTTTTGATCTTTTCATCATAAGCTAAAATAGAAGTTAATCCCCCAAGGCTTTCTCCCAAAAGAGCTATTTTGTTATAACCTTTTTTCCTTATGAAATCTATGGCTGAGTTTAAATCATCTGTTTGATCTTTTAATGTTATTTCTCTACTATCACTTTCTCCACTCCCTCCGAAATCAAATCTCAATACGGCGAAGCCCTCGCTAGACAACAAATTAGACAACCTAATCAATCTTTCCCTATCTTTATTTGCAGTAAATCCATGGGATATCACTACGCATTTATCTGAATCAGCAGGATAAAAAATTCCAGCTAAATTTAGTCCACGAGAATTTTTGAACGTTACTTTTTCCATCCTAGAAAATATCTAACAATTCTTTAATTGAATCTATCCTGTGATTTGGTTCGCCTGTTTCTTTATTTGGTGGATCAAAAGATCTATCTCCCCTTTGAATCCAGATAGTTGTGCAGCCCAATTCATTTCCGGGCCATATGTCTCGACTGGCCCTATCCCCTATCACAACTATTTTTTCGCGCTCAACACCAAATTTGTTTAGGAATCCGTTAAGAATTTCCGGGTTTTTTGCATTTGCGACTTTTATTAAATCAAAATAATGCGCAATTCCAGAATTTTCTATTTCTTGTTTTCTCTTATCAATATTTTTTGCTTTCGAAATAAGTCCAAGTTTGTATTTTGGTTTTAATTTATCTAAGATATCTTTAGTAAAACTAAATAATCCTTGATTTCTTTCATAGAGAGTTCCTGTCCAGTCAAAAATTATCACTTCTGCCTTTTCCATTTTAACTCCTTACCGAAACTTTTATATATATTTTAAACTTATTGTTTTTGTACCAATTGCTAGGGAGTTCACTTGGTAGGCTTCGGCCGAGTCCAAGAGGGCAAACTAGGGTAGCGACACTCTTTGTAGTGCCCCTTGGTACATTTTTTATTTTTTCAGCCATTTTTCCATGTTTTTAATATCTATTTTCACATATGTTTGCATTTTGTTTTTCTTGTCTTTTCTCATTAGAAATGCGTATTTGTGAGCATTAGATTTTTTACCAAGTTTACTGAAATAAATTCTGTCTCTTAAATCCAAATTCAGGTTATTCATCAAAAAATATCTTAGGTTTTCTCTAATATCGTTTTCTCTTCCATCAAAATCCTTGCAAAGCGTTAAAGATAGGTCTTCACTTATTTTTATTGATTTAAACAAATGGTAAATAATTATACGGTACAACCTTATTTTAAAATTAGCCTTCCTTTTCCTAGATTTAGAGTATCTATAAAGCCCTTGCCCGTAACGTGAACTTAAAATTTTAACCGTTTCTTTGTTAAATTTGTATCCTTTAATGATACTGTCTTTATTTGCAATACAAATAGAATAGTTTTTACTTAACAAGTCATTTCCTGAAACGTCTACTTCAAATTCCATACCTAAATCTCAATTAAACCTCTCGTTTATTTTTTTCAAGGCAAGTGCAAGCTTGTCTACATCATCGAAAGTATTGTAAATTGAGAAACTGGCTCTGCAAGTTCCGCCTTTTTCTTTCCCATCATTTTTTTTGCTCCCACCGATTAATCCAAGTTTTTTCATTAAAGGCATGTTACAATAATGCCCGGCTCTTATCGTAATTCCGTGAGTATCAAGGAGAGAAGCAACATCGTGAGGGTGCACTCCGTTAAGAGTGAAAGAGATAATTCCGGAATATTTTTCAGGAATATAAATCTCAAGGTTGGGAATCTCTGAAAGTTTTTCAATTGCATAATCTGTCAGTTTTATTTCCCATTCGTGCACGTTTTTAACGCCTATTTTTCCCAAAAATTTTACTGCTTTTCCCAGCCCGATAGCTCCGACAATGTTTGGCGTTCCTGCTTCAAACTTTTCCGGAATGCCGGTCCATTTAGCGGTTTTGAGTGTAACTTTTTTAATCATTTCTCCACCGAACTGGAAAGGCTCCATTTTTTCCAAAAATTCTTTTCGTCCGTATAAAACACCAATTCCTGTAGGCCCGAAAACCTTGTGTCCTGAAAACGCCAAAAAATCACAGTCTAGCTCTTTCACGTTGACAGGTAAACAGGAAATTGCCTGAGCAGCATCCACAACAACCAAAGCTTTTGATTTTTCTCTTGCAATTTTGATTATTTTTTTTACAGGATTTACTGTTCCGAAAGAATTTGAAACGCGTGTAATTGCTACAAGTGCGGTTTTCCCGGTTATCTTTTTTTCCACATCTTCCATATCAAGCATTAGGGTTTCTTTGTCTACTTTTATAAATTTGAGCTTGAAGCCTTCCCTCTTGGCAAACTGCTGCCAGGGAATTAAGTTGCTGTGATGTTCCATTTCTGTCAAAACAATTTCTTTTTTTCCACGAGGAAGCACGCTTTTTATTATATAAGAAAGCGCGTTTATGCTCTCGGTGGTTCCGCGTGTGTAAATTATTTCTTCAGGAGAAGCATTGATAAAGTTAGCGACAATTTCTTTTGAACGCTTGTATAGCTCAGTGGCCTTTTCGCTTAACTTGTATACTCCGCGATGGATATTTGCATAATCTTTGCTGTAAAATCTTTCTATTGCTTGTATTACTTCTTTTGGTTTCTGGGTGGTTGCAGCATTATCCAGATAAACCAATCCTTTATTGCATTTGAAAATAGGGAAATCATTTTTCAATTTTTTAACTGTTGAATTGTTAAGTTTCATATAAAGAAATAAAATTAGGGGTTTTTATTGATTATGGTAGCGGGTTTTTAAAGAAGAAAATCTCTCCAGCCAGAATTTAACTGGCATCTATCGGGCTACAGTAGATTGCTTTATAATTAAGCTATGAAGAGTTAGTGCTAAACAGCAAAAGTAATAAATTAGAAGTAAAGATACCACTTAAACAACGCTATTTTCAATTTCAATCTCAAGAAGCCTGTTGAGTTCTACGGCATATTCCAAAGGAAGTTCTTTTATTAAAGGTTCTATAAATCCTGAGACAATGAGCTTTGTTGCTTCCATTTCAGATAAACCGCGGGACATCAGATAGAAAAGTTGCTCTTGCCCTATTTTTCCTACGGCTGCTTCGTGAGCGACCTTAACATCATCTTCGTTTACTTCCATTGCAGGAAAAGTTTTAGCAATGCTGTTGTTGTCAAGCATCAAACCGTCACAAACAACGCTTGCTGTAGAGTTCTTAGCGCCTTTATTTATTTTTACAAGTCCACGGTAGCTTGTTTCCCCTCCGTTCATTGAAATGCTTTTGCTTACTATGTTTGACTTTGTGTTTTCGGCAAGATGATAAACCTTACATCCTGTATCCTGACACTGGCCGCGATTTGCGTAAGCGATTCCCATGTAATCTGTTGAAGAATTTTTCCCAAGCAACATAGAGCAGGGATAAAGCATTGTTATTTTGCTTCCGCTGTTGCCGTTTATCCATTCCATTACAGAATCTTCATGGACAATTGCTCTTTTTGTATTTAAGTTATAAGTGTTTTTGCTCCAGTTTTCTATACTACTGTAACGAACGCGGGCGCCTTTAAGCACATGAATTTCAACACACCCTGCGTGCAGAGAACTCTCTTTGTAAATTGGTGCTGAGCAATTATGAACTGCTAATCCTGAAACAGTATAAGTCTCATGACTTTCTACAGAAAAGTTAAAAATAGGCGTGTTTTCAACCTTCGTTTTACTTATCTTTTTTATTGGAAAGTAAGCAAATTTTCCATCTATCCCAAACATGGAGGCCCTGTTTTTTCTATGTAATTTGTCTTTTATTTTAATACCAACAATTTTAGAAAATTTTATCATTTGCTCGCCACTTATTCCTAATGTATACATTGTTCTTCTATTTTCTTTTGATCTGTCTCTCCCATTAATAAATGGAACAATACCTAGCCTCAATAAGATGTCTCTTCCTTGCCTTGCCATTGTTTTTGAAGTCGTATTTATTCTAAAGACTTCCTTGTGTCCTGATTTATGTTTTTTATTATAGTAATTTCCATCTCCTCTAAACCATCCGTTTATTAGTTCTTTTTGGTTTTTTTTATTCTCGTTTAACACCCAAGAAGGAACTTTTATATTATAATTTCTATCTCCAAACATCTTGAACAATCTTGCAAGTTTTGCTGAATTAACTCTAACAGAAATTCCATTGTTTTTTTTATGTGGTTGTTCGTAGGCTTTAACATTAAATATTCTTTTAAGAAGATTTTTCACATCATTTATGAATTTTTTTTCTTTGGAATTAAAATCAAAACATAAATAGTATTCTCCAATAGTTGAACCTTCCGCGAGATAATATCCTATGAGTCTAAAGAATTCTGGAGTCATTGGAACCCTTATTTTTTCATTTTTTCCTTTATATTTTACCTCAAATTCTCTAAATTTTTTATGAATTACTTTTTGGTTTATTGGCATCGCAAGATAATCTTTCTTTTTGAACAATTTGGGAACATTCCATCTGGGTTTGAATGTTTTGTTTCTATCTCTTTCACTTTTTCTATCAACATAAAGGAAAGGATGTTCAGGTGTAACTTTTATTTTTTCAGAAGAATTTCCATAAAATTCGATAGTATATAATTCTCCAGAATAAGGCTTTATTTGAATATTTTTTATTTTTTTGAATTTTCCTTCACTTGTCAAAATTAATTCTCCTTCTTTTACATTCTCAATTTTCTTATATCCTTTTGAGGTATTTACAATATTCCCTTTTGTAAAGCACCCCTCTATATAGTGAATCTCACTTCCTTCATCAGCGATGATTAAAGTATGCTCAAACTGTCCTCCACGACGGGCGTTCATTCTAAAATATGCCTGCAAAGGCAGTTCAACTTTAACTCCTTTTGGAACATAGATAAAAGTTCCACCGCTCCATACGGCAGCATGCAAAGCACTGAATTTGTGTAAATCAACAGGGATGCAGGTTGTCATAAAGTATTTTTTAAACATCTCAGGATATTTTTTTAAGCCCTCGCCACAATCTAAAAAGACTACTCCAAGGTCTTCCCACTCTTTTTTCAAATTATGGTAAACCGTTTCAGCTTCGTATTGTGCTCCTGCTCCTGCCAAAGCCTCACGCTCAGCTTTTGGAATTCCAAGCTTTTCATAAGTTTCTCTTATCTCTTTAGGAACTTGTTTCCAGTCACGAGAGTTCCGGACAGAATTCGGCCTTAGATAAAGATGAATATTTTCAACATCTAAATCATCCAGACTCGGTCCAAAATTAGGCATACGCATTTTTTTGAAAATCCCTAGTGCATGCAAACGTTTTTTCAACATCCACTCGGGCTCGCCTTTATCTTTTGAGATTTGTCTTATAAGTTCTTCATTTAAACCGGGTTTAGATTTGTAAACCAAATCTTCCCGGTTTGCTTTGTCATATATTTCACGCGTTATTTTGTTTTCTGTTTCAACCATAACAATTTCCATTGATAACTTTATTTAAAATTTTGGATAGAATTAACAGTAAAAACCAGTATATCCAAAACCGGGTGTTTACTGATTAGCTGCTTCTTGCCCTTGGGTTCCTGCTTCGTCTTGTCCTGTTGTTCCAGGTTGTGTCCCTGCTTGTTCTCCAGCAACAGCCTGCCCGCTCGCTTCAGCATATTCATTGCTGCCTACAGAATTAAATGCTTTCATTAAACCTTCCTGTGCTTCTTCGGGAGTTTCATTCATCACCCTCTGAAGAGTTTGATTTGCAACCTGTTCTCCGCGAGAAGGGTTTAATTCTGTTAAAGCGTTAATTGATTCATCTCTTCCACGGGTACTTGCTTCAAGCGCCCTTTCAATAGCAGGTTTTGCTTCATCAGGAACCTGCTCTAAAACATTTGCAAGAACGACCAAATGGTTTGTTGTTTTTTCTGCAACTCTTTCGGCGATTTCTTCATTGTTCTGTGCTCTTTCATTTAATCTGTTTAAAGCTCCTTCATACAACCCCAAGGCTCTTTCAGCATGTTCTGTTTTTGATTCACGAGCCATTGCTAATGCTTCTGCAGCTTTTTCGTCTGCTCTTGATTCAGCACTTTGAAAACCGTCAAAAATCCTGTCTAAAAAATAAAAAGCACTGTCAGGAGTAATTCCTGGATTTCCAAGTTCATTTTCCTGAGCAACTACTACCGGAGAAACCATTAACAAAAATATTGCTAACAGTATCATTATATTTTTCATAGTTGTAAAAAGAATTAACATTTTAAAAACATTTCTTTTCCCCGGGCTTTGCGCGAAAACTAATTGTGTTTGCTGTAGAAATCAAAAACTCTAAGAAT
>CAZDCI010000020.1:0-6909 GCA_964503975.1 Candidatus Woesearchaeota archaeon
AAAAAAGAGAATGGGATTAATTTGTCGTTAGGAAATAATTATCGGATACTACAGACGGTAACAAAGTTCTTAGTGTTCTGTTAATCTTCAGTCTCAACGCGAGGCGCAAGCAAAAAGGAAAGTTCCATGAAGTTGTTTTTAACGTCAAATATCAGAGGATGGTCATTTGCAAATCTCAAAAGCGTGGTATCAAAGAGCTTTGAAGCCTTGATGAACTTTTGCAGATACTCCAAACTATATCTCGACTTGCAGTTTTCAGCATTTATTTTTGCCTCATCCCCGCTAAATTCAGCGCGCGCGGAGTTGAGCCCTTTTGCTTCAACGATAAATTTTCCATCTGAAATGATAAAGGAGCACGCATCGGCAACAACACTACAATCTTCAATGGAATCAATTAAGTCCTGAGAGCTTATATCAACTTTTGAGCTGAACTCAAGCTTGGGCATTTCTTTCTCTTCGGTTTCAATTTCAATTAAACTCAAATTAAAATTTCTTTTTATCCTGTCTTGAATTTGTATATGTAAAACGTTTTCTTTTTTTTCCATAAGCAAAGAGCTGTTCATCCCGGTACGTTTCAAGATACGTTTAAAGTTTTCTAAGTTGACGCCAAGAGTTTCTTCATCTGTTTCAAACTGGGAAAAAGAACCTTTTGGAAGCTTAAAACTCACCATAGAAACATTTGCAGGATCCATGGCTGTAATACTAAATCCTTCATCATTGACTTTTATTCTCACTTCAGTAACCAGCTCAGAAATGACCTCAATCATCCGTGCCAAAACAGTAGGGTTTTCAAGTTTAACTCTCATTTTATTCTTTTAAAAATAGCCACGTTGAGCTTTTAAGTATTGTTATTTTATAGTATAAGGTAATTATATAAATCTTTCAGTTTTGTTTTTTACATGGAGCAGCACCCCGAAAAAATACGTGAACAAACTCAAAAAGAAAAGAGAATTAGACAAATTACACATTTGTATTATTCAAAACCTTACATACAGAAAGCAATATTTGATTTTTCAAAAAGCAGAGAAGTTGTTCCAAGGTATTTTGAAGGTTTTGGTAAACGTCCCGATTCTTTGCAATATAAAGGAGATGTCTTTGAGTTGGTTAAAAAAGGCGCAACAAGTTTCCATTGCAGCGAAGAGCTTTGGGAAGACCCTTTGAGCATATCTACAGGAATGAACGAAAAACAGCTCAATAATTTAAGAGAAGGCTGGGATTTGCTTTTAGATATAGATTCTAAGTATCTTGATTACAGCAAGATAATGGCCCAGTTAATCGCTAGACTTTTCAGGTTTCACCAGGTAAAAAACATTGGAATCAAATTCTCCGGTTCAAAAGGATTCCATATAATTGTTCCATGGAAGGCTTTTCCCAAAGAGATATATGATGTAAAAACAAAAGATATGTTTCCCGAGTGGCCAAGAATAATGACAAGATACATTAATGAGATGATACAAAATGAACTAATAGAAAAAATCACTCTTTTAACTCAGAAAGGCGCAAGCAAATATGTAAAAGACTTCCAGGCACCTAAAGAAGTAATGCCTGATTTAATTCTTGTCTCTTCGCGCCACCTTTTTAGGATGCCTTACAGTTTGCATGAAAAAACACGCCTGGCAAGCATTCCCTTAAACCCTGAAAATATTGAAAATTTTCAGCCAAAAGACGCAGATCCTTTAAAAATTTCAGAATCCGATGTAAAAGATTTTTTACCTGATGCGGAAGAAGGAGAAGCTTCAGAACTTTTGCGTGAGGCACTTGACTGGCACAAAAACAAACACCCTGACGAGAGCGAAGAAAACCGAAACAAGAAAAAGGATTTCAAACCTATCAACATACAAAAACTGCCAGAAAAACTTTCAGACAAGTATTTTCCTCCGAGCATAAAAAGAATCTTAAAAGGCGTGAACGACGGAAGAAAAAGAGCGGTTTTTATCCTTTTGAACTTTTTCCGCTCTTTAGATATTCCCCGTGAAGAGTTGGAAAAGCGAATATATTCCTGGAACGAAAAAAACGAGATACCTCTGCAAAAAGGATACATAACATCACAGTTGTCATGGGCATACAGACACAAATCAATCTTGCCTCCAAACTTTGACAAAGATTATTACAAAGGAATAGGCGTGGCTCCGACAGACGAAGAAAAACGTTACAAAAATCCGGTAAATTATACCGTGAAGAAGCTTTTGCAGGCTTCGGGGAAGAAAGGTAAACGGAGAAAAAGAAAAGAGAAAAAATAAAAACGGGTCATAAAGTAAAGATAATTTTAAAAACAAGTCTGTCCTATTATGTCTAATGGAAAAGGGGGCAAGGGTTGTATTAATGTTTGTATTTTTGGTGTTAGTCTTAAGTCTTGCGTTTGTTTCTGCCCAAAACGAAACGACGGAGACTGAGAAAATAAATAAAGCTTACCAGTGTTTAAACGACAAGGTTCAAGGAAATTGCGAACAGTTATCATCTTTACAAGAGAAAACTTTTTCTTTACTTGCATTAGATGAATGCCAGGCAGAATTAGTGAGAGTATCTAGCAACGACGGAGAATGTTGGTCTTCAGGCAACTGTAAAGTTAAAGATACGGCTCAAGCGGTTTTGGCTCTGGACAATACAAATGCAGAGGTATCTAGTGCAGAAGCATGGCTGCTTTCACAGAAATCTTCTCCGACAGACATAAACTGGTATCTTGAAATAGACACAAATGAAGCCTCCACATGTACCATAAGTTATTCGGGTTCAAGTTACACAGTGGATATTAATGAAGACAAAACTTTTAGCAACGACGCAGGAAGGTGTTTGTTTTTAACACAAGACGATTACTGGCTCCAAATTTCTTCCTCATGCCTTGATGAAACTTTTGAAGTTTCTTGCGATAAGGATTTTCTGACAACCCTACTTTTCCAGGAAAGCGGAGAATCAACAGTTCATGTTACTGATAAGGCAAGCTCTGCGGCTGCGGGAGGAACAATATCGGAAAAAGTTGAATCTTTCTGCTTTGGAACGAATTCGTGTGACTATGAAGGAAGCCTATGGAGTGCTTTGGTTTTAGATTCTTTAGGAAATGACGTTTCTGCATTTTTGCCTTATTTAATTGTTAAAGCCGATGAGAACGAGAGATTTTTACCTGAAGCGTTTTTATACTTGTTGACCGGAAACGAAGATTACCGCTCAAGTTTACTTTCAAAACAGAAAAGCAACAAGTGGTGGGCAGAATCAGGAGACAGGTATTACGATACTGCAATGGCTTTGTATCCTTTCCAAAACGAAAACCCTCAGGAAAAACAAAATGCCAAAGACTGGCTTTTGTCTGTGCAGGATGAAGAAGGGTGTTGGGAAGGAAACATAAGGAACACGGGATTTTTATTAGCTTCTATTTGGCCTCAGGATTTCAAATCCGGAACAGGGGGAGGAACAGGAGGAGTGTTAGATTGTAAAGCTGCGGGATATTATTGTATGTCGGGTGCAAGCTGTACTGGAGAAATTCTTGATGAGTATTCGTGCCCTTCCCTTTTCCGTTGCTGTTCACAACCACAAGAGTTTGAAACTTGCTCGGAACTTGGAGGAGAGATTTGCTCTTCAAATCAGATATGTCGCGGAGGAGACGAAACAAATACAGCAGATTTAACAAGAGGCCAGGTTTGTTGTGTGGGAGGTTCTTGTGAAACTGAAACTGTTACCCAGCAGCCAGAAAACGAGTGTGAAGAGAAAGGAGGGATATGTAAGTTTACGTGTAAAACGGGAGAAAGTCAGACAAGTTATGATTGCGAAGCAAGCGGAGCAGTTTGTTGTATTTTTGAAGGAGCTTCAGGAGGAACAGGAGAAAAAGGAGGTTATTGGTGGATTTGGACACTTTTGATTCTTATAGTTTTGGCAGTTGTCGGAATCATATTCAGAGATAAGCTAAGAGAGTGGTGGTTAAAACTTAAATCAGGATTTGGGAAAGGCAAAGGCTCAGGTTCCTCGTCAGGATCCGGGAGACCAAGAGGCCCTCCAAGACACGGCTTCCCAAGTTTCCCGTCAAGGAAGCATCCGATAAGACCCCCTGAAAGAAGAATATTGTTACCTAAAGAGCCAGACAAGCCACGTTCTCCGCCGAAACCTTTAAAGAAATCAGGCTCCCAGAAAGAGCTTGACGATGTTCTTAAAAAATTGAAAGAAATGGGGAAGTAGGGTTAGGGATATATAAAGCGAAGCGGAGCAAGTTTGATTTGGTGGGCGTCTCTACTACACAATTTTGTTAGCCAGTAAAAACTCTTTTATCTTCAAAAACATTTTTTTATGACCTTCTGAATTTGGATGTAAGCCGTCGTCGAGGTTGCCCATTTCTAATAAATCAAGCAAATTTAAAAACAGTAATCCATGCTCAGTGCTAATTTTTCTTATAACAGCATTATATTTCTCAATGTTGTCATTATCGTAAAATTTTTCCTCCGTTGACCAAGGTATTGGCATTACTTTTGGCTCGTCGACTTTTGTTAGTCCGACGAAGGCGATTTTGTCGGAAAATTTTTTTGCTTGACTTATTAATTCCACTAAGTTATTTTGAAACTTTTCCAAAGACACGCGTGGATTGTCTTTACTTTTTACATATTGCGAATCGTTTGTTCCTATTGCAAAGATTATGATTTGAGGTTCTCTTGCCCCACACTCAACCTTGAATCTTTCCAATAAATCATCAGTGTTATCACCAGACACACCATTATTGTAAACTGTAATATCATAATTGTCGTTAGTTTCAAAATAACGTTGTAATTGAGCGACCCAGCCTCCATTTTCAGGATCAACGGCGCCCCAAGTTATGCTATCGCCAAATATACAGATTGTTTGTTCCATAGCAAATAAAAAAATGTTTATGTTTATAAATTTTCGGACAAGCCTTCTCTGGTGCGTTAATTGGTCTTTTTTCTTTCGGTAGGTTTTTAAGTTTGTAATCAATAATATTTTTATGAATAAAGAAAGTGCAAAATTAGAAGTAGAAAAAATAGTTAAAAAATTTCTGTCTATCCCAAAAAACGAAAGAGATTCTATGCCTGAGGAAAAAAATAAAGAGTTGGTTTATTGAGCTGTTATTTGAGGCATTGGGCTGGAGTAGATATGATATGTCTAAGGAGGAGAGGATTTTGAAGGGCAGGGCAGATTATTTGTTTTTTCATATTATAATTAGGCACCCGAACTATATAAATGTTTCGGTGCCCGAATATTCTAACCGAAAGGTTTTTATAATATATATATTATAAACATATATAATAAGATTATAAATAAATATAATTTAGATTATAATGGAAAGAAAATTTTATGATAGATTCAATGAACTGGATTTGCTTAAAGAGAAATTTGATAATTTGAAGAAAGGAGAATTTGGAGTATTATATGGGAGGAGAAGAGTTGGAAAAACAGAGTTGTTAAGAAGATTTGCAAATAAAACGAGATGCAAGAGACTAGTTTTAACTATAACATTTCAATCACGAGCGGAATTAAAGAGGGCACTTTCCAGAAAAATAGAAGAGTGCTTTAAAGAAGTAGTTAAAATTAATGATTGGGAAGATTTTTTTGAATATATAATTGAGAAAACCAAAGATGAAAAGTTTCTATTAATATTTGATGAATTTCAAGAGTTAGATAAATTCGCAAAAGATTTCATCCGTTCTCTACAAAAATATTGGGATGATAAATTAAGGGTAAGCAAAGTAATGTTAATTATCAGTGGTTCTTCTATGAGTATGATGCATAGATTAGCATTAGAAGAAAAAGGACCTTTATATGGAAGAAAAACTTTTACAATCCCATTAAAACAATTTAAGTATATAGATTTTAGAGAGATGTTTAAAGAACTTTCAGAAGAAGAAAAAATAAAATTGTTTTCTGTTTTTGGTGGAACTCCAAAATACTTAACGGATTTTAAGGAATCTGGATTAGATTTAATTGAATCATTAAAATCTCTTGTTCTATCAGATAAAGGGGCATTGTATAATGAACCAATTAATGCTTTAAAATTTGAATTAAAAAATCCTGAAAGATATATTTCTATCTTAAGAGCAATCTCAAAAGGAAAAAAAGAGCTAAAAGAAATATCAGATTACTTGGAATTAGAACAATATCAATTAACTCCTTATTTGAGAAATCTCTCTGAATTGTTGGATATAATCTCTCAATCAAATCCTCTTTATGGAAAAATGAAAATGAAAAGGTATGAGATTAAAGATAATTTTTTTAAATTTTGGTATAGATTTGTTTATCCTTTTCAAGAACAAATACAAGCGGGGATTACAGAGCCTTCTATAAAAAGAATTTACAAAGAGATGGATGATTTTGTTGGAAGAATTTTTGAAGATATTGCTACGGAGTTTTTTATTTTTATGAGAGGAAAGAAAATAAAAGGAATGAGCATAGATTTTCTAGAATATGGAAAATGGTGGGAAGCAGGAGAAGATATAGATTTAGTTTTGAAAAATAAAGGAGCCACGATTTTTGTTGAAGTAAAATTTCAAACAAAAAAAATGAATAGCAGAAATTTTGAAGAATTAAAAGAAAAATCATTAAAGACATCTGCAAAAGGGACATTCAAATATATTTTAATTTCAAAAAGTGGTTTTGAACAGGAATTAATTGATAGAAAAATACAGAATCTCGTTTTACTTGATTTAAATGATTTAACTAAAATAACGGATGAAGAAACAAAAAGAGAAAAAGAAATGCAATGCGAATTAAGTGAATGGTTCGGATTATCTAACTAATTCTTTTCTTTTTCTATAATAATTTTTTTCCCTTCAAGTTTAACATCTACTTCTTTATCTTTTAATCCAGAATCTTCTACTATTTGCTTCGGTAGATTAATTCTATATTTGATATAAATTGTATCTCCTACTTTTTTATCAATAACTTTCATTATTTTCATAAAATAATTAGGAACCCGAA
>CAZDCI010000021.1:0-6443 GCA_964503975.1 Candidatus Woesearchaeota archaeon
AGCCACAAGAGCCTTAATCTTGTCCGTTTGACCACTCCGGCACCCCCGCTTATTAGATTAATATCTTTCAAAGGTATAAAAAGTTTTAGAATTATCTCTTTTTTCGCTTTCTCGCTTTTTTAAGTTTTGACTTTTTCTTTTTAGACTTCTCGCTTTTCTTAGAACTTTTCGCTTTCTTCGTTTTTTTACTTTTCTTGGATTTTTCTGCATCTGAACCTTCCGACTTTTTCTCCGATTCTTTTTCGCTTTGAGTAATTTTATCTTCTAAGTCAAGCTTTTCTATCAGCTCCTTGTATCTGTTACGAATCGTTACCTCGGTTATTCCTGCTATGTCTGCAACTTCTCGTTGGGTTTTTTTCTCGTCGTTGATTAAGGCAGCGACGTAAAGTGCTGCAGCAGCAATTCCTGCCGGGCCTCTCCCTGAAGTTAGCTCTGCTTTTTCAGCCTTTTTTAAAACTTCAAGAGCGGTGTTTTGGGTTTTTGGACTGAGTTTAAGAACAGATGAGAAGCGTGAGATATAATCTTTGGGAGAGCTTTGTTTTACCTTAATTCCAAGCTTTCTTATAATAAACCTGTAGGTTCTTCCTATTTCTTTCCTCTCCACATCAGAAGCGGTAGCCATTTCATCCAGTGTCCTAGGAATACTATAGCTCCTGCAAGCTGCGTAAAGACAAGCAGCAATTACTGATTCCATACTTCTTCCTCTAACTAATCCACGCTGTAAGACGTAATTGTAAATACGTGCTGCCTCGTCTCTTACTACATTAGGAAGGCTTAAGTATGAAGAAATAACTCTGAGTTCAGCCATGGCCAAACGCAGATTACGTTCAATGCTTGTAGAAACACGCTCTTGCCATTTTTTTAAACGCAAAAACTTACGTGTTTGTTTGGAATCCAAACGATAAATGTCAGAAATTTCTCCGACGTTTGTTGTAAGCCCTTTGTCAAATTTTTGGATACTTGTGGGAGCTCCGCCTCTTCCTTTTTTCTCGCTTTTGTCAAACTTTCCATGGAGGTCTATGCCACTGTCAACCATTTTCTCCTCGACAACCAACCCACAATCATTGCAAATAACTTCTCCCAGATGGGGATCGTAAGTGAGGTGTATCCCTCCACATTCAGGACATTTTTTTATTGCAGTCATTTTCGAATTAAAAAAGTTTATTTTTAAACTTACCGTAACCTTTATAAAGGATTTAAGTTTAAAAACCTTTCTATTTTTATATTATGTTTCAGTGGTAAAAGTTTGAGAATTATTCTTTCACAAAGACTCCGTTAGCCATGCTTTCTTGGCTTGGACGGTTAGTCACTCTTACTTTACCCAGGTTTGTTTCAACAAGTGTGCCTTTTGTAATGATGTTTTGCCTTGCAAGGAAACGGTTTGAAGGCGTTTCAATGACGTTTTTTATCTCTGCTTTTTTGTTTTTTCCTTTGTCTGAAATCACATTCACGAATTTTACATTCAACAAGGAAGCTTTACGGTTTCCACCCATGACTCTTTTAGATTTTCTTTTTTCTTTCCCGAGCTTAACTTCTGTTTTCTGGCCAGGACGTTCGTAAGACTTTTTCTTTCTGCGCTTTTTGTATCTTCCGCCCGTTTTCTTTCTTCCGTGTTTCATATGAAAAAATCTTGTCTTTTGTTTAAATACCTTTCGTTAAGAATCTTTTCATGTTTTTGCGGAAAAATACGAAATCTTTATAAACAATTTAATTGATAAATTCTTATGGCGAAGAGAATCAAAGATTCTCTGTACCAAAGGTTTAAATAATAAATTAACACAAAAATCTTATGGCGAAAGGAATTGAAAGACCTCTTGATCTTTTAAACCAGTCTAAAGGGAAGGAAGTTCTCGTGCACTTGAAAGGAGACAAGCAGTTTGTCGGAACGCTTTTGGCTTTTGACATTCACATAAATCTTGTTCTTGATAATATCAAAGAAATGGACAATGGTGAGATTAAAAGAAATCTCGGGCTGACTTTTTTGAGAGGAGACACGATAATTTTTATTTCTCCCGCTTCTACTGCTTTAAAGAAAGAGTAGGTTAAGGTAAACTTTTAAACAATCTTTTCTTTATTCAGCTATGGCTGAAAAAATAGAAATATGTTTTTTAGGAACAAGCGATTCAGTACCAACTGCGAAACGCAATCACCCCGCGTTTTTGCTAACCTACAAAGGAGAAAACCTCTTGGTTGATTGTGGTGAAGGAACTCAGCGTCAGTTAAGAAAAGCGCGCTTAAATCCGTGCAAGATAAATAAAATTTTAATTACCCACTGGCATGCAGACCATGTTCTCGGTTTGCCTGGGCTTATAAAGACACTTGCTCTTAGCGGATATAATAAAACTTTAGAAGTTTACGGTCCAAAAAACACCAAAAAGTTTTTGAAAAGACTCTTGGATTTGTTTGCTTTCAGAAACGAATTCAAAGTTAAAGTAAAAGAAGTTTCAGGGAAGTTTTACAAAGGAGAAGATTTTTATCTTGAGGCTGAAAAAATGAAACACGGAACGCCTTGTAATGCTTATAATTTTATTTTGAACGACAAGATTAGGATTGATAAAAATAAACTTAAGAAACACAACGTTAAACCGGGAAAACACCTGCAAGAGTTAAAGGAAGGAAAGAGCATAAAATATAAAGGAAAAAAATACAAGGCAAAAGACCTGACTTTTGAAGAGAAAGGCAAGAAAATAAGTTTTGTAATGGATACTCTCAACAACAAACGCATTCCTGGTTTTGTTGAAAATGCAGATGTTTTTGTTTGTGAAGGCACTTTTTCCTCCGGAGAAAAGGCCAAAGCAAAGGAGTACAAACACATGACTGCAGAGCAGGTAGCAAAAGCAGCAAAAAAAGCCAATGTAGGTAAAACATATCTTGTACATGTAAGCCAGAGACACAGTAAAAACAGAAAAGCGGTTTTGGAAGAAGCTCGTGAAGTTTTCAAAGAAACCAATATGCCGGGAGATTTGGACAAGATAACTGTTTAAGCCCGAAAACAAACACTTTTAAATATAAATACTTCTTTTGATTTTAAGGAAGGACCCGTAGCTCAGCCTGGATAGAGCGACTGCCTTCTAAGGAACGTTTCCATAAGGAAATGTATGTTTTGAGAAATCGAAGCAAGCAGTAAGTCGCAGGTTCAAATCCTGCCGGGTCCGCTTATTTACAATTAAATTAATTTTAAGATGAAGTATTGTATCAAACCTACAAGGAAACCAAGAACTGCTCCGGAGAAGGTTATAAAACGGAACTCTTTTTTTGCGGTGTTTTCAATAATCTTTTCAAGCTCCTTGTTGTCCATTGTTTTTATTTTTGAAGAAATTTCTTTTTCAATATAATTAGTTAACTTTTTTCCCATATAAGGGACTTTTGCAAGCCTGTCAATTTTTTTAGGAAGAAACTTTAGTGAGTTTTTTGATATGATTTCGGCAATTTTCTCTTTTCTTTTTGGAATCACTCCCTGAAATCCAAGTGTTTTCTTACTTGGCCAAAAAAGAAATTTTATTGCCAGCCAATTTGTCATAAACCCTATAATCATTCCGGTTAAAGGCAAAACAATAAGTTCTTTATCCATCAAAGGTTTAATTTGGATAACTTTAAAAATTATGTGTTGGTTATAATTTTATAGATTAGCGCAGGGGTGGCGAAGTGGTTAACGCGTTTGGTTGCAGCCCAAATATTCGTGGGTTCGAATCCCACCCTCTGCTTATTTTTAAAATGAAAAACGAAACAAAATATAACATAGGAGGAATAATCTTTGGATTAATTGTTATTGCCTTGTTTTGGATTTATATCTCAACCATCAAGAGCCAATTAGGTTATGGGCTAGATATTTTGCCTCTTATAATCATTTCTGTTTTTCTTTTGATTGTATTCTTCTTCACCGGAAGATTTATTTCATATAAAATTTTAAAAAAAATAAAATGAAGACTCATACAAGACATATAGTAATGCACACCAAGAAAAGGATTGATTTTGTCAATATAACAGATAAAGTCAGAGAGATAGTGAGAGAGTCAGGAGTCAAAGACGGCATGGTTTTGATAAATCCGATGCACATAACCGCAAGTGTTTTTATTAATGACAATGAATCTGGTTTGCTGAGAGATTTTAGGAAGTGGCTTGAAAAACTAGCGCCGATGAACTTAGACAATCTTGAAGCCTATAGACACAATCTCACAGGAGAAGATAATGCTTACGCTCATCTCTGGAGGACGATTATGGGCCGTGAGACAACCGTGTCTGTTGCTAACGGAGAATTGGATTTTGGCCCGTGGGAAGCCATCTTTTATGGAGAGTTTGACGGCCAGCGCGACAAGAGAATTCTTGTTAAGGTTTTGGGTGAATAATATTGGGTTTATTTTTTGCGTTTCTTTTTCTTAGAACTTTTCTTCTTCTCAACGTTTTTAAGTTTTTTCTCCAAATGCATGGAAGCCCTTATATTGTAATATATTTTTATCATTCCCAAACTAATAAGAACCCAAACTACTAAAGGCAAGTATACCTGATCTATTATTGTGATAAGTCCATCAGAGTAAGAGATAATCTCAAACGCGTCCAAGAAGTTCATTATGCGTCTAAACAATAACAAAACAAACGCAAGGATTATCACCACCCAAGAACGAGAATTAAAGGATTTTCCCACTTTCCATGTGTAGACAATTGCGATTATATGAATTATTGCAAGAATTCCAATAATTGCTACTTCACTTATCATTGTCACCATCTTTTGTTAATTATTTTATGTTTATGTTATTTTTAAATTTGTTTGTTAGGAGATTTTCAACTTATTTTTAATTTTATCTGTCCAATTTCCTTCATAATCTTCCCCAATAATGTCTGCCGCGAGTTTTTGGAAAGCCTTTCCTGATTTGGAATATCTTTTGTTCAGGACTACAGGTTTTCTATTGGAAATTGATATCGGAATGTGTTTATCATGAGGTATCACTTGAAGAATTTCCATTTCCAAAATATCCCGAATGTTTTCTTTGCTCAATTCATATTTTTTGTTTCTGACTTTGTTTAAAACCAGGCCACCAACAGGAACATTTATCTTTTTTGCATATTCTACTGCTCTGGTTGTGGTAGCTATTGAAGGATAATCAGGATTTGTCACAATAATCATTCCTCCTGCGAGATGCAATGCAGCGAGAGTTTCAAGATCAAATCCTGGAGAGCAGTCAAGCAAAACAATATCATAATCACCCGAAACCCTTGATAAAAACCTTTCATATTTTTTAGTCAAATAAAAAAGATTTTTTTGTATCTCTTTTGGATTTGAAGATTCTTTGCGAACCTTTATTGAGGCAGGAAGTATGTGGAGGTTTTGATGATAGATATGAATTGTTTTTTTATCGTCTCCATTTTTTCCAGTTACATCATTAATTGTGTGCTCAGGATAAAAAATGTCAAAATGCATCCCTAATGAGGCCGTGGAAATGTTTGTGTCAACAGCCAGAACTTTTTTGTCATGGATTAAAGCCAAGGCCACTGCCAGATTTGCAGTTGTAACAGTTTTTCCTACGCCACCTTTTGGAGACATTATTGCTATTACGTTTTCTTTACGTTTCATTTTACCTATCCGTTTTCTTTTTTAAGATATTATAAAAGCTTAACACAAACATAAATAAAAATAGAGAAAAGAGTGCCACTAAGATTTCATGCAAATGAGCCACAAAAAATATTTCAGATTTTTTTAACACATCTAAAACCCTTATTGCTGATAAAAAGAAAATAGATACTATAAAAAGCCAAAAAGAATATTGGGTTTTTTCTTTTACTCTGGAAAGTATTTTAAATAACAAGATTAATGTTATTAAATAAAAACTCAATATTATGATGCTAAATATTACTAAAATCCATTCAACCATTTACTTTTTTATAAAATCTTCAAATTTTACCCTCCTTTTTATTTTGTGGTCCCTTTGCTCTTTTTTCTTTATATAAAGGTACCCCAATATACTTGCTACTATAATCAAAAAAACAATCGTTCCTATATATACTTTTTCAATGTAAGTAACACTTTCTCTTTTTGGTCTTTCCACTGTAAAGCTTTTTGTTGAAACAATTTTTTTCCCATCCAAATCCACAACTTCTATATGAAGAGAATATGTGCCTTTTTCAGAATTTTCAGGCACGTGTATTCTTTTAATAGAACTCAAAGAGGTTTGAATTGCAACAGTTTCAAATATTTTGGCTATTTCTTTTTCTTGAGGATTTAAAATAGAATAACTTATAGTTATGTCTTTTGGCTCTCCCGGGTTTAAATTAACAATCCTTATTTCAGCTATTAATTCTTCTCCTGAAGTTATTGAAGGGGTTTTAATGTTTAAATTTATAGAAAAAGGGGCTGTTTCTTGAATACTTTCATCAGAAATAATTACGTTGGAAATTAGATTAACGCAAGAACCCTTGCTACTTTAGTGGCGAGATGAATTGCGTCAAGT
>CAZDCI010000022.1:0-188 GCA_964503975.1 Candidatus Woesearchaeota archaeon
AATAATAGACGTCTTCGTTATTTTAATAGGCTGTGAGTAATTTATGCGCAAAGCCAACAAATAAGTTAACTTTAAATAATTCTTTTATGATTTTAGTTTCATGCCCGCGTCACATATATGGGGCACCAAGGTTCCCCTTATAGTAACCCCTCCTTTGGAGAAGTTGAGGAACTGACAATCAAGGTTCT
>CAZDCI010000022.1:288-4846 GCA_964503975.1 Candidatus Woesearchaeota archaeon
TTTACTAACCTCTCTTTTGGAGAAGTTGAGGAACTGACAATCAAGGTTCTTTTACTAACCTCTCTTTTGGAGAAGTTGAGGAACTGACAATCAAGGTTCTTTTACCTTCCTCTAAGAGTGAGCGCCAGGGACAAGCCCGCGTCGCATAGTGGTATTGCACGACCCTGGAACGGTCGGCCCGTTTGGGCTCGCAGGTTCGATTCCTGCCGCGGGCGTTTTTTAATATGAAAAAAAGAAAAAGAATTGCACCTATATATAAAATTGTTAAAGGTAAAAAAGTTCCCTTATGTGATTACGAAGGTAAATGCAAAAATAAAGCTTATAGAGAAGTATACCGTTTCTTGTTGAAAAACCACAATAATAAGGGTGGAATTATCTCTGCAAAAAACATTTTGAACAGGAACAAAAGAAATTTAGAGGGAATCTAACTAATTGTAGTATTGATTAGTTCTATCAAAAAATTTATATAATAAAGAATCATCCAGTTATTATGGAAAAGATTGGTTTTGTCTAATCTTTTTCAAAAAGATTATTATGGAAAAGGACATAGGAAAACTTAAGAAAAACGAGCAGACAGACATAGTTGTTCGCATTGATGACTTTGGCGGAAAGAAGGGTTTAACAATCCGTGAGTTTGTTACATCAGACAGATATACCGGATTTACAAAATCCGGGGTAAGAATCTCTGCATCAGACTTCAAAACTTTCAAAGAGATGATTAATTCTATTGACGAGTCTGATATGGAAGAGTCTGAAGCTAGTGAAGAGGAAGGAGGAGAAGAGGTACCAAAAGACCAGCAAAAACTCGACAAACCTGAAGAAGAGAGCGATAAAGGTAAAAAAGAATCAAAAGACTCCGGCAAAGACGAACTTCCAGATTATTGATTTTCCCGGATTTTTTACGATTCTAAAGTTAAAATAAACACTTAAAAAGCCAAAAATCGTTGCTTTTATGTCAGGTGAATTGCGGGAGAATTGGCTTGGTTTCGATCTTCATTGGTCTTATACCTGCCTACTTCGGGCGTTTTTTCCCTGACACTTTTCCTTTAAATTTATATACTGTATTTATTTTTTTTTACATATGAAAATAAAAAAGAGCACTTTAACATCTGTTGTGATAATTATCATTTTAATATTCATTATTTCTATTTTAATGCTTAACACAAACTCCAACGAGACAGAAATAACTAGTGAGTTTGCAAACTGCATAGCCGATAATTCCGTCTTATACATCCAGAAAGGATGCCACGCCTGTGTAATACAGGAGGATCTTTTCGGACAGCACTACAGCAAGCTTGAAACTATAGACTGTGTTTTTGAACAAGAAGCATGCTCGGTTGCAGGAATTACTGCAACGCCCACCTGGATAATTCAAGGGAAAAAGTATGTCGGAGTCCAGTATCTTGATAAGCTGAGTGAATTGACTGGATGCAAATTATAAGGAAATGAATTTTCGCCCAATTTTAGAAAGCCTTAAATATAACATTTCACAACAATATCTAGAACATTAACGGCTTTTTAAGTTAAAAATGTTCATGATCAAAAAATAGACTGTATAGGACGAATCTGTGATTAGATTTCGAAAACAGGTAGCCTATATGGGATGAGGGGCATTGCCCATCTTTATTTTATTTTTCTTAGATAATATTTCAAAGAATCCACTTCTGCTCCAGTTATGTTAAAAAATTCATAGCGAGATTTTTTAAGTTTGCATTTCTAATAGATATTTTTTCTTCACAGCCTTTATTACTGAATTTATTTCATAAGACTGAATACTTAGTAACCCGACAAAAACTGTTCCTGTAGGTTGTCCACTAACGTCTATATAAAAATGGAGTGAGGGTTTCATAAACAAGAAAAATAAAAGTAATTTATATTTTTAACTATAGAACCAGTTAAGGAAAACCTTTTAATCCTTCTATAACTACTTTTTTACATGAAACAGACAAAAAGCATTAGACAGCCAATTGTCACGGTTTGCGGACATGTGGATCACGGGAAGACAAGCATTTTAGACAAACTTAGACAGAGCTCTGTTCAGGAAGGAGAAGCTGGAGGAATCACACAAAAAATATCATTTACATTATATCCAATAGAACAACTGAAAAACGCGTGCCCTTTAATTGAAAAGTCTGGAATAAGGTTAAACATCCCAGGATTTTTATTCATTGACACTCCCGGACACGCGGCTTTCACAAATTTGAGGAAACGCGGAGGAAGTTTAGCCGATTTAGCTGTCCTCGTAATTGACATTAATGAAGGAATAAAACCTCAAACGGCAGAAGTCATACAAATTTTAAACCACAATAAAACCCCTTTCATAATAGCTTTAAACAAAATAGACAACATCTCAGGATGGAAGCCTTACAACCCTGAAAAAGACACCGGGTTAAAAGAAAGCATAGAAATCCAGTCTCAAAACACAAGGCAAAATTTCAATGAAAAATACCTCACCCTTATAGGAAGCCTTCAAAGCCACGGATTTGATGCCGACTTGTTCTACAACATCCAAGATTTCACAAAAAAAATAGCTTTAGTTCCTTGCTCAGCCGGGTCGGGAGAAGGCATCCAAGAGCTAATTATGGTTCTTTGCGGCCTCAGTCAAAAATACCTTTCAGGGAAACTTACCTTTGAAAAAAACAAAGCCGGGAAAGGCGTTGTTTTGGAAGTTAAAAAAGAAAAAGACCTTAACTATCTTGAAAGCATTCTTTACGACGGAACCTTGGATAAAGAAAATAAGATTGCAGTATCAGATTTGGAAGGAAATCCAATTTTGACAAAAATCCGTGTTTTGGAAGAAATCAAACCTTTAAGCGACAAATTCGCACCGGTTAAAAAAACAAACGCTTCAACCGGTTTGAGAATGCAAATAACATCTAAAGAAGATGTCTTGCCCGGAATGCCTTTCCAAGTCTATAAAAATAATCTTGAAGAGATTGAAAAAGATTTCAAAAAAGAAATTTCAGGAATTGTTGATTTGGACAAACAAGGAGTTATTGCAAAAGCAGATTCTTTGGGAAGTTTAGAAGCTTTGCTTTTGATGCTCAAAGAAAAAAACATTCCCGTAGTCAAAGCAGGTATAGGGAAAATAAATAAAACAGATATTATTTCAGCAAAAGCCAACCTTGAAATCAACGAGCTTGATGCGGTTGTTGTTGGCTTTAACACTTCAATAGATGAAGAAGCCAAAGAGCTGTTAAAAAGTATGAAAGAAGCCAAAGACATAAGTGTTATAACTGATGATGTTATTTACAAGCTTATAGAAAACCTTCTGGAATTCAGAGAGAGAAAAGCTCAAGAAATTGAAAAAGCCAGACTTATGGAGCTTGCTTCAATTGCCAAGCTGAAAGTTTTGCATCAGTATGTTTTTAGAAATACAAACCCTGCAATCTTTGGCGTCAAAGTGGAAGCCGGAAAACTTGTTCCCGGAATTGAACTAATAGATGAAAACGGAGAACGCGTCGGCAAGATTAAAAATATGCAGTCAGAAAATAAATCCGTCCAGGAAGCTGGAGAAGGATTGGAGCTTGCAATCTCAGTTCCAGGAGTTAATTTTGAAAGACGTATGAAATCTGTCAATGAACTTTACTCAAACATCTCGGGAAAGCAGTTCAAAACCTTCAAAAAGAACAAAGACTTACTTTCTCAATCTGAAATAAAAGCTTTGCAGGAAATAGCAGAGATCAAACGCAAAGAAGACGCTTCTTGGGGAGTTTAATCACTCTCTTTAATCACCCTATTGTCAAAGACAATTCAATATCTCTCTTTTCCACGAAAACCCTTTATATACCTATAAAATAAGTTCTCCTCAAAATCAATAAAATAATTCCTAAAAATCTTCATCCCGATATTCATAAAAACCCAAAAACTTTAGGCATAGAAATTTAATTGCGCTAAAAAACATATAACAAAAGTTTATAAATTTGCACTACCTTTTGTAAGCATGGTTGCATGGAACATTGTTTTTATGGTTTTGGGAATTATAGCTTTACTTGAAAGCCTAATTATCTTATTGTTTCCTCACTGGAGCATAAACATAATGAAAAAATGGCTCAAGGAAAAATCGCTGAAAAGAGCGGGAATCATTGAGCTTGCAATAGCAATAATTCTCCTGTTGATTGGGATGAATGTTTAATTACACAAATATTTAAGAATAATTGAAAAATTATTTATACATGAATTTAACACAGTTATTGAAACAAATAGCCAAATCAGAGGGGATTCCCGAATCTGAACTCATTTGGGACGAAGTTAAATGGTTTGAAGAGAATCATGTTAAAAAAGGGCATGGACCATATGAATTACTGATAAGGACTACTAAAGAAGGGGGAATAGAATCTATTGAAGCAACGTGTATGGCCACCAACGTTTCCCAAGAAGAATGCGCGCATTATAGTACGGGGTATTCTGAACTGTCTTTCTCTTCGTTTTATCATTCAAAATTGGGTGAAGAGAAGTCTCAAAAAGAAAGGCGTGAAGGAAGATTTGTACATGAAGATTAACAACAGTATCTCCGATGAAAATTAATTATTCTTGAGTTTAAAGAAATATTAAAGTA